>CALGTK010000184.1 GCA_937904325.1 uncultured Planctomyces sp.
TCACGTCCGGCGCACACTCAAGGTCCGCTGTTCACAGGCCTTACATGTCGTTCCAGTTTTTTGACCGTACGGGGTACGAAGTTGTCAGCGAGAACCCACCGGGATCGATCCGCAGCGGTAACGGCTGGAACTGCGATGGTTGAACGATTGTCACTCATGGGAGGCTCCAGTGGCTTCGCGTTTTAACGCCGCACGGCAAAAGAAACCCGAACGCTATTGGCTTGCCAGTTCCTATTCACGGGCTAACGGACGGCCACCATATCCACGTCTGAATTAGCGTTGCAGCCAATCACGAAGTTGCGACGCCGTGCCCGCACGGCCTTGCGCCCATAGTTTATCCGCATGGACCATCAAACGTTGAGAAGATTCCGTGTCCAGACCCATTGCAGTCGCATATTGTTTCAACGCGGATTCGTGATCGCCCAGGTCCAGAAATCGGTGGCCTAGCCGTTCGAATCCCAGGGAATCACGCGGATTCGATTCGTTGATCAATCGTTGCCGCCTCGCCCATTTCTCCAGCCAATGAACTCGGCGGCCGCCGTTACTCAGATAAGTAGGGCCGAGTTCGTCGAAATGTGATTGATAGATTCTTTGGCGATCCTGAGCGGCGAGTGGTTTCGGGGCTGGCAAGACCTGCATCGCTTGAATTCTTGCGATCAAGGTCCGCGAGATTTTCTGATGAGACGCGATCGTCGGATGGACGTGGTCGATATATGATTCGAAACCGGGAATGCGAACATCACTGTCCCGACCGATCAGTTCTTGCGCGTCGACAACCGATACCAACTTCTGGCTGTCGAGGATGTCATCCGGCACAGCCTTAAGAATGGATTGCAACGACTCGTCCAGAACACGCAATGGGCAAACGTCCCATTGACGTGCTTTGATGTAGAAATCCCGCGCCTGTTCGTGGCGGTCCAGCAAGTCGCAACATCGCGCGATTCGATAGGCGAGTAATGAATGTTTGGGCTGAATCGCTTCGGCATCATGATACAGCTTGAGCGCGCCTTCCAGATCGTCGATCTCGGCCGCCTTGGCTTTCTCGAAAATTGACTGCCACCGCCGCTTATCCTCGTCCGAAAAATCGGGAGGATGTTCCGACTTGAACGGAGGGCAGTCACGCAGATTACTGCCGAGTTGCACCAGGACAACGGGAACATCGCGGTCACGGCAGCGGTGGATCATTGATCGAATTGACGACTCGAAGTGTCTCACTACGTCAGTACGCCACTGTGCGTCATAGTGATACGATGCGTAGCCACTCTTAGTGTCGAGTCGAGTTTCGACTTCTTCGGGGAGAACTTCCGGACCCTCCGGCAGTGTGGCGTTCGAGCGCGCATGCGATCCGCCCAACTGCCTCAGCAGCGTGAGCGTTCGCGACGAATAGACGATGTCGCTGAAGAACCTGGTCAGCGCGGACCGCGTTTTGATCGCCTGATATGTACGGTCTTCCAGAAATTCGTTGTGTCCGGTGGCGACGACGATCAAGTCGGGCTGATAGTCGAGGACTTCACGAAGAATTGGCAACAGCCGATAACTGGCGTACGAGATTCCTCCACAATTGACGACCTCAATTCTTCGGTCAGGATGGATGGCAGCCAACTCCAATTGCATCCACGCCGAGAATGACGTGTGATGCTGGTAAGGGCGTCCATGAACAGTTGAACCTCCCAGGCAAAAAACGCGAAAGCCATTGGGCAGTTTCTTCGCGGAAAAATTTTCCTCGGCGAATGACAGCTGCCGCGAGATTACGGTGCGATAACGTTGTTCGTCTGCGTCGAGTGCAAACAGCGGATGGATGTCACTGAAGCCGACGAACGGGTCGTCGATCTGTGTCGGCCTGGCGACGTCGGCGAGCCGCAGACCAGTTTCAAGCAGCACGAACGGCGCGAATCCCAGCAACACGGCCAACAACCGAAATATGGTCCGTCGCTTTCGCGTACCCGGTCGCGTAGAATTGCCGGTCAACTCCGCCGGAATTGAATTACTGTTTTTGTTCACAGCTGATTATTCTCGTTATGGCATCAGAAGATAGCAGTTTAACTACCCGGCTAGAAGCATTGGAACGTCGATCCGCTGGCTCAGCCCGGCGCGACGGCGTCGCACGGATCTGCATCGCGGTCTTGTTCGTCGGATCGTTGATTTTGCTCACCAGTAACGCCTGGTTGATGTTCGAAATCAGCGAGTCGCGAGACGTACAGTCGGTCGAACACCAGTTTTGGTTGCTTTGCCACGAGCGATCGACATCCGCCGAACGCACTCACGCGTTTCTGGAATTGATCAAGGCCAGGAATACAGAATGGAAGAGTGCCCGGCTGGAGAAGCTGGAGCTTGCCGGAGTAGATTTGATTGCCGTCGATGTTCAATTCGCGAACCTCATGGAAGGCGATTTGACGAAGGCGTCTTTGCAGGAAGCTAATTTGTTTCGCTCGTCGTTTGAACTGACGGATTTGTCGGCTGCCAATCTGTCGAAGGCCGACCTGTCGGAGTCGGCATTTTTCAAGGCCAAATTGGATGGCGCGAACCTGCGTGATGCGGTACTGGTTGCCAGCTCCCTGGAACAAGCCACAGCCCGCAATGCCAATCTGATTCTGGCGGATTTGTCCGAAGCTCATTTACTGATGACCGACCTGACGGGGGCAAATCTCACGGGAGCCAACCTGTCCAACGCGAACCTGGAAGCAGCCATTCTGACCGGTACTAAACTTTCACTGACGCAGTTTGCCGGAGCGAACCTGAAGGACACGGATTTCACGGACAGCAATTGGTGGCGTGCCCACGGGCTCGACGACGATCAACAGCGAGTGTTCGTGAAAAAGTTTGCTCCCGGCAAAAACGCCGATCCCAGGTACAAGCGAGACTTTCGGGATTGGGCAAAAGGGCTGACAAGCGAGTAATTCAAGAATTCCAACAAAGCAATTGATCGGAATTGTGACTGATTTCTGATGGGCAAAGAGCTCGGCCGGCGGTTTCTTTTTTTACCCTGCAGCGTCGCGTGAATTTTCAGCATAGGCTGATAGACCTGCACCAAATTCCGCCGCATCCGCATCCGCATCCGCTTTCGCGTACTCGTAGGGTCAAAAAACTCAGCTGGACTCCAAATCACTTTCAGCATCGGGGTTGCGGTCACACAGATGCTCCTATTTCAGCTGCTTGAATTCACGCCACTCGCTCCGGAAGCTGGTCGCTTTTCCTGCCCACGACCGAGTTTTCGATGCAGTTTATGCTCCAGCCCTGCCACAGTCTGCTTGCCATCCTCATTGGCTGGGTCAACGAACGTCAGCAGTGGATCATCGAGTTCCAGAACGACCAGATCGAGGCGTCGCTGAAGGAAATCGGCAAGAAGCGTTTACTGCTGACTGATGATCAACGTCGAGTACTGGCTGTGAAAGGCCATGCCCTCAGCCGAAAGGCGCTGTCTGAGCCGATCACCATTGTGACTCCCGACACGATCCTCCGCTGGCACCGTGAACTCGTGGCGAAGAAGTGGGAGCATACCGATAAGCGAAAGACTGTCGGAAGGCCAGGGCTTCGGCAGATCATTGTGGATTCCATTCTGCGGTTTGCCCAGGAAAATCCGACGTGGGGCTATGATCGCATCCAGAGAGCACTGTTCAATGTCGGCTGCCACATCGCTGATTCCACTGTGGCCAACGTGCTGAAAGCTCATGGCATCGAACCAGCACCAGACTGGCAGCGGTCACAGTCAACTGAATGCTGCCGGCCTGTTGCTATTGATAATCTTTTCCATTCAGGCTTTGAACAACGGAACGCATCCATGCATCCAGCTCTTTCTTCATCCGTTCAAGTCGTTGTGTGTGTTGGGGAGCTTCGGAAAGATCGGTTTTCTCCAGCGGGTCATCGGTCAGCTTGTAAAGTTCGAATTTGTTTCCGTTGATACGATGCAGCTTCCACGGCCAATCGTTCCATGCGGCATGCCCGTTTGCAGTGTGTTCCGGGAACTGCGGGAACTCATCGACATCTTTGCGCATCCGTGGCGGATCATGTGGTAGCGGTGCGCCGGCACGTTGCTTTTCCAGGATCGCTTTCTGAATTCGGTCGCTCCAGGTTCCCTGCCCACCCTGAAATTTGTGCCAGAACCCCATCGGCTTACTGCGCAGTGCGACCGAACCCTCAATGATGTCGCTCACATCCATTCCGTCGAGCAGATGCGGTGCATTCAATTCCACGCCAGCCATGGCCAGCAAAGTCGGATAGATATCACAGGTTGACACTGGAACGGCGGTGCGTCCCTTGAGCTTGTGTGCGGGCCATTCAATGATCCCCGGAACACGCAGGCCTCCTTCGTAGATGCTCCCCTTCCTGTCCCGGCCGCCGGACGTCTCCTTGACCAGTCCGCCGTTGTCACTGCAGTACCAGATGATCGTATTATCCGCGATGCCCATGTTTCTGATTGCACCACGCAGACGTCCGATCTGCTGGTCGAGCAACGTAATCTCGCGGTAGTACCCGGCATGCGGCTTACTCTCGTACAGACTGGGACCCTCCGGCACTTCCGCGTGTGGGTCGTGCGGAGACGGGAACCAGACGACCGTAAACATCGGACGATCACCATCCTTATGATTCCTGAGGAAAGCGATCGCGTCATCCATCAGGATGACCGAGCCCTTACCCTTGCGATGCTCGATCTTCCCCTTGCGGCTTAAGTAGGGATCGTTGTCAAAGAAGTTGAGTCCGATCACCCATTCATCGAATCCCATGCCGCTGGGATTGCAGGGCGAGTCGGGTTGTCCCGAGCCCAGATGGACTTTTCCGAAGATGCCGGTCACGTATCCGGCTGCTTTCAGAGTTTCGGCAATGGTCTGCTCGTGGGGACGCATGTAGCGGCCATGGTTGGTCACTTTTGTGCGTATTGGATTGCGTCCGGTCATCACGCTTGCACGGGTCGGCGAACACACCGGCGATGCAGCATAGAACCGATCAAATACGAATCCATCTTTCGCCATGGCATCCAGTGCGGGTGTCTGCACAAACGGATGGCCGTTGTAAGCGGTGTCTCCCCAGCCCTGATCATCCGCCATGACAAGAAGGATGTTGGGAGCGTCGGGGACGGCCGCCTCGGTGCACCGCACCGCCACGGCGAACAACATCAGCATGACGAGTGCCGCTGACGAGTTTGATTTGATCATGTTTTTGATCCTCGGGAGATAGTGATTTTCATTACGGAGCAGTTGCGGAGCCACTTCCCGTTTTCGTTTCTCTATGGCCGGTTACAATGTGAACGCTGACGAAACCGCGAAGCATCTCGTGAAGGTCATCCGGAAGCGGAACACGAAGAGATAATCATGGCCATCAACAAACGCCGTTCCTTGCTTAGCCGCAGAACGAGACAAACGACTGGCGTTTTAATATCATCGAGTCACTTCCGATTTAGCGATGATTCTTAAAAGGAGCGTTTTCGATGACTTTCCTTAGATGTTCGATATTGATTCTTGCCTTTGCTCTTCCCGCTGCTGCAGCGGACGAATTTCAGGAGGGCAAGTTAACAGAGGCTAACTACGCCAAGTGGCGCGACCATGTTCTTCCCAGGAACTGGGAACTCTCTTACCGAAAGATTCCCTGGCGGTCGAGCTACTGGGAAGCCGTCATCGAGGCACAGGAAGCGGATAAGCCGATCTTGCTCTGGTCGATGAACGGGCATCCGCTCTGTAATACCTGAGGCAACGGTGTCAAAGACCGACAGTTAGTCTGGTCCAATCGTGAAGTGCAAAAGTTGGCCGCCGAGTTTGTTGTTGCTGCCGATGCGTGCGACCGCATGCAAAAAGAATCCTGCCAGGATGCCGATGCTCTGCTGTTCCGGAAATTCGCCAGTCAGCGAACGGTGAAAAAGGGGAATCGAGGAGGGGCTCAGGGACACTACGCGGTAGCTCCCAGCGGAGAGTTGCTCGCATCCAGTTCCAGCGCCAACCCACAAATCCTTGTGGAGATGATGAAGGCTGGGTTGGCAAAGTGGGCGACACTTCCGCGAGAAAAGCGGCTGTTGCCCGAGGCGCCTGATCCCACAGCGGCCGAGAGTTGGCGTCGCGCAGAGAAACTGTATCCCAAAGATGGCCTGGCGTTGCGGGTGGTAGCTCGAGACAGGAAACGCGAACGCTGGCCCGATTCGAATCTGGATTTCGCCTGGTTCCGCAAAGACGAGGCCCGCTCTTTATTGCCCGCTGAACCAAAGAAAGGCGATCAGCACGACGTGCCTCAAGGCCTGGTTCATCGTCTCGCGCAATTTCACCTGGTCGACAATGTTCACGCCTTGAATTACACGACCTTCCCGACAAAGGCGATCGAGAAGGCACGGATCACAACCACGGTCGTCCAGGTTGAAGGCGATCTGGTGTCGGTTAGCTTTGAGGGAGAAACTCGGACCTCAATCGAAGGCTCTAAGAAGATTGGCTACGCGCCGAAGCTGCTGGGACGCGCGAAATACAACGTCAAGGACCAGAAATTCGTATCCTTCGAGTTGGTGGCAGTTGGGATGCGATGGGGGCTGGGTAACTGTAACCAGCGCCACAATCCGGATCCGGCTCTGATGGGGATTGTTTTCACGATCGCCGGCGACAGCCCGGCCGAACGACTTCCACCCGCGTTCGTTTCCCGATACAGCTGGTAGTCCAGTCAGTTTGTGCCGGCGAGTCGCCTCAAGGACACTGACGTAATTCGCAGGGCTGCTTACACCTGATCATCGGTGTAGGCGACGCTCGACGAATGCATGGCATCGCGACTGCATGGCATCGCGACTGCATGGCATCGCGGCTGAATTGAGTCGCTCACAGCAGAGCTTCAATCGCGTTGCCGCTACTGGCCGGGTCTGTAAATCCGTCGAGGCTTAAGCGTGACGCGGGATTGATGCCCATCGCTGCGAAGAGTGTGGCGGAGAAATCTTCGAGCGTCACTGGATTCGTTTTAACGTAGCCAGCACGCTTGTCCGATTCGCCATACACAGTGCCTCCGCGGATTCCGGCCCCCGCCAGCATTGCGGAATAGCACTGCGGCCAGTGGTCGCGGCCGATCCGTCGGGCACCTTTTCGGATGACAGGTGTTCTGCCGAATTCACCCACCAGCACAACGAGCGTTGAGTCCAGAAGCTCGCGCGTGCGCAGGTCTTCCAGTAATGTTGCAACTGCCTGGTCGGTGCGAGGCAAAGCGAAGGGCAAACCGTTCCACCCATCTTCAAAGATGCCAACGTCTGCGTTGCCGTGCATGTCCCAGGTCTCAACGCTGACAAACTTTTCTCCGGCAGCCAGGCCCGTCCAGGCGACGACGTTAACCAGTCGTACACCGGATTCGATCAGTCTCCGAGCGAGCAGCAGGTTCTGCCCCAGCGGATTACGGCCATAGCGATCCCTCACGCCGGCATCTTCCTGGTCGATTTCGAATGCTTGTTTTGCTGCGGTGCCATGCAGCAACTCAAAGGACCGTCGCTGGTATAAATCCTGTGATTCGAATTCAGAGGTGCTTCCCAGTTGCGAATGGCGTTCAAGGCCCTGCAGCACATTTCGCCGTTGCTGAAGACGCTGGGACGTGACGCCCTGCGGTGAGTCGAACGCGCGAACTCGGAAATCGGTCGAAGCCGGATTGTCGTCATGCCGTTCGCCGATCAACATCGGTGCATAGGCCATGCCGAGACGTCCCCCGGTCAGATACGTGTGATCGGGGGGAGCGGCGCCTCCGCCGAACTTCTGCAGCCACACATGACCAGGCAGAGTCGCTTTGGAAGGCCGCAGTCTGGTCACGATTGCGCCGAACGACGGATCGTCCGCGACTGGATTCGCGCGACCGGCCAGATACATCGAGTTCGCCTGCCGGTGCTCCGCCATGTGATGCGTCATGGAACGAATGACCGCAGTGTGCTCCGACATCTTCGCGAGCTGCGGCATCAGCTCGCAGATTTGAATTCCCGGAGTCGCCGTCTGAATTGGCACATACGGACCACGGATTTCCTGTGGCGCATCTGGCTTCATATCCCACGAGTCCAATTGACTCAGTCCACCAAATTGATGGATGAAAATACAGGATTTCGGCGGCGTGCTTGAACTCGTTGTTGTCTGCTCAAGCTCTTCCGCCTGCAGCAAAGCGGGAAGAGTCAATCCGACAGCTCCGATGCCACCAACCTGCAGAATTCTCCGCCGTGACAGCAACTGTCGCGACCTGTGGTCAAGGCGGTTTGCATTCGTGTTCGACATGTCGTCCTGTCAGCTGAGAATCTCTGTCACGACCCGGCTGGGTTCGACACCGGTGAGGCGTTTATCCAGCTCCTGGTGCGGGAAGATCAGACGGCTGTGATCGATGCCCCGGCTGGTGCAGCATTGTTGCGTGAAAGTCACGAATGTAGACGGGGTCTTTTGCCACGTTGTAACAAAGATCGTCAGAAAGTGGCTGGCATTCCCAAAACTGACGAATGTGGCCGGGCAGTCGACATTCACGCCATGCGAATGACGCTGGCGACGATGTTGAACCGGGCGGGAGTCGTTGAACCGGGCGGGAGTCGCTCCCCGCACAGCTCAGGAAATCATGCGTCACTCAGACATCCGGCTGACGATGGCGACGTACACGGAGGCCAGACTGTTGAACGTCAGCGAGGCTCTGGATTCTCTTCCAAAGCTCACGCCGGACAAGAACACCGGGAACGAACAGGAATCGATGCGAGCCACCGGAACCGATGGAACCGGGGTTTCAGAGTTTCCCCCAAACGCTGGCGACCGGGGGAAAACCGTGTCGTTTCCTGACATG
This sequence comes from uncultured Planctomyces sp., assembly GCA_937904325.1. GTDB lineage: Bacteria > Planctomycetota > Planctomycetia > Planctomycetales > Planctomycetaceae > JABMPE01. Next base: position 8,746 of record CALGTK010000184.1, read on the forward strand.
CTGGCCGGAAACTTCGGGGCGAAGTCAAGCGGTGGTGCCGGTCGTGAAAACTGCACGAAACCTACGAAAAAAGCCTTATCAGAGGTTAGTTCTGACAAGGCTCCGAAGGTCGGGGTAACCAGACACGGTTAGAACTTTTTGGCCGCGGCGTCATCGATCTGCAAACATCGCAACCGCTGGTGTGCAGACATGTTGCGGCGGTATTTGCGTAATCTGTTTGCAGGATCAACATGCTCAATTGGCACGTTCGGCTTCGCGCATCGGTCGGCGAAGTTGCTTGGGCGGTCCGCCATCTGGTGCAATTCCCAAGCACCTCCCGTGGGCGGGTTCGTCGTGTGAAGATTCATGTGATCTCGCCAGTTGAGCATGACTTGACGACAGATCATATATCATTCATGGTCCATGGCTCGTCTCGACTTTCAGGTATTCTTTCATGATCGAGGAGCCCAGCCTCATGAATCTGGTCCGTCAATCGGTACCTGCGCAAATCCGCGAGGTCCTGTTGCAGCGAATAGGGTGCGGGGAACTTGCGCCCGGGGAACGCATTGTCGAAGGAAGGTTGACAGAGGAATTTGCGGTCAGCGCTATTCCGGTGCGCGAAGCGATCCGTGAACTTGTCGCTTTAGGAGTCCTCGATTCCGCCACCCACAAAGGAGCCTGGGTCCGGGAAGTGTCGGTGACCGAGACCATCGAGGCGTTCCAGGTCCGCGCTGCTCTGGAGTCCCTTGCGGCGATGACGGCCGCCAACGCGCTGCGCGGAAATTGTCGCGAGCTTCGAAAGGTCTGCAAAGCGATTGTGGCGGCAGCCCGGCGACGCGATTTCGACGCCTATCAGCGTGAGAATCAGGCGTTTCATCGCGCGATTGTACAAGCGTCGGAGAACGGTGTGCTGCTACGTGTCTGGGAGTCTCTGGCCTTCGAGGTTCGCACCCGTTTCGCCTTGGAGTTTCTCAAGACCGCCGATTTTGTCGCTATCGCTCGTGAGCATGAGTCCATTGTCGACGCCCTGGACGCCGGAGACGCGCAGCGGGCAAGTCAATCGCTCCATTCGCACTCAGGTCATTTGGTCGAGTACCTGCGTAATGAAGCCGCCGAGCGAGAGCAACTCGCGGACAAGCCGACAACTAAGAAAACTACCCCATCGCCAAGCCGGGGCTGACGAAGGTGCTCTGGTTGGGGCGAACCGGAACTTGAACATCGAAAGAAACGGAAGCAATAAAGACCAGAAAGACGCTACCGCCTTGGTTGGGATGGCTCGTAGGTTTGGTTCAAGAGGTTGAGACAAAACATGAAGAAACTTTTAAGGTGCATGATACTGGCGATAGGCCTCAGCACATTGTTCCCGCTGATTTCGGCAGCGACGGTGTTTGGTGCTCAACAGCCGAACATCATTTTCATCGTGACCGATGACCATGGTTACAACGACCTGGAAGCGACCGATCTGCGCGATGAAGTCAGCATGCCTAACGTACATCGACTGTCGACCCACGGAGCGCTGATGACGCAGGCTTACTGCACCGCGCCGCAATGTGTGCCATCGCGCGCGGGAATTGTTACGGGACGATATCAGCAGCGTTTTCGCGTTGAATCAAACAAGGAGGGGCCGCTTCCTACGACACAGAAATCGATTGCCTCGCGTTTGAAAGGATTGGGATACACGACCGGACACGTCGGGAAATGGCATCTCGATATCAACAGGGGAACCAGGGGATGGATGGCAAAGAATGGCTACAAAAGTGAGGCGGACATTCCACCGTCGGTCGTGAGTTCATTCAAGCCGCAGGGGTTTGGTTACGATGAATTTGCCGAGGGCGTAGCAACACGCGTCTGGTCCAACTTCGATGTTTCCGGAAAAAGCTTCCCGGCCAGAGAGGTGAACTATCGCACTTATGAAGGCAATTCGCACAAAGAAAAGTACCGCATCCAGTTGCAGACGGAGCTTGCTCTGGCTTTCATCAATCGGCACGTAGTCGAACCGGATCCGTTTTTTCTGTACCTCGGCTACTACGGTCCGCATGTTCCTTTGGACGCACCTGCCTCGTTGACTGATCAGGTCCTTTCGCTCTCGGAACTTCAGCAGAAGGGATACGATCACTCCAGCGTGATGATCAAGAAGAGTGCGAACTACGCAAAAGACTACACCGAAGCCGAGGTTCGGCAGCAGGGTCTGGCTCTATTGAAGGGCATCGACAACGGCGTCGGAGACATCTATCGGTTGCTGGAAGAAAAAGGCAAGTTAGAAAACACTCTGATCTTCTTCATGAGTGACAACGGCGCGCCCTTGAGCGTCCGATCCTGGGACGGCTCCGTGAACGATCCCTGGCATGGGGCCAAAGGAATCATCTTCGAAGGCGGTTCCCGGATTCCCTACATCGTCCACTGGAAAGGCGTCATCCCAAGTCAGGTGTTTGACCAGGGCGTCAACACACTGGATGCCGGCGCCACCGCGGTAGCTGTTGCCGGCGGCGACCCTGACTCGGACCCCATGCTCGACGGGGTGAACCTGATCCCGCACCTCACCGGCAAGGATAAAGGCGTCCCGCATCGATATCTGTATCAGCGCTACATGAACACGGCTTCCATCATCGAAGGGAAACTCAAATACATGCGGCACGAGAACGGCGAGGAACTCCTGTTTGACGTCTCCATGGAAAAGCCGGCAGCTTACAACCCCGACAAGGACTTCCATGAGGCGGTCAACTTGATTGAAGAAATGCCGGAGAAAGCCGCCGAGCTCAGGAAGGAATTAGAATCCTTTACAGGGACCCTGCCCGTTCCCCATTACTCTGGCGGCTTCCATTCCAGTCTCTATGAATTCGCTGAAAGACAATGGGGATTGCGCGAGAACTCCCATCGTTCAAAAGCCAAGGACCGAAATTCGAAAGCCGGAGAGTCGGAGTCAACCGGCGCCTCCGCCCAAAAGCATCGGAACACGCCCTCGGTAACGTCCCCGTTGAAGAGCGTGCCGATTCAGTCCGGCAAAGACGCGCAAAAACCCAACGTGATCATGATCCTGATTGATGACATGGGCTGGGCCGATTCTGCGCCATACGGCTCGGTGTACTACGACACTCCCAACCTGACGCGTCTTTGCGGCGAGGGCATGCGTTTCACCGATGCCTATGCGGCGGCTCCCCTGTGCTCACCCACCCGCGCCAGCATCATGTCGGGCCAATATCCCGCCCGGCTGCGCATGACCCAGGCGGTGACACCTAAGAACGTGCCGAATCCGAAGGCTTTGCCGCCGAATCCTAATGAATACTGCGGTCGAGTGCAGAACCGAAATCATCTGCCGTTGGAAGTATTCACTCTGCCTGAGGCTCTCAAAGAGGCCGGTTACCACACCGCGCACATCGGCAAATGGCATTTGAGTCCCTCCGGCGCGCGCTTCACGGGAGGCGACACAAAGTATCACGCAGAAAACCAAGGTTTTGATTTTGTCATCGGCGGCGCGCATCGGCCGGGGCCGCCCGATTACTACTCGCCCTATGCCGGCAAGGGCAAAGCACTGGGCATCCGGAACTTGAAGCCAGGTCCGGAGGGCGAATACCTGAATGAACGCCTGGCGGATGAATCCATCAAGTGGATTGATTCGGTCAAGGATTCCGACAAGCCCTTCTATTTGAACTTCTGGCATTACGCGGTGCACGGACCAATCATTCCTAAGAAAGACCTGTTGCCCAAATACAACAAACGCAGAGACCCAAAGGCCGATCAACGCTGTCCCGAGATGGCGACCATGCTCGACAGCATGGACAACAGCATTGGCATGTTACTCGACTGGCTGGACAAGCCGGCCAATCGCCAGCTGAAGGAAAACACCCTGATCATCCTGACCTCCGACAACGGCGGCGTGATTCACAATCAGGTGGACGGCAATCCCTGGACATCGAACCGCCCTCTGCGCGGCGGCAAGGCCAATACCTATGAAGGCGGCGTGCGGGAGCCGTGGATTGTCCGCTGGCCCGGAAAGATCCAGCCGGGAACTGTATGCCACGATCCGGTTCAATCCACCGACATCTATCCGACGGTGTTGGAAGCTGCCGGAGTGATGCCCCGTGACGGCATGCCACTGGACGGAAAGAGCATTGTTCCCCTGCTGCGCGGTGATGCAATGAAACGCCGTCCCATCTTCACCCACTTCCCGCACAACATGGGCGCGCTGTGCGCGCCTTCGACCAGCGTGCGACTCGGGGACTGGAAACTCATTCGTTTCTTCCACGCCGGAAAGGATGCTGCCTCGCATGCCTACGAACTTTTCGATCTGAAACGGGATCCCTCCGAGGCGATCAATCTGGCGGACCACTTCCCGGAAAAAGTTCGGGAGCTTGATCGTTTGATTGAAACCTTCCTTGGCGACACGGATGCTCTTGTTCCGTTTCGTAATCCTGATTTTGTAGGAGACCCGCAGGCGATGCGCACGGGGCAGTCTCTCAGCAAAGCTCCAAAACGACCTCGGGCGCTTCGCTTGAATGTCCCCCCAATCAAGACCGACAAGGCGGGCAATCGCCTGATCCAGCTGACAGATCAGGACGGCGCCTCTCGCCGCACGCATGCGATTGTGCTGGAGGGATCGGACTGGGTTCAGGTCGACAACAACTCCGACGGAAGCGTGGAACTGCGCTGGGACGCGGCGTCAAAAAATGGAACTGCCAGGATCCTGTTTGGCTGGAAAGGCGGAGCCATTCCCCAGGAGATCAATTTGGCAACGATTCCCGCCTGTGTGCTGGAGCTCAGCGCCCGGGGTTCCAAGGTCGCGCACGAGTTCGTGATGAAGTCGCCGCCACGGTCAGTCAATCAAGCCACTTCGCAATCGCCCGCGCCTGGGCGCCGCTCGCAGGAACGGTTTTTCAAGAGTCGGGATCGGAATAGTGACGGAGCGATCACGCTGGAAGAATTCATTGGCAACCCAAAGGGTCGCAACGTGCCCGCCCTGACCAAGCGATTCAAGAACATAGATTCAAATGGCGATGGCAAGCTGCAATTGGACGAATTGAAAAGCGCAAACTAGATGAAATCAATACTCCGCTCGGTCACCATAGCTCTGCTCTTGATTACCTTCACGCCGGTTGGCCGACTCGAAGCAAATTCTCCCAATATCTTGTTCTGCATGGCGGATGATTGGGGTTGGCCGCATGCCGGGGTTTATGGCGATCAAGCGATCAAGACACCCACCTTTGATCGTCTGGCGAAAGAAGGAATTCTCTTCGAGCGCGCCTTTGTCTCTAGCCCATCCTGCACTCCCTGTCGCAACTCCATCCTGACCGGGCAACAGTTCTACCGCCTGGAATCCGGGGCGAATCTCTGGAGTACTTTGGATGTCAGTTATCCGAACTTTATGTTTTTATTAAGAGATTCTGGCTATGAGATTGGTCATTGGCGCAAAGCGTGGGGGCCCGGTTCAGTCAAGCCAGGCGGATACACGGAGGACCCGTGTGGATCTGCGAGCACATTCAACGAATTCATGCAGCAGCGGGACAGAGGCAAGCCATTTTGTTTCTGGTTCGGCACCAGTGATCCGCATCGCAGCTACGTCAAAGACAGTGGGGCGAAGAGCGGAATTCCCGTCGACAAAGTTCACGTCCCCGCATTCTATCCGGACACTGCCGAGATACGCAGCGACATTGCGGATTACTATTTTGAAGTTCAGCGCTGGGACCGCGACGTGGGCAAGGCCATCAAGCTGCTCGAAGCAGCCAACGAACTCGACAACACGATCATCGTCATGACCGGCGACCATGGTATGCCCTTTCCCCGCTGCAAAGCCAACCTCTACGACTGGGGCACCCGCGTACCACTGGCGATTCGCTGGGGTCAGCAAGTGAAATTACCCCGCTCTGTCGACAAACTGGTTTCATTAACCGACCTGGCTCCGACGTTTCTGGAAGTCGCGGGCAGCAAAATACCCCAGGGAATGACTGGGAATTCGCTGCTACCAATTCTCAAAAATCAGCCGACGCTAAGCAGCAACGGCCGGGGTGACTTCGTCGTCTTTGGACGCGAACGTCACGTCCCCGCCCAACAAAAGCCGTCCATGCAAGGCTACCCGGCCCGCGCCATCCGGACCGACCGATGGATGCTCAAGTTAAACATTGATCGCGAGCGTTGGCCGGCTGGTGCGCCCTCCGGCGCCACCCACCTGTTACGGGACTTCGCTGAGTGCGATGACGGGCCAACCAAGTCCGCCCTGATGGGTATGAAGGATGACCCGAAGAACTCAAAGTACTATCAGCTATCCTTCGCGAAACGACCTGCCGTCGAACTCTATGACTGCAAGCAAGACCCCGACCAAATCAACAATCTGGCGGATCAGCCTGATCACGCCGCAACCGTCGCAAAACTCCGCGCCCAATTGATCGAATACTTGCGAAACACCCAAGACCCGCGTTTCACCGACAAACCGGTCAAGTTCGAGACCTACCGCTATTACGGCAGACTGGAGACGCCGAAAATCGTCACCGGACGAATCTGGATGCGGAGTTACGATTTCAAGGCCGCAGACAAGGAAATTGAGTACGGTCTTTACGTCCCAGAGGGGTATGACGCCAAAAAGTGTTATCCATTGATGGTTGTCCTCCACGGGTTCAATAGTAACCCTCGCCAGATTCTCAATTATCCGGGGTTCACGAGGTTGGCTCAGCAGCACGGTTACATTCTGGCCGCCCCGCTGGGGTACAACACAAGAGGCTGGTATGGAGGACGCGGACAGACTTCGCGACGTTGGGACCCCGAGAACCTTGGGGAGCTCAGCGAGAAGGACGTCATGAATGTTCTGGAGATCGTGCGGGACGAGTTCAACGTGGACTCGAAGCGAATCTATTTGATGGGCCACTCAATGGGCGGCGGCGGCACGTGGCACATCGGTATCAAATACCCAGACATCTGGGCAGGCCTGGCTCCGATCGCTCCCGCGACGTTCCGTTCACCGAATGATCTGGCGAAGATCAAGACAACTCCCGTGATTCTTGTGCAGGGCGATAAGGACCGACTGGTTCCCGTACGAGGTGCTCGGCACTGGGCATCGAAAATGAAAGAGCTCGGAATGACGCACAAGTACATTGAGGTAAAGGATGGCAACCACATCAAACCAGCCATCACCCAACTGCCCGCAATCTTCGAGTTCTTCGACAGGCCAACGGTCGAACCGGAGCTTGAACATCGAAAGAACGGAAACAATGAAGACTAGAAAGACGCTACTGCCCTGGTTGGGCTCCCGATTACAGCCCGGTAAACAGCATAAGGAACAAACACTGCATATGTCATTGACATGGAGTGGATGGAGGGCCCTCCTTATTCTCGTAATCAGTGTGGCTCAAACACAAGGTCCCGCCAAAGCGCAAGAAACGAAGACGCACGAAGCAGATACCTGCGTGTGTAGTGGAACAGATAGTGAAACCACCGCGACTGGGGAACGGGGCAGACCGCTCCTTGGCGTACAACGCTGGGATATGTTCTCCGGCAAGGGAGCCACACAACGACAGGAACTCGGTTATCTACGAGGAAAACAGGGGTTCTTGAAAGACTCCCAATGGCACGACCGGGCGCCTTTTTTCTGTCGGCTGACAAAGGACGTCGATTGGGTCGAGCATCCCGCCAACGCCGGTCCCCTGTGGTTCAACCATCCCTTCAACCAGCAACTGCTGCAGGAGACCATGGACCAGGAACTCCGCTATGCCTGCAATGCCGGAATTGATTTCTTCGTTTATCACGGACCAGCGCGGAAGCTTTTCGCTAACGGCTGGGAACTGAGGAACAATTTCGATTGCCACATGGTCAGCAAGATACCAGAAGCCAAAAAAGTAAATTTCACTTGGGCTCTGTATGCTCACCGAGCCATTCGCTACACGCGAAGCAAAGTGGCCACCATGATGGATGAGACGATTGAGTACATCACGATGCCGAACTGGCAGACGGTGATGGACGGTCGCCCCTTGATCGTCGTCTACCATCCCGAACGATTCCGAGCGGCCCTGCAGGTCGCGCGGGGCAAAGAGCATATGACCGGCGCCGAATTTGTGGAGTATATCAGGGCGTGGGTGGACGCCGCGGGTTTGAAGAACCCTTACATCATTGGGTGCATGGAGCCCAGAGATAGTTTCATGCATGCCGAAACATTGAAGAAAGAGGGCTACGATGCATTCATGGACTACGAAGGAGCCTATGGGGGAGCGGTTGCCAAAAGAGACGAAGCGCCAACGTATGCGTCGGCCACAGAGGAGATCATCAAGACCTGCGAGCAAGAATATCTGAACAGCGGTCTCCCGTTCATTCCTCCCTGTCCCAGCATGCATTATCGGTGGCCCCACGCCTTCGATCGCCAGGGACAAGCCATAGAAGAATTGCATCACTGCCAGTGGCCCAGGGAAGGCGACCTTGAGGCCCGAGTCGAAGCCGTTCTTGATTTCGTGGCAACCCACCCCGAGGACTGCGAGGCGCAGACTGTGATCATGTATTCATGGAATGAACACTCCGGGGGCGGCGGCATTTGCCCGACCATGGGCAAGTCGCCCAAATACAAACCCGTGACGCAATGGCTCGATGAAGTGGCCGAGGCGCTGGCGGCGTGGAAGTATCCCCAGGAGTCCAACAAATCCAAGCAGCCGACGAATTCACAGGGCACATCGATCCACGCACCCAACAACTAGTGCGACCATCGCCACTGATGCGAACAAAGTGACGAGACCATCTGGCACGGTGTGGTATTGTCACCGCGTACAAGAACCTTGGAAAATTCGAACGCCAATAACCGAACTGCCGAGACCGAATAGCTCCCCGAGGCAGTCTCCATCCGAAGTGGGGATTCGTCGAGCCAGGTGTCTTTCGCACCAACCGGTCACGTCGATTTCCGTACAACGAAATGTTCAAGTGGAACCCCATTTCGGACCAAATTGCGGCCGATTCGGAGCAGGAAAAACCGAAGCGAGATCGCATGCGGTTGGCTCGCTACTATCAGTCACTGCTCGATTCCAATGAGATTTCAACGCGTGCTGAATTGGCCCGATATCTCAGCTTAAGCCGTAGGAGGGTGACGCAGGTGCTACGGCGATTACACGAGGCTGATAAAGAGCCGAAAAAGACTGGTTGACCTCGTCCCAGCCAGTCGATTTCGTCAATCGTCAATCGTCAATCGTCAATCGTCAATCGTCAATTAGCGATTAGCGATTAGCGATTAGCGATTAGAGGTCATCTGTGACGAAGAAAACGGTTCAGCAAACCAAGTGTGACTTAAGGCCAGTGAGCCGCCGGGTTACCGGTTGACAAAGTCTCGACCGTCGAAGCTGGAGCCGTTCCTACCAGTAATCCACGAGATTCTGGAGAGGGATCGGGCGGTTCACCGGAAACAGCGACACACGGGGCAGCGCATCTTTGACCGACTACGAGAGGAGCATCGTTACACGGGCGGTGTGACGATCGTGCAGGAAGCGGTGCGTGAGTGGAAGGAGAGTCGCCGCGAAGTCTTCCTGCCGCTGAGTCATCGTCCGGGTGAGGCCCAGGTCGACTACGGGTTCGCCGATGTCGTGCTGAATGGCGAGACGGTGAAGGTCGCACTGTTTGTGATGACGCTGCCGTATTCGGACGCAATTTACATGCAGGCGTTTCCGCGTGAGTGTTCGGAGAGTTTTCTGGAAGGCCACAAACGGGCTTTCGAATTCTTCGGCGGAGTTCCCACTCGGATCAGTTACGACAACTCGAAAATCGCCGTCGGGAAGATCACGGGGACTCGGGAACGTCAGGTGACAACGGAGTTCCAGTTTTTGACCCTGCGCGGTTCGTTTTCGAAAAGTCATGATGAGCAGCTCAAATACGACAAGCCACCGACCTCAAAGAACTCAGATGGCTTCAGCCTATAGTATTTCTTCTCTATGCCCTTCGACTGCTCGGCGTATGGCTGCGTCATGACTTTCTGCAGCTCTCGAACTAGCGAGTAGTTCTCCGCGGCCGCTTGCTGATACGCAGGCATAACGAACCACTCTCGCAAACTGTATTTTGGGTTGACGAGTTTCATCTGCCTGGAGAGCTCCTCACGGGAGCGCGGCGCAGCAGCAGTATTCGCGGCGCTAGTGCTGACGCTGCCGATGAGTGATTTCCATTTTGTGAGCCATTCGGACCAGCGTTTGTTCATCGCTTCGGGGTCAGTCGCGTACGTCGAGTGTATTGAAGCCGTGGCGCTCTTCGAGTCCTTGTAGAAGCTTTTTTTGAGTGGGCCAATGTCGTCAGGTACCATCGAAAGCTCGCGGAAGAAGATGGTGTAATCGACAGGAGTTTGCACCATGAGCGTTTCGAGCTCACTGAACAACGCCGCGTCAAAAGTGCCAAGTCCGAGTTTGGCAGCCCACATCTTCTCCATTTGCGCTTGCATCACTTTCGAGAAGCCACTTCGAATCTCATCGAGCTGTAGCAGATAGTCATGATGCGACTTCAGTAACGGCCGCAACGCCGTACAAAACATGTGGAAGTTGCGTTCCGCTGCCACTGGTTGGTTCAAGAACGAGAAGTGATTTCCGCCACCCGTCCATGGCTGGTAGTGCGGGTTGAACACCTCGCAGAATCCGAATGGACCGTAGTCGAGCGTGAAGCCACCGGCCGCGCAGTTGTCGCTGTTGAAGTTGCCCTGGCAGTAGCCGACGCGGATCCAGTTCGCCACAAGCGACGTAAGGCGGCTGCGAAACTCGCGTGCGAGCGACACCACTTTTTCGGCAGTGCTTAGTTTCTTGTCGATGACGTCAACGTACTCACGATCGATCAAGTGCAACACAATCTTCTCGAGTTCCCGCATCGCTTTCGGGTGTTGCTTGTTGCGGGCACGGCGACCGAAGAGTTCGAGTTGGCCGACCCGAATGAACGACGGTGCGACGCGCGTCGAGATGGCGACTGCCTCCGATATAAGCATGTCGGGGTCCTTCGAGCGAGAGCCCTCCGAGTACCACGGCCGCTTGACCTTCTCCGTTTTCGAAACATACAAACTGAGAGACCGTGAAGTTGGCACTCCGAGCGCGTGCATGTGTTCCTGTGCCAGGAACTCTCGGACACTCGACCGCAGGACGGAGCGACCGTCCGCGCCGCGGCAGTATGGCGTCCGGCCGCCACCTTTCAGCTGCATTTCCCAGCGTCGACCATTGATAACGGCCTCAAGCACGGAAACTGCGCGACCGTCGCCGTATCCGTTGCCGGTCTGGAACGGGCACTGCTGGTAGTATTCGGTACCGAAGATGGAAAGTGCGTATCCACACGCCCAACCGACCTTGCGCAGCGGCTCCGGAACGTGCGAGATGTCGCCGGAGAACATGCGGACGAAATCGTCGAGCTGTGCCATGCTGTCGGCGAAACCAAGTTCGCGAAAAAAGTTTTTGCTGTGCGCGATGTATTCGGGGTCTTTGATTGGCGTTGGATTGACAGGGACATAGTGGCCAGTCAAGACCTGTCGCGGAGCGTAGTCGGCCCCGTTTTCTTTCGCGTCAGGATCGCAGTTAAGCGTGTCCATGAGCGAGTAGTTTGCCAACTTTGCGAGATCGTCGAGCGTCGCGACGATTGGGGATGTTTCCTGGGACAGTCGATTTGTCATAGAGCTACTCATATTGCTTATTTTTCTACTCCCCTGCAAGGCGTTCTTTCATCCAGTTGATCAGCCCTCTCGCGAAGCAAGAACAGCACTTGTCGCGGCGACATGTAGTGACGCATCGGAAATCTGTACTCGCGCGTGACGCTGTTCGACGACCAGTTCGACGCCGTCTGTCAGCACGCGCCGCAGATCGGGCAGGCGCAGCACGTCGCCCGTAGAGTGAAAAAACTCAGCCGAACTCAGAGTCGGACTCAGCACGGCAGTTGTGGCGGTGTGGGGTTTCGACATTTCAGCTGAAGATCGACAACGTCTGGCTGAGAAAGCCGCGGGAATCGAACCCGAGACTCTCCGCCAGAACTGCGTGTTCGATCCTGCAGACTTGTTGCACCAGATCAAGAGCCCGATTCGACAGAGGACCGTTAGCGCCCGGTGACCGAACTCACGTCTTCCATTGAACTTCATGGTCGGCGGAGAATTTTGACCCTACCAACTGTCCGTTCGGAATGGCGACGTCGGAATGCCTTCCTTGTTGTAGAGATTAGCACCGGCCGGATTCATCGAGTAGGCATAACGCACGGCAACAGGCTTGGCGACTTCTGACGACTGCACGACGACCGTATTGCCGTCGATCTTGGCGTCGGCCCAGTACCACTTCTTGTCCTCGCCGGCAATTGCGAATCGCTGGAGCTTTCCGTCTTTGACCTCCGTTGTGGGCTCAAGCCCCACTTTCTTACCGACGATCAAGCCGCCTCCAGTATTGTCGAAGGTCAGGCGGATTGACCTCCCCTCAACTTTGTGCCCTTTGAAAAGCGGGCCACTGGGAACGACATTCTTCTTGTTGTACGTCTGATGCAACGCCCATTGCGCCAATCGCCAGCCAACATCCTGCTTGTTCCGCGGGTGAATGTCGTTGGCCTGGCCGATGTCGATGATCACGGCCATGCCCGTATGCTTGATGCTAAGCGCCTTTCGCTGCGCTTCGCGGAGTTTGGCCCAACCGTTTCCGCCAGCCGGATCGTTATTTGGCTGCTGAAAGTCAGCCAGTTGCACCCAGTAGAACGCCAGTTCAGGGTTGAAGAGTTTTCGCCAACCGTTCACCAGAGCCTGAGTCTTGTGATAGTAAGACTCGCCTTCGTTGCCGTTCGATTCTCCCTGGTACCAGATTGCGCCACGCATCGTGAATGGAGCCAACGGATGGACCATGGCGTTATAGATCGCCGACGGTGAACGACTGCCGACTTTGGTGCTTTCGTCGTAGGCACCTACCTCATCCGCGATCGTCTTGAGTTCCGGAACGCTGCGAAATCCGGCGGGCGACGTCCATGGTTCAATACGCGTCCCACCCCAGTTCGATCCGACCAGACCGATCGGCACCTTCAGTTCTTTTTGAATTCGACGTCCGAAGAAATAACCAACTGCCGAAAAACCACCAACGGTTTTCGAGGAACAAACCTTCCAGCTGCCTGGACATTCTTCCTTCGCAATGGGCGACGTCGTATGGCCCGGCACGTCAAACAGTCGAATCAGCGGATGATCGGCAGCTTCGATTTCTTCCTTGGAGTCGAGTGCGCGAGACAACGGCCACTCCATGTTAGACTGGCCGGAACAGATCCAGACTTCGCCGACGAGAACGTCCTTCAGCTCGATTGAATTCTTTCCAGCGATTTTAAGTGATGCACCATCGGCTGATGCTTTGAGTGCATCAAGTTTGATCGTCCATTTGCCGTCATCACCGGCTGTTACAGATTTGGTCTGGCCAGCAAATGAAACCGTCACTGCTTCGCCAGCTTCCGCCCAGCCCCAGACAGGTACCGACAGTTCACGTTGCAGCACCATCCCATCGCCAAAAATCGAAGCCAGTTTCACATCCGCGTGCGATATACTGGCGAAACTCAACACGAGTGCCGTCGCAACAAAACAAAGCAGTCTAATTGAATGTCGAATCATGAAGCACTCCTCAGAGATTGCACGAACTCAGGCGGCAGAAGCAAAGCACAGGCCGCAGAAATGTACTCACTGATCAGGTCATACACTCCGGGAGCATAAAAGGTGTTCGAAACGAATGGCACTGTCATGCGTGAAAAGCTGTTATACGTCGGAATGTCGATGCAGCGGCTGGTTGTCCAGTCTGTTTTCCATGTCAATTGTGGCGAGGTGATCGAAAACGCGTTTCGCACTCCGGAAATTCTCGATTCGACTGGCGTGCATATTTTCATCTTCACGCTCAATAATCGACGAGCAGAAGAACATCAGTCCGATTCCAATTGGCGAATAACAATTCCACCAGTACGCTGTTCGTCTCAACCGTTTCCTGGCGACTCAGTCGGAGCAGACGACAATGACTGTTCATAATATTGCTTGGCAACCACGTCATCCGCAAATTCCTCGTCGAATGGCAGTCCAGGCTGGCGGCATCGGATTACTCGGTCTCGGCATGAATCACGTCGCTGGATTACGCGCGATGGGTTCGGCAACTGGTACCAGCAAATCGACAAAACGCCATCGATCCGTAATCTTTATCTTCCTGTCCGGAGGATTGGCTCAGCATGAGAGTTTCGATCCAAAACCGCTCGCACCCGACACCGTCCGTGGAGAGTTCTCGCCGATTGCCACTCAGGCGGCAGGGACACACATCAGCGAACACCTGCCGATGCTGGCTTCGATCAGTAACAAATGGTCGATGGTCCGCTCGTTGTCGCACCCCTACAACGAACACTCGATCGGCCATCACGTGATGCTCACTGGTCGAACGCCGGTGCCACGAGGATTCAGTTCAAACGCCCCGACAGCGAATGATTTCCCATCGATTCCTTCAGTGGTAACCGGTGTCGTACCTCGTCGAAATAACCTGCCACCAGCGGCCGTTCTTCCGGAGAAGCTCGTTCATGTGACGGGCCGAACGATCCCCGGCCAGTTCGGAGGGCAAATGGGATCGAAGCTCGATCCATGGTTCATCGAAGCCAGTGGGTACAAAGATTCCAAATACATTCACGGAGCGTTTCCTCAGTACGGTTTCCAGCGATGGGACGGCGCAACGACACCAGACAACTATGTGTTTGACGCGCCAAAACTCACATTACAGCAAGGCATTCTTGAGCCCCGTTTCCGAAACCGACTGAGCTTGATGCATGAAATCGACAGGCAGCGGCGTCATCTCGACCGCGCGGCGAATATCGCTCAGTTCGATCAGTACCGTCAGGAAGCCGTTTCGCTGTTACTCGACGGAGGCGTGCACCGAGCGCTGGATGTTCACTCGGCACCAGATGCGGATCAGGATCGTTATGGTCGTAACTCGTTCGGCTGGTCATTGCTGATGGCGCGGCAACTTGTGGAATCCGGAGTGAGCCTTGTTCAGGTGAATCTGAGTAACAACGAAGGCTGGGATACTCACGAAGCGGCATTTCGAAACCTCAAGAACTTTCTCCTGCCGCCGACTGATCGAGCAGTCTCGGCATTGATTGAGGACCTCGACCAGCGAGGTCTCCTCGATGATACGCTGATCGTCATGGCTGGTGAATTTGGCAGGACTCCGAAGATATTCACTTTCAAAGGCGCGAAGTCAAAGTTGCCCGGCCGCGATCACTGGGGCGCGGTGCAAAGCGTTTTCTTTGCAGGTGGCGGCGTCCAAGGTGGACGTACCATCGGTGCCTCGGACAAGATCGGAGCCTATCCGAATTCCGATCCGCAAAAGCCGGAGAACATGGCCGCAACGATCTATGAATCGCTGGGACTTCCAAAGACCATCGCCTGGCACGATGAACTGGACCGACCACACCACGTCTACCATGCGGAACCTATCTCAGGACTCAAGGCGTAGCCAACGGCAGCAAATTCTGAATTGAGGTTCCATCAGTGTCCTCACTTTTTTTCAAGACCTGCGGCAGGGATCCGAATGAACTCACCCGTACAGTCTCGATGTGTGCTGCTAATCGTGTCGGTGTTGCTGATCGTTCAAATCACGTTGGCGAACGACAAGCCAATCTCAGTAACGCCGAAACTGTTTGACCATAGCAGCACCGTCCATGCTGATTCACAAAAACCGCTCCGTTGTTAGTAAGGACTTGGCAACCGCCTCAACGTGAGACGCCCTTAGATTGCCGCCGTCCTGTCTCGCAGTCGTGAGCGGTGAAACCTGACCAGCCCGGTCGCCGTTTCCAGTCTCATCACACCACCAGCTTTTGTTACTGGCAGCACGAAAATCTCGAACCAGAAAACTTACACACAATCCGGACATGCAACCAATCAGGCTGATGATGTGGGCGAAACCTTGAATCGTCCAGCAAGAGCAAACACGATTGAGTCACAATCGATTCTGGACGCCAGACTTACGGCGAGAAAAAGCATTTTAACATTGACGGACCGAATGGGGGTACAGCACGCGACAGGCCTGGCCTGGTCCCCAAAAACGAAAAAGCCTCAGTGCCATGAAGAGAACACGGAGGCTTTGATCTTGGATTCGAAGGGAGAACCGAACAGCTCACCGCCGCATGAGACGCAAAAGAAAAAAGCCGTAAAGCATCTGCGGTTCACGGCTTTCAACGTGCCTCCTGTTGGAATCGAACCAACAACCTACTGATTAAGAGGCGAACTTCTGTCGTTTGCTGAAGTGCTTTGTTTCAGCCGAAAACAGCAGTTTCACCGCGAAACTGCCATGTCAGACACAATGCAGAGCATTGCACCAGGTTACAGTCTACTTCGTCCGATTGCAGTCGAAACAAGTAGTAATCATGCATTAGATCTCAGGTGTTTTTGATCTAACCCACAATCACTTTCGCTCGTCGCCTGACTCTCATCTGCAGAAGAATTCGGGATGATCAGTCAACGTGCCTGAAGAAACTTGAGAGGGGAAATGCCCGACGAAGATGCTCCCCTTTCGCTGTTGAAAGCCGCGGCTCCGTTGAAGCATGTTTTGCTGTTGGTTGCAGTGGTGCGGGCAGGTCAACTTCCGCAGCCTGCTGGCCAAGTTCGGGCTGACGCCGAAGTCAAAACGCGGGCTGGCTGCGGGGGATTCGGGTGTGACTGTGGATCCGCTGGATTCGTTGTGAACGTGTATCCGAGCAAGTCACGGTAGCGGCTTCAGCGAGGTTGGGGATCGGCTGTCGCTTAAGGGGCCACGTCCCACAAGCTGATTGTGTTGTCATGACTTCCCGAGGCGATGCGTTTGCCATCCGGGCTGAAACTCACGCTGACGACTTCCCTCGTATGTTCCTTGAGCGTGGCCGTTTCAGCCGGCGCTGTCGGTTTCGTATCCGACCCGCAACCCGTCATGGCAACAAGCAACACAGCAAGCAGTAGATGCCTCATGGCGACAGCCTTTCCTGATCGGCTTCACGGAAGCTGACGGAGCCCGTGAGTCTATATCTCTGGCATGCCACCCCGAAACCATGCCGCCTGCAACGCCATCCTGAGCGGTGCTGATGGCCATGTCGACACGAGACGATCACACCTGACGACTTCCAACCAGCCTGCTGTACCCATCTGGTCCACGAGCATCGTGCCGAACGATGGCAGGTCGCTGCGATTTGCGCGGTACAGCGCAGAGCGTCTCAAGGCCCGTTGTGTGACCGTGAACCGGAATCGGGGCGTTTCTGCAGAGTTATTGAAATTGCAGATACTGCGGCGAAAAAGTAACGTGTACTTCCATGAAGTATTGTTTATTGGTTATCGCTTTGCTGAGCACGCTCTGCTGCGACACTGCCGCGGAAATTTCGCCAGTCGCGAGTTGGGATTTCGATCTTGTCGACGAGGGTCCGCGGCCGCCGGGATTTCCGCAATTCACGCCGGCTAACAAAGCCGCCAAATTCGACGGCGCGGGTTCGAAGATCGTGATTCCGGACGAAGGCGCGGAGAGCCGGTTCGATTTTACCAATGGCGATACGATCACGATCGAAGCGTGGGTCAAACCGGCGAACCCGAAGAACGCGACCGCGCTCTATATCATCGGCAAGGGCCGGACGCACGCGCCCGGATTTGACAAAGAAAATCAAAACTGGGCGCTGCGATTGGCGACGAGCGGCGGGCGAGCGCGGCTGAGTTTTCTCTTCGCATCCGCGCCGGAGCCGGGCGACGATCATTGGGCGCGTTGGACCTCAAAACTGTCGTTCGCGATGAAGCCAGAGTGGCGGCACGTCGCGATTACTTATGAGTTTGGTAAACCCGAAACGGTGCGCGGTTGGATCGACGGCGTGCCGACCGACGGATCCTGGGACCTGGGCGGCCCGATGACCGATCCGCCGGTGGTGGACGACGACGCGGTCTGGATCGGCTCGTCGATGGGCGGCAATCCCGGCAGCACCTTCGATGGTTGGATCGATTCGATCGCAATTTACCGCGAACTCGCGACGGACGAATTCATCGCGAGCCAGTACGGGCGCGAGGTCCGCTCGCAAATGCCGGAGATCGGCCAGATCGCGGCTGGCGAAGTGTTAGTCACCTTCCACGAAAGCGAAGATTCGTCAGTCGAGACCGCGCGCTGGTCTGGCGATTCGATGATTCTGCCTCGCATTCCGCTGCGCTACGACGAGTGGGGGATCCGCAAAGGCTGGGCCACGCCGCTCCTGATCCGCATGGCCGCGGACGTCCAGCTCGAGCCGGGGAAGTATGAATTTCTCATCCGCGCGCGGGCCGAAAGCCGGCTTTGGATCGATGACACGGCCACGCTGACGACCGATCCGATCACCTATATTCCGCCAAACGGTGAAGAACCGGTCACGCCAGTAATCGAGCCGCCGGCGCCGGGCGTTCGGCCTGCCGGGTATCATCAGCAGGAGAAGATCGGTGTTGTCGAGATCGAATCTGCTGAGCCGATTCGTGTCGTGTTGGATATGATTGTTGGTGGGCCGCAGGCACGAGTTGAGACGGGCGAAGTCGGGGTCGCCGTCCGCCGCGAAGGCGAAGAAGAAGAGATGTTCCACGTTTTGACGCCGGTTGGCCGTGAGCAACTACTGCCGCTGACCGATGCTGCGATCAAACCGGAGTTGAAGAAAATCGAAGCGAGGTTGGCGGCTTACGATGATCGCCAGCGCCGGGCTGCCTCGGCGACACAGGATGCATTCTGGAAAACGCGGCATGAAATCGCAAAAACTTGGGTTGAGGCGAATCCAGCGCACGAAGTTCCGGATGCCGCCGAACATCCGATCGATGCGTTCCTCCAGGCCAGAGCCAATCGCGCGCTCGCCGAGAGTTCCGGCGCCAATGCAGTTAAAGCCGCGAAATTCCACGAAGAGGTGCTGCCGATCCTCAGCGAAAACTGCTTCCGCTGTCATGGCGAAAAAGACAAAGGCGATCTGCGGCTCGATTCCCGCGAAGACGCACTCAAAGCAATCGCGCCGGGCGATGCCGATGCGAGCGAGCTCATCGCGCGGATCACGACCGACGACAAAGACGAGCGGATGCCGCCAACCGGCGATGCGATCGATCCGACTCATGTAAAACGGTTACGCGAATGGATCGATTCCGGCGCCGAATGGCCGGCTCGGCCCGTCACGCCTGACGAAGTTGCTGTGCCGAATCTGGTCTCCGACGAAGCTTTCCTCCGCCGCGTCTCGCTCGACACCTTCGGCATTCCGCCGATCGAGGCCGAGGTCTTCGCGTTTCGCGCCGACAAACATCCAGACAAACGCACAATCGCGATCCAGCAGCTGCTGAACGACGAGCGCTGCGCCGATCACTTCGTCAGCGAGTGGCTCGATCTTCTCGCCGAAAACCCGACGCTTCTGAATCAATCGCAAGGCAGCACCGGCCCGTTCCGCTTTTTCCTCCACGACTCGCTGCGCGACCGCAAACCGCTCGACCGGCTTGTGACCGAATTGATTCTGATGCGCGGCGGTCAGCACGAAGGCGGAAGCGCCGGGTTCGCGATGGCTGCCGAAAACGACGCGCCCTTCGCCGCCAAAGGCCACATCGTCGCGTCCGCGTTTCTGGGGATCGAGCTGCAATGCGCGCGTTGCCACGATTCGCCCTATCACGACACCACGCAACGCGACCTTTTTTCGCTCGCGGCGATGTTCCAGCGCAAACCAGCTTCCGCGCCGACCAGCAGCCAGGTTCCAGTTGGTTTCTTCGAAGGCAAGCAGGGCGATGCTTTGATTCAAGTGACGCTCAAACCGGGCGACGCTGTCCCGCCGGAATGGCCGTTCGCCGACGTCACCGGCGCCGCCGACGGGCCGCTAATCGATCGACTGATGCGCGATTCCGGCGACCATCGCGAACGTCTGGCTGCGCTGATTACCTCGCCGGAAAATCGCCGCTTCTCGCAAGTGATCGTCAACCGGCTCTGGCGCCGGCTGATGGGCGCGGGGCTTGTCG
>CALGTK010000185.1 GCA_937904325.1 uncultured Planctomyces sp.
GGATCATCCGTTTTTGCTCCCCGCGGGAAAATGGCCAGTAGAAGAATCTTTGTTTCTGGAAGCTGCTTCTGCAATTCGTTGATGATGGCCTTAATTCCCGCCGCCGTTTCATCGGCCGGATCCTGCCTGTGCCCGGTATTGTTGGTCCCGATCATGATCACAGCGAGTTTTGGAGCGACCCCTTTGATGGCGTCATGCTGCAACCTCCACAAAACGTTTTCAGTTCTGTCCCCACTGAATCCGATATTGAATGCGTTTCGTTTTGCATAGTACTCGTCCCAGACCTTCTTGCCGCGACCTTCCCACCCATGCGTGATCGAGTCACCGATCATCAGCAAGTCTACCTTTTCCATCTTCTTGAGGTCGGCAAGCTTTTGATCATGCCGCGACTGCCACCACTTAACGGCCCAAGCGGCAGTCTGCACTTCAGGCGTCACGGCCTTGCATGAAACCGACGCCGGCTTGGTATGCTCTGCAAAAACAGTGGAACAGCCTAAGTAACAGACTGTCAGCACCATGGCTGTCTGAGCGTAAAACTTCATGGTCATCCTTGCTTGCTAAGAAGAAAACTTCCATATCTGGAATCATTGAGTTCAGGTGACTGCATCAGCCAAGACGGCCAAACTGCTTGTCAAGTTCTACCTGACTGAGAACGAGTGCTGTCGGTCTACCGTGCGGACAATGATGAGCGTCATCACAAAGATGTCTCTGTGCAAGCAGGCTATCAATTTCTTCCGGCTTCAGCCTCTGACCAGACTTGATCGCCGCCTTGCATGACATCATGTGAAGCAACTCATCAAGGGCGTCCCGTCGTGTCGGCCTCTTTTCCTGAGATTCCAACTGCTCAGCGATATCGCGAATCATTTCTGACGGACGAGCTTTTTTCATCATCACCGGCCACTTGTTAACGATAACGGTGTTCGTGCCAAACTCATCGACACCGATGCCAATCTGACCAAGAACCTCGGCGTGTTCAACGACAAGTGACGCTTCTCGCGCCGTAAGATCAATCGTTTCAGGGATCAGCATCCGCTGAGACTCAACCGAACCGTTCAACACTCGCGGCCTTAGATACTCGTACATAATCCGTTCATGAAGAGCGTGCTGGTCGATGATCATCATCCCCTGCTCCGCTTCGACAACCAGATAGCAATCCATGATCTGCATTGCTCGCTCACCAGACTGATCACCGACAGCGGGCGCAGGTTTATCTATTGTCTCCCTTTGCTCCTCTTCTCCGGTCAGTGGCGTTTCGCCAGCCACGCTGCCAGCGATTTCCGACTGTTGACCAAAGTTGCTGTCTCCTTCCCGGGCGGCACACATTTCATCCGCAGCCTCAACTGTTTCCGCGAGCGCCGCAGCGACAGCAGTTCCTCTTCCCGTCGAATCAATGGCTCGCGACTGAGGCTCAGCCAACATTCTCGCAAGGTCAGCTTGCGATTGCATTACCGACCAGGTAGTGATCGGAGCAGTGGAATCTACGTTCTGATTCCTTGTTGGTGCTGCACCAGAGCCAGTCGCCCACGCTTCAAGCTCAGCCTGTAACTTTTGCTGTGGAACAACGGTTGCACCAACGGGATCTCCATGCGTTTCCGATTCTGTCCCCCTGCCCCCATCCAGTTGCATCTCCGAATCGAGGTCCATCGTCAGGAACTTCGTACGGATCATCGACAGCATCTGGCGATACAGATGCTGACCGTCAACAAAACGGACTTCGGCTTTCGTCGGATGAACATTCACGTCAAAAGCACTCGGTGGCATGTCAATAAAGAGAAATGAGATTGGCTGACGACCGACCATCAATAGCCCGCGGTACGACTCTGTAAGTGCGTGCTGAATCGAGCGATCCTGAAACCATCTCCCGTTCAGGAACAGGTGCTGCCACTTTCGAGCGGACTTGCTTTGGCTTGGATGAGCGACGTACCCGGACATCCGAACGTCACCGACTTCGCTTTCCACCCAGACGAGATGATCCGTGAGACTTTTGCCATAAAACATCCGTAGGCGGTCGCTCAGTCCATCGGAAGCTGGCAGATCAAATACAACCTTGTCGTTGTGCCGTAACGTCATTCTGAGTCGAGAATTCGCCAGGGCGACACGAGTAAACTGATCGCTGATATGTCCAAACTCCGTCGATTTAGTTTTCAAAAATTTTCGACGTACCGGAGTACTGGCAAACAGGTTTCGAATTTCGATGCGAGTCCCCGTCGGGCAACCACAGGGCACGACTTCAGAACGTTCGCCACAGTTGACATCCAGCTCGACGCCAGCCACAGCATCCGTCTGACGCGTGCGAATGTTTATGTGCGAAACCTCTGCAATCGACGCCAGAGCTTCACCACGAAACCCCATCGTCTGAATGAAAAACAAGTCTTCCGCCGTGACGATCTTGCTTGTCGCATGACTACTCACCGCAAGCAGAATGTCGTTGGGGTGAATCCCTTCTCCGTCGTCCGTAATCCGGATCAACTGCGCGCCGCCATCCACAATGTCAACTTCGATCCGAGTCGCCATCGCATCGACACTGTTCTCGATTAGCTCTTTGACAACATTCGCGGGTCGCTCAATGACCTCGCCAGCGGCGATCTTGTTAATAACGCTCGTGTCAAGCTGTTGAATTCGTGACATGTCCGTTCGTCCGCTTTCTGCATCCTGCCGCGTATTGCTCAACTGAAATTAACGCCGTTCGGCACGTAGACACCTTAAAACCCTACAGCCAGCAGTCCGTCACGAGTTCGAAAATAGATGATTCCATCCGCCACGGCTGGAGTTCCCAGAACCGCCGACCCTACATCATTAACACTCAGGATATCGAGTTCGGCCGAGTTTCGTAGAACGACAACATTACCATTCTCACCAGCAATATAGATCTTTCCATCAACGAGAACAGGTGACGCGAAATAGTCGCCAGCGTTCTGAATTCGGACCGGCCCGTATAGCCTCGCCCCGGCTTTCGTATCGAAACACGTTGCGATCCCGCCGCCCTTGATCAACAGCATGCGGCCATCGGAAACCAGTGGCGAAACGATGTGATCGGTGTGCTTGGTCGAGTGCTTCCACAGAACATGCGTTGCAGTGACATCTCCTCGACCCCCACCTCGTACCGCGAGAATAAACTGTGCACCAGCGTCGGCCGCGTCAAACGAGGCCCCCGCAAAATTGTCCGGATGCAGGAACGCCGCGTCGAGTTCCGCACCTTCCAAGACACCGTCCCCGTTGGCGTCACCTTTGTCGAACGTCTTCCGAAAGAAAGCTTCGGGGACTCGACGTTCTCCAACGAATGCCTGTACTTCTTCTTTCGTCAACTTTCCATCGCTGTTTCCCGTATCAGCTCGATCAACCGACGCCAACCACTGGTTCGCGATTCCGCCGCTCTGCAGGGAGATATAGATAACGCCGTCATCCACAACCGGTGTCGTCTTTATATTTCGAAGCAGAGTTTTTGCACTCCATAAACGTTTGCCAGATGCTGGATCGTAGCCAACAAGCAGCCCCGTCCCGGCGACAACGATTTCATCTCCATGTTCCGTTCTACAGATGACCGGATGCGAATAGTTCACGGCCATGTCGTCGCGATCATCCTTCCAGCGGAGCTTCCCCGTACGTTTGTCAAACGCGTAAAATGCTGGAGCCAGATCGTCATCCTGCACAAACAGCACCAAATCCTTGTAAAGCACCGGCGACATGCCGGCCCCCCACTTAAAAACGAAATACGGCACCGGCAGACTCTTGTGCCACACGTCTGCTCCCGTCTTCGCATCAAGGGCAACCATACCAAGAGTCGCGAAGTAGAAATAAACCTGTTCCGCATCAGCCGCCGGTGTTGTCGCAGCATGACTGTTCGTTTTATGAACCGGAGCGATGTCGCCGATCGGCCACTTTCGCATCCAGAGCTGTGTCCCGGTAGCGGCATCAAAGCCGTACAGGCCAATCGTTTTGTCATCAACCATCGCCGACGTGAAGACACGACCCGCTGCAACAACCGGACAACCAATCCCATCTCCGAGTTTTTTTGACCAGCGGACATTCTTCTCCGCCGAAAATTCCGCGGGCAACGGTCTACTCTCCGTGGCAATCCCTGCACTATTTGGACCTCTGAAGTGCGGCCAGTCTTCACCAAACGTCTCGGTCGACAGCAGCATGCTCAGCGCTGGAAGAAGCAAAAACGCCGCAGAAATTCTTACTCGGAACATCATGATCTCCTCAGATGAAATCGAACCTTGAATCTTACAGGAAAAAGCGACACTTTGATTATTCGCCCGTTCCGCCTTGCCAGTTGTTCGTTTGAAAAGGAGAGGCGGGCAAACCTTCACTGTTGACGAGATTTGGAGTCGCCAGCTTGTGCCAGCCAAATCGAACGTTCTTTGGCTCTGCGACTTCTGGAGACGAAACAAGGACTGACTGGCCGTCAATCTTTGCCTCAGCATCAACGAACTTTCCGTCGGCTCCCGCGACTTGAAACTCCGACAACGGCGCATTATCTCGAGTTTTTAAACCACCGGCCGCATGCGCAAATTCTATTCGTATCGACTTGCCATCGACTTTCATTGATCGGAACAAAGGGCCCGAGTAGACAATGTCCTGCATGCCATACGTCTTCGCCAGTGCCCAGCGGGCAAGTCGATTCCCGACGTCAAGTTTATTCCTCGGGTGAATGTCGGCGATGTTGTCAACAAGATCCGTCGTCACAGCCATTCCAGTTCTCGGAAGTTTCAAACTGGCGGTCTGAGCTTCCCAGAGTGCGGGCAACTGACCGGCCTCGTATTGGGCCCCGGACCAAGGGGCAATCTGCACAAAGTAAAACGGAAGTTCTGAGTTCCAGGTTTTTCGCCAGCCTTCCACCAGATCTTTTGTCTTGTCGAAATATGCCAGACCGTTCTTGCGAATAACATTCGTTTCACCCTGGTACCAGATGGTCCCGCGAACGCCGAAAGGCTGCAACGGTGCGATCATTCCGTTGTACATGCCTCCGGAACTTTTGTCTGTCACCGTCCAGGGTTCAATTGGCGAACCTCCCCACGAACTGTTAATCAGCCCTACCGGTACATCGACTTCCTCGTGCACCTTGCGGCCGAAGTAGTACAGAACGCCCGAGAACGCCGGAACGGATTTCGGAGTGCACATCGCCCAGTGAGCAGTAACCTCGACATCATCGGCAGGTTCTTTTTTTTGAACTTTCTTTACATGAAACAGCCGAATTTCAGGATACTGTGCCGCGTCGATCGCTTCCGCCGCACCGTTCGTATTTCGCAGTTGCCATTCCATATTGGACTGCCCCGAACCTACCCAGACATCCCCAATCAGAATATCTTCCAGCGTGACGGTGTTGTTGCCAACAACTTTCAGCGAGTACGTTTTCCCATCGGCCTGCATTGCCGGAAGCGATACCTTCCACTTTCCGTCCGCATCGGTCGTGGCGGTGGCAGACGAGGCTCCAATCGTAATAGTCACTTTTTCACCGGCGGCGGCCCATCCCCAGACAGGAATCGGCATATCCCGCTGCAAAACCATGTGGCTGTTCAAGACTGACGGCAACTTGACGTCTGCACGAATTCCTCGCGTCGCCATCAGGCCGATCGCGAAGAGGCTTACGAAACACGTAATTGCAAAGCGAAACATTTTGCTCTGATGGGCGTTACTGAGTTCAGTCATGGAAGTACCTTTTCTGCACCAGGTTGCGATTCTTGAGCATCGCCATGAGGCTTTGCAGTATCCAACCAGCAAATCCTACCAGCGGCCGATCCCCATTCTGGTGACTGAAGACGACGCTGTGAACTGACTCTGGCAACAAGTCGAAAA
>CALGTK010000186.1 GCA_937904325.1 uncultured Planctomyces sp.
ATTATCACAGATGACCGAGCGGCTCGAAACTCGGACTTTGTTGACGTCGTTTACTGTCGATAGCTACCTCGACACCGTCGATGCCAATCCAGGTGACGGTTTCGCTTTGGATACCAACGGAAAGACATCGTTGCGTGCCGCGGTCATGGAAGCCAACGCGTTAGCCGGTTTCGACCAGATTTTTCTGCAAGGTGGGACATACAGACTGTCACTGCAAGGCGACGCAGAAGATGCTGCGATGACCGGCGATCTCGACATTACTGATACTGATGGGCTGCAGATCTTCGGTACCTCGAGTTTTTCAACACTGACTACGGTCATTGATGCGCAAAGCATCGATCGCGTGTTTGAAGTATTTCCTGGTGCGTCTCTGCAACTGGAGGAAATTGGAATCACCGGTGGCGATGTCCGCGGACGAGGCAATGGTGGTGCCATTCACGTGGACGGCGGAATGCTGACGGCAAATATCGTATCGATCACAGAGAATCGAGCAAATAACGGCGGTGCGATTTCGAACAGCGGTGGCATTGTCACTATCAGTTCTTCTGTTCTAAGCAACAACCGTGCGGAAGGCGATACCGCATCCAGTCAGGGCGGCGCGATCGAATCGACCGTTGGCACAGTGACCGTGCAGGACAGCACGATCCACAACAACCTCGCAATGAGTGTCGGTGGCGGAATTGCAATCAGTGGCGGAACGCTAGACGTCATTAACTCGACGATCGCCCAAAACAGCGTCGGCGAAACGCAAATGTCGTCTGGCGACGGTGGCGGAATTTATGTTCAGTCTGGCGTGAATGCCACGCTGCTGGCTTCGACTGTCGCATTCAACAATGCCGGTCATGAAGGCGGCGGAATCTGGACCAATGGTTCGCTGACACTGGAGCGGACCTTGATCAGCAATAACGTGACAAATTCGGGCAGCGGCCCCGAGGGTTCCTTCAGCGGCGGTACGATCACTTCGAACGGGCACAACCTCGTTCGCGAAGACACGGACTTCAATTTTACTTCTGCGACTGGCGACCTGGTTGGAAGCATAAGCAGCCCCATCGATCCGGACATTCTCCCACTGGCCGATAACGGTGGTAGAACACCGACAATCGCGCTCGGCGGTGGGAGCCCAGCAATCGATGCCGGGCCGGCAAATAGTTCTCCACTTTTCCAGGATCAGCGAGGTTTTGCGCGTCTACGCGACGGCAACCGTGACAGCATGGTCTTTACGGACATCGGCGCTTTTGAAGTGCAGTCGCCGGCGGATTTCTTTGTAGATGATGCTGGTGACTACCTGATCACAAACGACCAGGGAGCACAGGGACTTGACTTTGGCGACACCGTCACCTTCGACCCCAACGGTGCTGGAATTGCAGGTCTTATCTTCGGCGAACGGGCCTTCACGACGATCAATGATGCGAGAACCGCTGCTTTTTTCAATCGAGGCGCAACCGAGGAGGAATCTGAGATTGGGCCAGTTGGTGACTTGCTGAACGAAATCGTCCTTGGCCCGGGAACGTATTTTGAATCGGTACTGCTGGACGTTCCGGACCTGCTCGTTCGAGGCCACTCGGGAGTGGCAACCGATACGATCATCGATGCCGGTGGAGCGCCTTTCGGACTTCAGGTCACGGAGAGCGGAGTACAACTCAACTCGCTGCGTGTCACGAACGCGGTAACTGGTGTCGACATCTCCGGAACTTCGCTTACCAACTTCCAGGCATCGAATATCCAGGTCGATGGCAACTCGGAAGACGGTATCCGCTTCGTCGAAACACCAGGCACTAGCCTCGAACTTCAGATTCGAGACTCGATATTGTCGTCAAACGCCGAAATCGGCCTGAAAGTCACCGGTGCAGACACTGTGGAACTACAAAACGTAACGGCATCGAGTAATAACGTAGACGGCATCGCTATTAGAAGCGTTTTCGAAACAGTTCTGGATACCGTCACTGTCAACGGGAATGGCGACCTCGGATTCAATCTCCAGAATGTCGGGCCTCTTTGGGTAAGAAATCCTGAAACGTCTTTAAACACCAACGGAAACGAGTTCACCAACGTCTCAGTCCTGACCCTTGAACCTGTCTCTGGAAACATCAACAACTCAGTGACCGTGACCGGCATGGACATTCAGCTCAACACCGGAACTGGTACACAGCAGGAAACCCTCACGCTGTCGGACGTAGATACCGTTCAAATCACCGGCAGTGGCGGTAGTGACACATTTTTCATCGACTATTCCGCTGCCGGCCCACCGTCGACACGGCAGTTATTTCTCAACGGAGGGCAAGGCAACGACACCATTCTCTCAGTGAACAATGCCAATCAACGGCTGACGAATGATCGACTCACAATCGGCGGAATTGAGGACATCGTCATTGTAAACTTCGAGCAGGCATCGCTGACGGGCGGGGCTGGTAACAATGATCTGAACGCGACCGCATTCGATGGTCAGGTAACACTCAACGGTCTCGCAGGCAATGACACGCTACGAGGTTCATCCGGCAACGACGTTCTCGATGGTGGAGCTGACGATGACATCCTCGATGGCGGTCCGCTTCGTAAACAGTACGTGCTGGGCGATATGGATTTCGAAACTCTCAATCTGAACGATACAGATACGGGCGTCGTCACAATTCTGGATGAGGTCCAAACCGCAAAGATCCCGCTCGACACCGCGTTCTTTCGATTCAACGACGTGACTTATACCGGCGACAATCTGTTTGTCGCTCCCTCGGGAGTTGCTTCCCTGGGTGGCCCGATCCTTCCTCAGAACAATTTCGATCTGACAGACGCCCCGAATTTCGTTGGTGGAATACCGATCCTCGCACCGCTGTTTGATAACTGGGTAACTGGAGGCAATGCTCCGCCGGGACTCGCGATTCCAGACGCGAAAGTACTTTACAAGTTCGAAGATACAAACTTTGACCTCATCGACGATCGACTGATTATCGAATGGAACGAGGTTTACCACCTGGATCAGATCGACACCTTTTCGACGCCGTTTCTGAAATCAGGTGCGTCGCCAGTGACATTTCAATTGATTCTCGAGCTGAACACATCCGATCGCGACGGTGATATAACGTTCAACTATGTCGACCTCGATACGGGAACTCCATTCTCATCAATTGCCAATGGAATCAGCGCGACAGTCGGGGTCAGAGACGGTGGAGAACATCCTGGCGGAGTCCAACAGGTTTCGTTTAATTCTCCGAACTCGCTGGTGGCAAGCAACAGGGCGATCGTCGCGAGAAGTGCTGACAGCGATGGCAACGACATCCTGACGGGCGACTCGGGCAACGATGTGTTGTTTTCCAGTTCCGGCAACGACTCGATTGACGGCGGTGATGGGGCAAACGATCACTTCATTTTCAGTAGCTTCAATAACGAACTCGCCTCGGACCATATGATTGACGGTTCTGCGGTTGCATCGACCGTATTTCAGACGCCCAATCGGTCAGTCAATTTTAAAGCCGCCTACACAAACATCGAAGCTCTTGACGTAGGTCTGGGACCAGTAAACCAGAATGTCGTTATCGATGTCGACGGTCTGCCGGATTCGGTATCGCTGGACACTCAAGGACCATCAGCCGGCTTTTCCGATACGGTGGTGATTGTCGGAACCGCACCGTCCACACCAAGTGGTGTTGTTCGCTTCGACGGGAACTATTCCGGTACTTACACCGGGAACTTTTTTGTTGGCGAAGGCCAGACTGAATCGATACCTGGACCGACCTTTCCTGAAAATTCCGTCGCAGCTGCGATCAGCAACGGCAGCATCTCGATCAGTCAACCAGATCCGGGCGACGGTACAGTGGATTCAGGTGGAAACATCACATTCACATCACCCGGGATGTTAATGGGCGAAGGCTATACGGTTGAATTCACAGGGACACTTCTAGAGTCCGAAGGAGCGGCATCCGGTAGCGGAACATGGACAGTGCTGTCGAATGCAAATGGAATCTCAGGCAATGGCTCGTGGTCGATAGCACGAGACAGTGGTGCACCGCTTGCTTCTGGTGGCGCAGACAATTTTGCATTGTCTGGTTCAACGATAAGTGTTGGTGGCACAACACTGAATATAGCCGGCGTTGAGTCGTTAGTGCTGGATATTGCAAATGGTGGTACTGATACCGTTTCAGTTCATCAGGATTTCAGTGGCTCAGCACATGATGTCGTGATCAGTGGCGATCTGCCCGATGATTCCATTTCGATCCAGTCAACAACGAAGCAGCAGCAGATCGAAACTTTTAGTAACGAAGAAGAATACTTAACGCTGATTCGAGAAATACTCGGCGGCGAGATCGTTCTGGAAGAAGTATTGAATGACAACGGTAATGATGGTTCAGCAAACACGATTCAGAATCAACAGGCTCCAGATCAGGTAGTTGTCAGCCCGGACGGCACTCGCGTTTACGTTGCAGCTTCGGATTCAGATGCTCTGGTTGTCTATAGTCGCGATCGGGTAACTGGTGATCTGACGTTTATCGAATCGCTCGCCAACATGGGAATGGATACCTTCGGCAATACGATCACAGGGCTCGACGGAGCCAGCAAAGTTATCGTTTCAGCTGACGGGCGTAACGTCTACGTGGCCAGCGAACTCGATCAAACCATTGCATTTTTCGTCAGGCAGGATGGCGGCAACCAGCTGTCGTTCATCTCGTCGACCATCCTCGACGTTGACGGTAATCCCGTTAACATCGCTTCGCCTTCAGACATGGCGTTAATTCCGAACGGTTCTGTTCTGGTGGTGTCTTCGGAAACCGGAAACCGAATTAATTTCTTCGATGTCGGCAGTACTGGCGATCTTGTGTTCCAGGGTTCTCTCCAGGACGGAGGGCAAGACTCCGGGATGACGACGATCGATGGTCTGGCCGGTGCATCATCGATCGCGATGTCACCCGATGGCAGACATATTTATGTTACTGGGTCAAATGATAACGCCATTGCCATATTCAGTGCGCCATCCGAACAGTCTGACATGAGCGGTTTCGCGTTGCCGTTGTTCTTTAAGAAACTGGCCAACGGTGACCTGGATACCTCGCTGAATGTTGTATCTGGTCTGGCTGGAGCATCATCCGTCGAAGTCAGTCCGGACGGGCTGCACGTCTACGTAACGGGTGAAACTGACAACTCGCTCACCGTGTTTTCCAGAGCTCAAGACACGGGCGACCTGACATTTGTCGAAAGCCTCACCCACAACGGTTTGGACTCTTTTGGCAACACTGTCGAAAATCTGCTGGCTCCAGCTGCGGTCTCGGTCAGCCCGAAAGGTACGACCGTCTATGTCGCTGCTTCTGGGAGCAACGCGGTAACTCTATTCAATCGCGACACTTCATTAGGGACAACATCCTCTGGTTCGCTTACGTTTCTTGAAACGCTTTCCAGTGGCGACACGGACGGAGCGGGCACGACAGTTGTCGGACTCAACGGTGTTTCCAGTATTTTCGCGAGCGTGGATGGGCAGCACGTCTACGCAGCGGGAACAGGCGATGACGCAGTCGTTCGATTCAATGTTCCACGAGTCCTCGAAGTTTCGCCTGATGGAGATGCCTCTCTGTCAATCACAACATCCGATGCCAACGACGTGTTTATCATCAGACCTTTCGCACGGCCGGGGAACTTGACAATCGATGCTGGAGGCTCTTCCGACAACGACGGGGTTACCATCCTGGGAACGGACCTCGCAGACACATTCGGCGTGAATGGCGGGACACTGATTTCAGGGGGTTCGACGTTTTCGCTAACAAATGTCGAAGGGTTAAACCTCTTACTCAATGACGGCGACGACACTGTCAACATCACGGCATCTTCGTCCGGCCCGACGTTCTTCAGCGTCGACGGGGGCCCACAAACCGGTAGCGACGTATTGAATATCGACGCTCAGGCCGCCCAGGTGATTAATGATGGCTCGAATATCTCGTTTACCGGCGGACTGAATTCCGTAGGCAACAGTAACTTTGAGACTGTCGCTATCACAAATGCCACTCCGACCATTGACGATGACTCGTTTGTGATCGCGGAAGACGCGCCGGTCAGCACAACTGTAGGCACACCGGTCGCATCCGATCCGGAAACCGGTGAAAGCCTGGACTGGAGCATTCTTTCTGGAAATACAGGCGGCGTATTTGCAATCAATGCGTTGACTGGAGAAATCACGGTCAACGCGGCGCTCGATTTCGAGGTACTCGCGTCATATGTTTTGATTGTCGAGGTTGAAGACAACCAGAATCGTAAAGACACCGCGACGGTCAATATCGGCGTGACCGACTCCGAACCGATGATCAGCAACCAGTCCTTTACAGTCGATGAGAACGCCGATAACGGAGAGGCGGTTGGGACTGTCGCCCTTGATCCTGGCGATCAGAACTCTGTCAATTATTCAATTTCTGCAGGCAATACAGGCGGAGCGTTTGCGATCGATGCTTCTTCCGGGCAGATCACCGTTGAAGACACCACGGTAATCGACTTTGAAGTCGCCACATCCTTCGACCTGACTGTTGTGGTCACTGACGACGGCGGTACGACAACCGATTCAGCAATAGCGACCATCGCCATTGCTGATATTGAGCCTTTGGTTGGCGACCAGAGCTTTAATGTTCTGGAGAACCAGCCAAACGCAACAAATGTCGGAACAGTCGTCCTGGACGAAGGAGACAACAACAGTGTCTCCTACTCGATCATAAACGGAAATACAGGGACCGCATTCGCGATCAACTCAGAGAACGGCCAAATCACAATCGCCAACACGGCAGCGATTG
Source organism: uncultured Planctomyces sp. (assembly GCA_937904325.1). Taxonomy (GTDB): domain Bacteria; phylum Planctomycetota; class Planctomycetia; order Planctomycetales; family Planctomycetaceae; genus JABMPE01. Next base: position 6,756 of record CALGTK010000186.1, read on the forward strand.
ATTTCGAAACTGGCAGCTCGTTTTCGCTGACCGTACAGGTAACTGACGACGGCGGAACGACCACCGACACTGGTGTAGTGACGCTTAATATTCAGGATGTGAATGATCCACCGATCATCGAAATGCAGTCGTTTAATGTTGATGAAAACAGCATCGTGACGACACCAGTTGGAACGGTAATCGCCAACGATTTTGAAACACCGTCGACATTGATGTTTGCGATTACTGCCGGAGACCCATTCGAACAGTTTGCGATCAATCCTTCAACTGGAGCGATCACAGTCGCAAAGATCGGTCTCGATCATGAATCGGTCAGCTCATTCAATCTGACCGTTCAAATCACCGATCCAGGTTTGCTGAGTGCGTCAGCGATGGTCATCGTAAACGTTGACGACGTCAACGAGGCGCCAATTCTGGCCCCAATTGGCAACCAAACAGCCACGGTCGACGAGGAATTGGCGTTTACGGCTTTCGCGGTCGATCCGGACTCGCCACCAGCACCGTTGATATTCAGCCTTGGTAACGGTGCTCCAGCCGGAGCCAGCATTACCGCCAACGGCGATTTTACGTTTACGCCGACATCCGCTTTCGCTGGCACTTCTGTCGCGATCACGATCATCGTAAACGAAGGCAACAGCGGAGCTTTGACAGCGTTGGAAACAGTTGTAATTTCTGTCTCGAGTGTCGCGTTGGACTTTGGCGATGCTCCAGCCACTTTCAATACTTTATTGGCCGATGACGGGCCACGTCACGTCATCGGTTCGTTGTTCCTGGGAAAAACCGTCGATGCTGAACCTGACGGGCAACCTGGGCCAGCAGCACGGGTCGATGACAAAAACAGCACGGGACCTGTCGCGACTGTCGACGACGAAGATGGAATTACATTTCTGTCCGCGCTCGGCGTGGGAACGACACGCCAGTTCCGGGTCTCCACTTCCGAAGCCGGATTTCTGGATGTATGGATCGACTTTGATCAGAACGGTAATTTTACTGTTGATGAGAATCTAAGCCTTAGCTCCTCAATTGTTGTCAACGGCGGCGGTAGTGCCGGTTCAGGCGGACCCTCATTCGGGACCGGGCCCGGTCCCGGCAACTCCACTGGATCATTCAATATTGGTACTGGTATCGCTGTGCCCGCTGGATTCAGCACTGTCAGTTTCAATATCCCCGTCACGGCAATTCCCGGGCCAACGATTGCCAGGTTCCGGCTCAGCAGCACCGGTGGCCTCACACCAAACGGACTCGCGAGCGATGGCGAAGTAGAAGATTATCTCGTCGAAATTGCGCCACCGCCGATCGGGAACTCCACCTCGATCGAATCAGCATTGGATACCGCGGTCGAACAATTCTTTAACGCGTTTCCCGACGAGCTGAACGATCCAGATCCGAACATCGATGGAACCGAATTGCCACTTGCGGTTCAAGCCGAAAATGGCGCACGTGCTGAACGTCTCAACGGAGCACCGCCACTCAACGAGACTGACCCGGCTCTTAGAACGGTCATCAAGGCAATCAATGACATCGTCGAACAACTCGAACAAGACCGTGGCGTGAATGAGCACATCCTCGTCGTGGCAACTCACCCTGTCGACTTCATTCTCACCGATACGGAAGGACGAACGGTCGGTTTCACGCAGGATGGGGGCACGGTCAACGAAATTGGTGCCGACGCAACGTTCACCGGAGACGGCGTAGTCGAGTTACTGACAATTCGGAATGCAGATCCTGGGGAGTACAGTCTGCAACTGGTTGGCGTCGGCGGCGTCTTCCGTGGTGGTTCCAGCCTGGTCACACCGGCTGGGACGCAGGAAGTTACTTTCCAGGGAAGCCTTGTCGAAAACGACGAAGTTCAACTCGCGCTGACTTACCAGGAAGGCCTTGCGAGTTTGCCAACGCGGACAGATCTGGAAACGGTAGACTTTTCTGAGATTGCGGACATTGTTGCTCAAATTCCGACATCGGATAGTAACGCAATAAACCTGGCTGCCGGCGTCACGGAGGCTATCGCAAGCATCGACCTGGACGCATCGCTGTTCGAAAAACGAGAAGACGACGAGGGCGAGGAGAAAAACCTGCTTGATCGAATCAGGGAGGTAACCGGGGATCTGCTCGACGCCATCGAGCCCTTGCTCGATGAAGACGAACTGAAAAGCCTGAAGCTTGCCTTCGGCGATGATGCTGAAGGCGAGGACAATGCCGAGGTGCTTGCGAGAGAACTGCTTGAAACGCTGAGCGGGCCACTGGAATCTGCTCCTCGACAAGTAAAAGAACTCTCTGGAACACTGCAGCAACTACTCGATCAACTGCAGAAACAGCGTAAGAAGAAGCAGGAGCGACAAGAAAATCCGCAGCCAGCAAATGATCCAAAAGGAGCGGTCAGACCCCTGACTGAAGACAAAAGAACCAGCCAGTATTCGCCCGCTCGAACGTCGGCGACAGTCATTAATTCAGCATTCATCGTAGGTACAAACGACGCCGCGAAACGACGGAGACTCGATCTGGCATCCGAAATAAAGCGAACGGCCGAAACGGTCAATTTCGATCCGCAAAGAAACGTTCGCTCGAATGCCGCCACGACAAGCCAACCTGCATCCTCACAGGATAATACAGGCGCAACAGAAAACTCCGAGCCAGTCGAGGATTAATCCCTGCGGAATTTTCCATGGAAAATGTCGAGCAGTACGAAACAGAAAGAGCAGAAACAGGAATCGACCCCCTGACTCTGCTCTCTCCGTTTGCTGGTTTTAAGAATCCGTCATAATCCTGTGCTCAGCGTTGAAGCACTGATCTAGCTTGCAAATCGAAACAGGCGGCTTCTTCGTCGTTCCGGACGAACAGACGGCCGTTCCAGACGACAGGGTGGTTCCAGGATATCCCTTCCATTGCCCGGAAACGGTGTAGTGCGATGTGCTTTTCAGGCGTTGCGGACACGAAGATGACTTCGCTGCTTTCGGCCTGGATGATCAACACGTCACCGCAAAGCAAAAGCTGGCCATACCCGTAACGGCCACGTTTCCATTCCGCCTTGCCTGTTTTCAGATCGATGCAGGTCAGAATGCCTTCGTCGAGACCGTAAACATAATCGTCTTTCCGGACCGGTGCGTTGAACTTCAGCTTCAGCCGTTTTGATTCCCAATCAGAAGTAACCTTCCAGGTTTCACCTTCCAGAGAAAATCGAAGCAAGGCACTGCCGATTGCGTAACCACAACTGATCATGATGGACGACTCGTCGACCAGCGTCGGGATGGCGGCGTTAACCTTCGGGCCGTTCTCCCACTTGAAATTCCACAGCTCGTTTCCCGTTTCAAGATCGTGGCCAACTGGACCATTGCCGCCGAAGATGATGACCTGTTCTTTGCCAAGCAGCGTCGCCAGCGCTGGAGCTGTATACGAAGCGGGATAGTTGCCAGCAGCCCAAATCTGGTCGCCCGTTTCTTTGTGGTAAGCAATGACGCTGCGATTTCCTCCACCACCTGGATTGACAATGACTTTGTCGCCGACGATCAGCGGCGAACCAGACATCGCCCATTCCAGATTTTTGGTACCTGCATCGTCAAGGATATTTCGCGCCCAGACTTTCTCACCGGTCAGCGTGCTGAGACAGTTAAGCTGCCCCGTTGCGCCCAGTGAATAGACTAGCTGTCCGTTGACTGTCGGAGTGGCTCGTGGACCAGGTCCACCGAGAACTTCTTCGAAGCGAATGACGTCTTCGTGAACCCAGATTTGATCGCCGGTTTCGGGGTCGTAGGCGACAACGCATTCCTGCTCGCCGCGTTGTTCCTGTGTAAGAAGATAAGCCTTCTTTTGTGATGACTCGTCCGGATTGATCGATGGCAGATTTGCTTCCGCCACGGAAAAAGAGGACCAGCCTTCTCCGACAGGATGCCGCCAGATTTCTTTCGGAGTGCTTGACCAGTCGACGTCAACAGGCACGTCTCGGACGACTCCTTCGCGAGCCGGACCGCGATACTCGCCCCACACCTGAGTTTCAGAAATCGCCCATTTCGCGGTGACCAACTGCGGCGACTGTTGTGTTTTTACGAACTTCGCCAGTCGGTCTGCATTCGTAAGGTTGGACCGTTTTTCGAAGCGAGGAATCATGGCTCCATCGAAACCGTCGAACCGATACTGCGAATAGAAAAGCAGAACGACCGACGCCACAGCTCCAACACCAAGCAAACGAGTCATCCCATCAATGCCGCCGAAGAAGATCCACCAGATCAGCAGAAAGAACGGAGTTCCCGAAACGATCGGCAGCGAGAACATGACCTTGTGAGTTCTGTCCTGCCCGATGAAATTCCAGACGATCAACTCAGCAGCAATTCCCACCAGCAGAATGCCCAGCCCCCAGCCCCATCGGAATCGGTACTCCTTTGGTTTCGGAACGGACTTTTTGCTGAAGTCCAGCGTCTCTTTGAAAAGCTGATCTACATCTATCGCGTCCGGGAACTCTTCCGACATATTTTCACTCCGTTGCTGCTATCGTTAACCCAGGCATGTCGGTTGTTCATCGGACTGGCGAAAAAGCCCGATGTACAATTTCATGATGCTCGAAAACGGCTCGATATTACTCTTTACGAGTAGGACTATCGGTTTATAGATGACTTCGACAGCCTTCCGAAAGGCGCCAACTTTCATCACATTGTAGATGCCGGCGACCGGCCCCGCAGACAACAGATAGAAGGCCAGAAATCCACATGCACTCAGAGTGGTCGCAGCGATTTTCTCACGACGCGCTGGTGTGCTGCTGGAATCCAAACTGTCGATCTTATCAGTAGGCTGTGAAATCGTTGCCATGCGACATTCCTTTTGCATCCGTCGAAATTGATCGAATCAGGATTCTGGCCCGAGCAGACCGCGTCTCGCCATAGAACAAAAACTGAAGTTCGTCGACCAGCCGCGCAACGTATGACTTGACTCGACGTTATGTATCTTATCCGAAGAGTTACTAGCCGTTTCCAGCCGAATCATCATCATATGACCAAAGCACTACAAGCAGATTTTGACGAATGTGATTACGAGCTGATGGCTCCTCCTGCATGTTGGAAGAAGACTGGTCACGAAGTAGTCAGCCCGCCAGGATTTGTCAGCGAAGACTTCCGTTCTTGTACTCACAATGCAGTTTTCAGCGGGCAGGACCGTCACACGATGAATATGCCGCTTCCATGCCCGGATAGCGCACTTCTACACGTCATTCGAAAAGGCAGCACCTCTCCAGAACAGGAACTGGAGATCGCACAGCATCTTGAGCAGTGTGCTCAGTGCCGGGCAGTTGTGGAGATGCTCAGCCTTGATGACGATTCTGACTCAGGAACTGAGCTGTCGATCGGAGAATCCGAACCGTTGCCGATCCCGCTCCATGTTGAAGCGAAACTGGCTGAGCTTCATCAGGAAGTTGCTGAAAAAGACGACGATCTGGCGGCCGCTGATTCACTCGACGCTGAACATTCCGAACACACAAAAATCGGAACCGGCGACGGATTCGTTGTCGAATTGTGTCAGCCATCGTCGCATCCGGATTCGATTGGACGAATCGGTGACTACGACCTGTTCGAGCGGATCGGCCGCGGCGGCATGGGAGTTGTCTACCGGGGGCGTGATTCACGACTCGGTCGCGACGTCGCACTGAAACTGCTGAAGCCAAAATTCGCGGCAGACGGTCTGTTTGTCGAACGATTTCTGCGGGAAGCTCAAGCCGCCGCAGGCATCAACCATCGCAACGTGATTACCGTTCACGCAATCGAATTTGTGGGCGGGATCCCGGTCATCGTGATGGAGTATGTAAATGGGGAATCGTTGCGTGCCAGGATTCGGCGACTTGGTCCGCTTCCACTCAGCGACGTAGCTCGACTGGGAAGTCAGATCGCTGACGGACTGGCCGCCGCTCACGACCAGAAGGTGACGCATCGTGATGTAAAACCCGCGAACATTCTGTTGATGGACGAAACGGACGAAGTTCGTATTACCGACTTTGGTCTGGCTCAAGCCGAAGGAGCATCGCGTTTAACTCGATCAGGAACGCTACTGGGCACACCTCGGTACATGTCGCCTGAACAGGCTCGCGGCGAAAAGACCAGCCCGGCGTCTGACCTCTTTTGTCTGGGCAGCGTAATTTACACGATGTGTGTGGGTCGCCCACCGTTCTCCGGTAAAAACCAGGGCGAAATAGTAACCGCTGTCGCTCACGCTAAAGTCGAAGAGATCGAGCAAATCGATCCGACACTACCGGCATGGCTAACGGCAGTAATCAGAAAACTGCACGCAAAGAAACCTGAAGACCGCTTCGAAGATGGACGGCAGGTTTCGTCAATTCTGAAGCATCCGAATCTCGCAACAGAAAATCCAGTCGGGGTTGGCACTGATGATGGATGGGACGATTTCACATCTCCCGAATTCGACGCCAACGCAACGGACTTTGTACGTGTCGCCGCTGAGACGGTCGTCGAATTTGACGGGATCGTCAACGAAGCATTGTCTGACGAAACTAGCTCGACGGTTCACCTGAATCATCGACGTCGAAGGTGGATGATTGCTGCTGCAGGATTGCTGACGACTTGTCTATTGATGCTGATTGTTGCTGGGCATCTTTCGTCGAATTCGGACGCTGATCCCTTTGGCGATCAGGCAGTCGACCCACAACGTGAGAGCGAACCGCAACCCGTAAAGAAAGAGGATCCATTACCTAACATCAACGCAGACGACAAAAACGGCGAGGTATTGCCGGACGATCTTCAGGATATCCTGCCCGACCTGTTCGTCCATGTTCTACCTGTCGACCGTTGGTACGAATCTCTTCCTGAAGCGATCGCTGCCGCTCCGGAAGGCGCCACAATCGAGATCGCATCAAATCGTAGCCTGCGTGTCGGGCAGATTCGGATTCGTCAGTCACTGACTATCAGGCCGGCAAGCGGTTCTTTTCCAAAGATTATCTCGAATCTCGATAAACCAGCTCCTGCCAGCGGAGACGCGTTATTTTTAGTTGAGAAGGGTGAATTGACCGTCGAAGGCCTGTCGTTCGAGTGTCAGAGTCGCCCTCAAAAAGGGGCAGGCCAGCGTTACCCGGATCATGCACGACAGACTGCGATCCGATGTAAAGGTGGTACTGTGAAGATGACTCACTGCCGAGTCCGCATGTCACCAGGCCTGCGCTTGCAGGTCGGTATCGCGGCGGATGATGCCAAACAGGTCGATATCCGAGGCTGCGAGTTTTTTGGTGGCAGTGCCGTCAGCTGGTACGCTCCCACAGCGGGCAAGTGCAGGATCAACAATTGTGTTTCCGTTGGTCGAACCGGATTAGTTCTGCGGTGCAACGGAAGTGTAGGCGCACGCGTTATGATTGATCGTTCGACGTTTATTAACGAACACACTCTTATGTTGCTTGTACCCCCGCGAGATGACCTGCTGGCAACGAATCTCACATCGAGGCCAAGGGGCATCGACTTTGCAATTCGTAATACACTGATCGACTCGAGACTTTCTGTGGTCCTTCGTCGTGGCGTACCGCAGCGAGCGTCGGAGCAGCAGGCTCCCTTTCTGAAACCATTTGAGCTGCGAAACATCAAAGAACCTTCATTAATTTCCTGGATCGGCGACCACAACGTATACGACGCCCCGCAAGGATTCCGTTCGTACATGGCCGCTCGCGAGACCGTGCGTGAGCAAGAGTCTCTGCATGACGACTGGAAACGGCTCTGGGGCGGAAATGACGATACATCGCGACTCGGCGAAATACGTATCGATGGCGGCCGCCAGTCATTTGATGAGTCGATGCAGAAAGCAAATGATGCCAAATCGCTCCGTATTACCTGGATTGAAAACGGTCGATCCACGCCGCCAGACTCAGTCCCCGGCGCCTTCACCGGTGTCATTGGGCCTGGAACAGGCTACGAAAACTGGCGACACACAGCGCGAGCCATACAATGGCGAGCCGAGTAAGAACAGGCCTCCCGAGCGACTCACTTGCTGACATTTCGAGCTGATGTATTGCTTCCCCGACGAATAATACCAAGGCTACTTTAGCCGTCGGTTGGTTCCTTCTTCTTCGACTTTTTCTCTTTGCTCGGCAGTCGGCCTGCGTCTCGCAGGGCTTTTCGTAAAATGAAATCCAGTTGACCGTTGGTACTTCGCAAGTCGTCCTCGGCCCAACGCCGCAGCAGGCTCAGGATCTTCGGGTCGGTTCGCAGCAGGAATGATTCTCGAGCCATTCGATGTCTGTTTCATTTTAGTGGAACAAAGTCCCAGCCTGGTTAAATCAAAGCCGGCACTCGCTTCTTTTCAACCTGGTGTTTTCTTCTTAATCGGTCGCGGTACAGATTAGTTGTGCAGCGTGCCTGTGTTAACGACGGGTTGTGTGTGTCCGCCGCTGCAAAGCACGACGAGCAGGTTCGAAACCATCGTTGCTTTGCGGTCCTCGTCAAGTTCCACAATTCCGTCTTTTTCCAGGTGTTGAAGAGCCATGTCGACCATGCCAACCGCTCCTTCAACGATCTTGGTTCGTGCGGCGACAACGGCTTGAGCCTGCTGACGCTGCAACATTGCTGCCGCAATTTCTGGAGCATAAGCCAGGTGGCTGAGACGAGCTTCGATCACCTCAATGCCCGCCTTGTCGAGACGCTCCTGGATATCTTTTTTAAGTTGCTCGCAGACTTCTACCGGATTCCCACGAAGCGAGATCGTTGAATCATCACTGTCGTAAGGATGGCGGCTGGCAAGTACTCGCAAAGCGGCTTCGCTTTGCACTTCCATAAAGTTTTCGTAGTCGTCCACTTCAAACAAAACTTCGGCAGTATCGACCACTCGCCAAACCACGACCGCTGAGATGTCGACAGGGTTTCCGTCGCTGTCGTTTACTTTAGAAGGTCTGCCGCCGGACCGACTACTCGGCGTCACAACCTGCCCGGCTTCATTCTTCTTTTCCGGTGTCGTCGTCGAGCCAGTTTCGAAGTTACGGACACGTAACGACAGTTTCTTCTTTGAGTAGAACGGAATGACCCAATAGAAGCCAGACTCTTTCACCGAACCCTTATAAGAGCCGAACAAGAGGAGCACTCGCGATTGATTAGGGGCAATCGCCATGAATCCAAACAAGCTTATAACTGCGGCCACGGTCGTCGCGATTCCACCTATGATTGGAAACGGATTCCCCACATTGATTCCGTAAACAAAGAGTGCAGAGCCTCCGAATAACGTTCCGAGAACACCAGCCAGTACTGGCCAGCCGGACATTGGACGATAGGTTTTTTCTGAATGCATAGCTCTGTTCCTGCCTTCAAGAGGGAGTCCGCTATAGATATCGATATGATATCACTTTGATATGTAACATCAACGACCGGTTTATCAGGTGGATCACGCTTTCGCCTGAGAAAACGAAAATTGATTCTGCCATCGAAAGCGTCGTTTTCGAACGTCGCTTCGACTTTCGTCATTCAAGCAGCGGCTATCTCAGCGCATGTGATGCCGAAACGGAGCTACCAGTCTGGTAGTCGACGAACGGTAAGCTGACGAATTCTGGGCCAACACACACAGAACTCGATTGTGGGCCGCGGCAGAACTAACCCACAGCGACTCGGCGCGCTGGTTGCTGGAAAGCGCTAAATGGACGGAACCACGCGTCCCTGAAACGTAAATTTGCTGTGAACAGGTTCCTCAGCAACCGCGAGTAACTGTGCGACGCGGAGTCTACTTGCTTGCTTTAGAGCCGATGCAGAAGAGGTGCTCGGCAGAGCGAATGTAGAAGTGGCCCTGCGACACAGCCATCGACGCCAGGCAGTTTTCGCCGATGTCGTTTCTGGCGATTTCGTCGTACTTTTCACCTGGACGAAGAACGAGCGTCACTCCGTCTTCCGAGAGGACAAATATCTTGCCTTCGGCAAATACGGGGGACGCGGAATGCACACCTTCCAGTCGCTTCATCCAGACGACTTTCCCGGAAGACGCTTCCAGGCAATGCAGAATATTGTCGCGAGTGATCGAGTAAACGTGAGGGGCAACATAGAGCAGCGATGCGAGTGCTGATACGCCTTTCGTCTGCTCCCAGGCGATGTGCGATTTTGTGATATCGCCTTTCCCGCCGAGCCGTATCGCGCGAGTCGTCGGCGCTTCGAAACCGGACGACGTGAAGATCAGTCCGGCACCAACAACCGGCGACGGAGTGACGCCTTCACCCTGGCTGTAAATCGACCAGATTCGTTCGCCGGTTTGCACGTCAAAACCTTGAACCCGGTCACCTCCAGCAGTGACGATTTGATTCCCGCCTTCAACCAGAATTGGAGTGACGTGTCCCACGCGAGACTCGCCGCGTTTGCCTTTCCAATTGACAGCTCCGGTCTGCGCGTCAAGCGCCAGGACGACGGCGTTCTTCCAGGGAATCTTCCAACCCAGTTTGCTTTCCTCTTTACTGCTCCCATCAAACGGCATAATGAGTTGCCCATCAGCAAGAACCGGTGAAGCTCCAAGACCATGCAGGCTGAAGAACTTCATTTCCTGGCTCTTCCACACAGGCTGTCCGCTAAGGTCAACGGCCGCCACAGTGCCATCGTAAAAGACCGCGTAAACTCGCTCGCCGTCGGTGACTGGTGTCGGAGTGGCGAACGAATTCTGCCGTCGCATCGGGCCTGTCTTCTGGCGATGCACTTCTGTGTTCCAGGAAACGCTGCCGTCCTTCCGATTGACACAAACAATGCGACAGGAGACGCCTTCTTCAGTAGCCGTCGTCAGGAAAATTTGATCCCCGTACACGATCGGCGATGACCAGCCTTTACCGGGAATACTCGTTTTCCAGGCGACGTGATCGTCAGCCGACCACTTGACCGGCAGGTTGACTTCACTGGAGGTGCCCTGACCATTCGGGCCTCGGAAACGCACCCAGTTTTCGGCACTGACTGAGTCGCCTGTCGTCAGAAGCAGAGCTATGCAACTCAGAAAATTGAAGGCTCGGACCATGATCACAGTCTCCGGTTGATCACCATTAAGAATCGGCACATTTTTGTACGGAATTACTGTAGCTGATCGGGGGGAATCTAAGGAGTGAGCGGCCACTTGTTCAGCTGCGTGAAAAGCTATTGTCAGCTCTGACGTGATCACGTTGAACGCTAACTCGATACGCCAAGGCATCGAGCGGCCTGTTCTCATCCAGTTCGGTCGTCCTGCCGAATTCGTGGACAAGGTCGTCGACAACGCCCAGGTAGCCGGCTCGCAAACCTAAGACGACGGTGCCGTCATCATATCGGATTTCAACAGACAAGCGTGCACGCTTGAAAGCCGTGATAGCAGCCTCGCAAACTTCGCGTCTGGAAACGCTCCTGGTCCCGAGAATCCAGTATCCTCAATACTCGACAAACAAGAAATCACAGTGGACCTTCTGAATCACGTCCAGAATGCCATGATCAGTCTGTTGTTTCAATTGGTGTACTGGTACAGCTATTGAATTCATCCCCGTTGATTCAGCGCGGCGGTGTTTGTCAACCTGAGATGTAAGTAAACAAGTCGTCATCGCCAGGTAGCCCGAAATCAGCAAAGTCGTTGAGACATGCTTGCCGGTTCTTCCGGCACGAAAGCCGTTTCCCTCAATCTGCGTCCGAGGCATGTGCCTTACGGAACGACATTGGCCGGGAATCTTTTCAGAACTCGACACGTTTTCGGCAAACGCAGGAGCAGCGGAGTTCCGTCCGCACGAATTCGCTACGCATTCCAGTCAGGCAAGCGAGCATTCCTTCGTGGTGGCTCAATAGCTAGTTGCGCCGGGCCTTTGATTCGTCAGGCCTGTTGCCTTCGTCTGAAGGGGCAAACGAACGCGAAGAACAATGCTCCAACACAGCAGCCTTGAGCGAACCAGTCGCCGTGGGCGACATAGAAGCTGCTGCGTGAGTCAAGTGGCACATCCGTGATAACTGCCGCATTCAGCGACTTGCGAAGTTTTCCGGTCGCTGGGTCTCGCATTGTCGAGATCAGATCTGCTTCTGTTTCGGCGTTGCCATTGATAAATACGTCGGGTTCAGTCAACACGCCGTCGCCGTCGATCACCGCTGAGATACCAGTATTAGCCGCTCGCACCAGAGGCGTACGAGTCTCAACAGCTCGGAACGACGCCGTAATAAGATGCTGTTCGAGCGCGCTGGAACCGCTCGACGAACCGTCTTCCATCACGTGAACGAACCAGCCATCATTCGTTTGGTTCACAAAGATATCGATCGACTGATCGGTTGCATTTGCGTCCTTAGCGATACCACTGACGAGATGTGGGACGGTGTCTTCAAAACAGATGATTGGCGAGAAATTCCAGCCGCCATACTTGAAGACTTTGGCCGATGCCCCTTTCGCAAGCCCGCCGCTATCACCCAACGGGCTGAGCGCTGCAAGGAACGGAAGCTCCTCTTTCAGGGGTGTGTATTCACCATAAAGTACTCGGTGCATTTTGTCATATCGCTCACCGATACCCTCATTGGGCGTCACCATGACCGACGAATTGAATCTTTTGATGTTCTGCTGACCGGCGACCCAAGTATCGATTCCAATCATCATTGCTGCGTTCGCTCGTTCACTCATAGCCTGCAACGTTGTCCGTACCGCCGGGTCGTGCCAGGCTTTCATCCAGCGGTTCTGCTCCGTGCTGTCGACGGGCGGCGCCATTGACAGCAGGTGAGCTTCCTCGACACCGGGCTCAACGATCTGCAGTGGCCATCGAAACATTGTTTCGGGCCAGACGATCAGGTCCGGTTGATGTTTGACAGCCATCCCTGTCAAAGCGTCGTGGTAATGAAAGATCGTTTGGTATTCATCGGTCGAATGCTTCAGCCTCACCGGAAAGTTTCCCTGAATCAAGGCAACTCGTGGTCCGGGTTTGAAGTCGGCCTGTGACCGTCGGACGGCTCCATAGACAAATGCGGCGGCGACGACTGCCAGCGTGATCCCGACGTTCAACCACGGCCGACGGAATTCTGCTCGGCTCGAATTCTGAATGACGATTTCGCCTTTTGGCAGATGAGCGAAGTCGGCTGGCACCGCGACCGGCGGGAACATCTTCAGGCCTTCGAGCCACGCGAGAGGCACCAGACCGGCGACGCACGTGCCGACAAGCGTCACGATAAAGCTGACTCCGTAAGCGCCGACCAGATCACTTACCTGGATCATTTCCGGCCAGGCGTACTGAGTGTGCCCCATAAAATACCAGGCAAAACCGGTCATCAATATCGCTCGCAGATACTCAAGTCCTGTCCAGACGACTGGGACAGCCACCAGCAGCGGAATCCTCAGTCGATGGACTGCTCCTCGCGAAATTGCAGTGCAAACTGGAAAGTACATCGCCAGATAAATCGACAACGCCACCCAGGGAATATACATCGACGGATCGCCCAGCCGCATCCATTGCAAAGTGGCTAACGACCAGACCAGACCGGAAGCGTAAAGCACCGGGTACATAAGCCGTGTCGGACGTTCAAGCCGGACGAGCACGATCATCGGAGACAGTGCAATCCAGCCAAGCCATCCCCAGTCGATCGGCGTAAAACTACTCCACAGCAGAACGGATGTCGTCAGTGTGCAGGCGACAGCTCCTCGAGCGGGAGCCGGGGCGGAACGAGCGGCTTCGATGATCTCTCGAACCGTTGGCTCGTGCCGTTTCGCTGGCGCGGGGTTCATCGTTGAGGACTGTCCGGTCGACGGGGTCTGAGGCAGGATTTGCGTGGCCATTGCATCCATCCATGGAGCGTAGGAAGCGTGCGTTCGACTTAAGCATTCCAAAGGACGACTTCGACACGATCGTTAACTGAGTAATCCTTGGGCTCCGGCGGAAAAACAACCATTGCATCAGCATCAACCGTTGACTGCAGATCGGACGAACCGTGCCATTTCATCAGTCGCACAGTCGGCCCGTCAACCGTCCACTCGACCGCCGCCGGAAAGTACGTCTCCCGATCATCCTTGTGGGAGTGCGAATGCGTCAGCCGTGCCGTGAGCGATTGCGGAATCGCCGGAAACTGCCCGGTCAGACGACGAATTGCCGTCCTCACGAACAGTTCAAAACAGACCATACTGCTGACCGGATTTCCCGGCAACCCGAATACCAGACACGAGTTGCCGCCACGGCGAAGGACGCCGAACCAGACAGGCTTGCCTGGTTTGACGCGAACTTTGTGAAAGACCTGGTCGACACAAGCTCGCTCCAGTTCGCTGGGCACGAGATCAAGCTTCCCAGCCGAAACACCACCAGAAAGCAGCAGAATTTCGGCAGTCAGACCTTCTTCAATATGTCGCCGCAGGTCTTCCCGGTTGTCTCGGGCGATTCCGAGTGCAACCGGTACTCCGCCAGCGTTACAGACTTGTCCGCACAGCATCGTTTCGTTCGAGTTACGAATCTGCCCCGACCCAGGCGTTTGATCAGTGGTGACCAGCTCGTCACCGGTCGCAAGTACCGCAACGACTGGCTTGTGACGAGCCGAAACCTGAGCGCCACCGAGTTCCGCCAGCGCGGCCAGTTCCTGAGCCCGCAAAAGACGACCAGCCGAAACGATTTTTTCACCGACTCGTTTGTTCGTGCCCTGCCGAATCACGTTTTTTTCGGGAGCGATAGCGTCGACCAGAATCCTGACGCGATCTGCGTCTTCGTCGACCAGTTCAGTCATCTCGACCGGCACGACGGCGTCTGCACTCCTGGGAGTCGGCGCTCCAGTCATGATCCGAGTTGCCTCGCCAGAAGAAATGTCGCAAGACGGCGTTCGCCCCGCTGTGACTTCATCGACGACTACGAATTCACGATGCCCGTTTGCAACGTCGGAACTCAATACGGCGTAACCGTCCATCAGCGACTTGTCGAACGGCGGCGAATCTTCACGGCTGATGACATCTTCAGCAGTGACCAATCCCAAAGCATCGTTCAACGCAACCTGTTCCGGCGCGAGGACGGTCACCTCGCGTACGATCTGATCCAAAGCCTGAGTAACGGTCAGCATGACGTCGTGATACCTCTAACAAAATCGAACCAGCAGCAACGCAGAGTGTACCGCGGCTACGGCTGAATGTTGAACGCTCCGTGCACGTCCTACGACAAAAACGTGTTGAGGCCGAACTTCGTAGTGTGCGTCGTGACGCACCAGCCGT
Source organism: uncultured Planctomyces sp. (assembly GCA_937904325.1). Taxonomy (GTDB): domain Bacteria; phylum Planctomycetota; class Planctomycetia; order Planctomycetales; family Planctomycetaceae; genus JABMPE01. The sequence goes on from CALGTK010000186.1 coordinate 21,849, forward strand.
TCGTTCATTCAACAATGCTACGTCGCCCGCGACAGACGGATTCGCTAACGAAATGACACCAATATTCCGCTCTGGAGGGCGTTGGCCCCGAGTTCTGAGGTAGATACCTGAGCGTTCCAATGCCGATCGCACGCATCGTGAGGAAGCTGCTCCCGGCAGTCGCAATCGTTGAGTCATCTTTGTGAACACTCGATAAGAGACACAGAACGTGCCAACTTAACCGTTTTTCAGGCGTCAACTTGCTGTGAGCACAACCGCCGATCCTCACTCGATCGCTTTCGACATCCTTGCCAGACACAAGTCTGCCGAGGCTGACCACGTGTTGATGCAGGCGTTGGAGTGTGACGACGAAGCGGTGCGAAAAATGGCGGCAGCGACAATCGTCCAACGCCCCGGCCAGCACAATATTCTCAACGTCATTCGGAAAGTTGAATCGCTCAGGGACGACGCCTGCAATGAGTTCAGCCAGTCACCGGAACGTTTCCGGATGGCCTTAGAGCAGGCGATTTCCAGATCCGACGACGAGACGCGAAATGCGGCCGTCACATTCATTCGTCGAACTGGCAACTTCGAGCAATTCGCGACGCTGCTCGACGAATTAGGTTCGGCAGACGAACTTCGTTGCCAAAGCGCCCAAGCGGCTGTCGTCGAAATGGCTTCGCAAATGGTCGAGCGACTGCGGCTTAACGACGAATCGATCTTTCCAGGACTTGACGGAGTAACTCTGCGAAAGCATCGTAAGAAGATCCTGGACGATCTGGACACTCGCACAAAACAGTTTGACGATCTACCCAAGCCGGAAACCGTGTTGCGACTAATCCTGATAATTGGAGGCCCGAACGACGAAGCTGTCAGAAATATCTTGACCAAGCGTGGCGAACGCTGTCGGGATGTCGCGGAAATATTGATGACGAATGATTCGCAGCCAGCGCTGCTTGATCTGCTCAGCGACTTCCTTGCCCATCATGCTCCCCCACCAGCAGCCATCGACGTTCTTCGAACGCGATGCGATTTTGAATTCGTACTGCATCTTCTGAAACAATTGCCAAAAAGGCCGTCAGGATACCTCGCGTACAACCTGGCCCGATTGAATGATCTTTCCTGGCTTCAAGATTCAATGGCCTTTGTCGAGCGACTGCCGACCTCAGTTCATGACCGCCTGATAGGTGCGATCAACCATATCCCGGTGGATGAGGCAACCAGGACGAAAGTGAAAGCATGGGTCGTCCGAAAATCGGACGTTGCAGGTCGTGAGGCAGCCACTGATGTTTTGAACCTTCTTCCCGCTGAGGAGGCAAGTGAGATTCTAGATGAAGCCCTGAAGGACGCGGATCCTGAAGTCGAAGCCTGGGCGACTCACCACTTGCGAACTCACAAGTTCCCCGAAACTTTCGAAGAACTGCTCAAACGACTGGACGAAAATCTAGTCATCGTTCGCGACGCGGCCCGCGACGAACTCTTCAGTTTCGATTTGAAATACCTCATGAAAATCGTCGGAGCCCTGTCACTTGGCCAGTCGCTTCTTTGCGGACATACACTACTCAAGATCAACCCGAATGCTCCCGACGAGTTGGCTCGAGAGATTAGTCACCCATTTCGCCAAAGACGCATTCACGCGATCGAGGCCGCGGAAGCTCTCGGATTTATGGACAAAGTCCATTCGCGTCTGATCGACAAACTTGAAGATCCGGAGGCAAGCGTTCGTTGCACCGTGATTGAGGCGTTCGGCAGAAACCCAACGCCAGACGCAATAAAGAGCATTAGAAAAATGACGGAAGATTCACATCGACAGGTTCGCAGTGCAGCAGAAGGTGTAATTTCCCGATTGAGCGAAAAATTGAAGTCGGCGGCATCCGAAATTGCATCCCAGGCTTGACAAGATATTAAGGCTGCGACGATTCGAATCGACTGCACTTGAGGACGAACATATGACATCGACTGAATCAATCATCCCTGTAGCCACAGCGTTTCTAACCTGCGATGTCCTCCTGGCAGCAAAAGACGGTTTACTACAATCTGAATGGGGTCGAACGGTTGCCTGGATTTTAGGATTAATCGTCGTAATGGGAACGGCCTGGGGTGCATCGGCCATCGCAGGATCGATACGTCGTAAGGAACGAGCCAGGCAGCCATCGAAAACACCTGAACCCAAAGACGTGTTTGAGGAAATTTGCGACGCACACGGATTGTCGCCGGAAGAAAAACGTCAGCTACTAGCCGGAGCAGTCTCCCTTAATCTGGAATCCCCAGCATTGCTGTTTGTTGATTCGGGACTGCTCAATCAGCTCGCCACTTCCGAACGCGGCAACGCGGGCGAGTTTCGAATGCTTGCCGACCGGTTCTTTCCGCCAGATGTGGTACCGTCGAAAGCCGACCGCGCTGATCTGTCCTGAACGCCAACGGTTGCCAGATCAACCTCGTCACGAAGTAACAACGCGCGACCTGTCGATTGTCAAACGCCCCGAAGTAAACATCCGTATGGCTTCCGGAAAAGCTTCGCACTCGGCTTCGAAGACTCGCTTCTGCAGCGTGTCCGGCGTGTCGTCGTCCATCACCGGTACAACTTTCTGCAGAATAATTGGGCCGGCGTCGTATTCGTTATTGGCAAAGTGGACCGTGCAGCCGCTGACTTTGGCGCCTCGTGCTAGGACTGCCTCATGAACATGACGCCCGTGGAATCCTTTTCCGCAGAACGCAGGAATCAATGACGGGTGAATATTGATGACTTTATTTTCGAAGTCGACAGGGACTTGAACCAGGCTCAGAAAGCCGCCGAGGACCACCATGTCGACTTCGGCTTTGCGACAGAGATCAAAAATTCGCTCACTGAAAGTTTCAATCGTGTTGAACTCTGTGCGGACAACCGGTTCGCATGTCAGACCGGCATTGCGAGCACGCTCGACTCCACTGCAATCTTCTTTGCTGGCGATGACGATGGGAAACTCCGCGTCCAACTGCCCGGCGCGATTCTTTTCAAGCAGGTTCATAAGCGTTGTGCCACCGCCCGAAATCAGAACAGCAAGACGAACAGATCGGTTAAGCGCATGAAGTGCGGTAGGCATGACGTCGGGTTACCTGAGGCGACTGCGTGACTACGCGGTCGGTTTTCGTTTGCGGCGTTTGAGAGTGACTTTCTGCTTCAGCCGCTGGCGGGCTTCCCGAATGTGGTGCATCATTTCCTCGACGGTCTGCCATCGATCATCAGGGTGTTTTTCGAGCCCCTTCATGATGGTCGCAGCAATTTGCTCGTCAATGCCTGGAGCCAGACTTCGGATGTCTTTTGGTGGTTGGTTAATGGCATGCAGAACCGCTTCCAGAGTTTCGCCGGTGTCCCACGGGTGCGTTTTGGCGAACATCTCGAAGCACGTCACAGCGAAAGAAAAGATGTCGATTCGCTGGTCCGTCTTTTGCCGCTTGATCAATTCCGGAGCCATGTAAGAAGCCGTGCCGGTGCGGTTGCCCGGCTTTTGAAATGGTGGCGTGTTAGGAACAACCAGTCCAAAATCAATCAGCTTTACGACATTGTCAGGATCGACGATGACGTTTCGCGGGCAGATGTCGCGATGAATCCAGCCTGCTTCATGGAAGTATTTGATTCCCTTGCCGAGCTGCAGAATGAAGCTCAAACGATTCTTCTGCATGATCTCGTTCTGCGTGTCGACAAGAAAACTGAGACTGACGCCTTCGATAAATTCCATGACGAGAAACTGCTCGTCATCGCTAGTCGTTCCGTACTCCAGTGTGTTGACGACGTGCTTGTTTTTAAGCTGAACAGCGACCTCGCCTTCAATGGGTTTATCAAGACCAAAGAAACGCGATTCAAAGCGGGCCGTCTTGAATTTGTCGAGTACTTTGACAGCGACCTGTCTTCCGGAAACCGTATCGTTGGCCCTCCAGACTTTTGACATGCTGCCCTGTCCGACTCTCCCGACAAGGTCGAACCGCTTGGTCACGTCCGTACGGACGACCTTCGGTTTCTTCTCGAAAAACTTCTTGAGGAATTTCATCGAACGTGGTCTCACAGGCCGCAGAATCACATGCCACAGTAGTCGATGATGCGGGCGATTTCGCTCCGCAGATTATGTCGATGCACGATTCTGTCGACAAAGCCTGCACCTTTGAGGAATTCACTCGTCTGGAAATCGTCTGGCAGTTCTTCGTTGACCGTAGCCTTAACGACTCGTGGACCCGCAAAGCCTATCAGCGCTTTCGGCTCAGCGATAATAATGTCACCCAGCGCTGCGAAACTGGCGGCGACTCCGCCCATCGTCGGATGAGTTAGAATCGAAATATACAATCCACCGGCTTCGCGAAATTTGGCGAGTGCAGCTGACGTTTTGCCCATCTGCATCAGCGAGACTATGCCTTCATGCATGCGTGCTCCGCCACCGGAACCGCTGAGAATGACCAGTGGAAGATGCATCTCGGTGGCGGCTTCGATCGCGCGTGTCAGCTTCTCTCCGACAACCGACCCCATGCTGCCCATGATGAAGTTCGAATCGGTTAGTGCGAAGACCAATGGACGACCTCGCATGTAACCTTTTCCCGCAGTGCAGGCTTCCGTCAGCCCGGTTCGTTTCTGCTCGGCCACAAGACGCTGAGCGTACGGTTTCTTGTCGACAAAGCCGAGTGGATCGCACGGTCTGAGTTCGGTGTACCACTCTTCGAAACTATCCGAGTCGAGTAACTGCTGGACTCGTACTTTTCCCGGCACAATAAAGTGGTGATTGCATTGCGGACAGACGTACTGATTCTCTTCGACAGAGCGTCGATACACGGTGGCACTGCAGCCGGGACATTGCTGCCAGAGGCCTTCGGGGACTCCGCGTTTCTGTCGTTTCGTCTGGTCCTGCCAGGATTCTACATCCGGTTTGGCCTGACTCATTTTGAGCTGCCTTTATTCATCACTGGCCGCAGCAGCGATCGGAATCTGCTCGCTGGAGCCAGTTCGTTCGTTAGCCGTTCCATTGGTCTGAATGATTTCGACGAGCTGATCTTTACAGCATCTGAACATTGAATCGCCGATATCTTCCGCCGGTACACCCCGCAGCGTACAGCTTACGAGACTGGCCAAAGGCTCGGAAGCCACCACGGCGAAGCACTCATACTTCTTCAACGGCTTCTTCAACGCCGAAATCATGCGTTCGACAGCGATCTCTACCGTTTCTCCTTCAGGCGGACAAACAGTTTCGGGAGCTTCCTTCCACTGTTTGAACACCTTCGGAAACTTCTTGCGGATTTCGTCGATGCAGAGCCCCTGCCACAATCCCTGATCGAGATTGCACAGTGCCTGCTTCTCTTTAATCGTGACATCGAGTGCGTGTGCAACAGCTTCAGCCGTTGAGCGGCACGGTTCGCATGGGCCTGTGATGACGGCTTTGACCGGCTGGTCGCGGATCACATCGATCACTTTTGCGAGCTGACCGTATCCTCGATCGTTGAGGGGCAGCTCAAGTGAACCCTGAATGCGTTTTTGTTCGTCGAAGTCAGTACACCCTGGTCGGACCAGAACGACTGTGGACATTGATTTTTCTCGCTACAGGGAAGAGCTGCTCTGACGACTCGCCAGCTCTGACAGCTCGGGCATGACAGCACCATAGTCCGACTCGTCGAACACGGCACTGCCGACAACAAACAAGTCCGCTCCCGCCTCAGAGCAGTCGGCAATGGTCGAAGGACCGACGCCGCCATCCACGGAAAGGACGGTCTCCGGTGAGCACAGCTCCCGAAGCCGACGCAGTTTGTTCAATGCGTCGGAAATAAATTTCTGCCCGCCGAAGCCAGGCTCAACGCTCATCACGAGTATCAGGTCGCAGCCCGACAGAAATGGTTCGATCTTTTCGACAGGCGTTCCCGGATTCAGAGCCAGCCCTGCGACAACGTCTGCGTCACGAATTCGCTGCAGCAGAGGCCCGGCATCCGGCACCGCTTCGTAATGAAACGTGATGGCCTCACAACCCGCTTTGATATATTCTTCGAGATAACGATCCGGCTCAGAAATCATCAGATGAGCATCGAAAACAGCGTCCGTCATCGACCGCATTTTCTCGATGACCAGTGGGCCGTACGACAGATTCGGGACAAAGTGCCCGTCCATTACGTCCCAGTGGAGAACGGTTGAGTCCGCAGCGTTCAACAGCTCGATCTCTCGATGCATGTTGCCGAAGTCGCACTTCAGCATCGAGGGAGCAATTACTGGAACGCGGCTACGAATTCGATGAAGGATTGCCGAACGGCTCATCGGGAGAAAACCCCGGAATTTGAAAACGGATTCCGGCGCTCTGTGGAGACCGGCTGGAAGCGGCCCATTTGAACCAAACCGGAGTCCTCATTCAATTCCGAACTCGAAATCGACAGGTTCCACGACCAGAAACGCCTCGCGTGGACGGCATAAATTAACACAACAAAGCAATTCCTTCTAAATTCCACCAAATTACACACACGCAAATAACAGGTTGCACGTGGCAGAATCTTCGAAAAAACATGAGCCCCACGCCTTAAAGAACTACAAACTGGACCCGAATGCTCTCCTCTTTTTTCAGCTTTGACAGCCGTGTCTGTTCGTGTCCCTCCATAGTTCCTTTACGAAGAGGTGAAAAACCATTTTATCGATAACTCAATCAAACCTCGTACGAACTGGCGATGATTTCGAAATCGTTCCGGAATTCGCCGAAACCATCTGTCAGGCTCTCGGTTAATTCTTCAGCAACCGTTATCGAGTCGAGCAAATCCTTAGTTCGACAAGCCCGCCCGCAGCGGAAACACTTCTCGATTTACCCGCAATCCGTTACGCCGTTGATTCGGCGAGTCGTTCGTTCGGCAAGGAATCTGAAATGCGTTTTTCCACGACCTGCGTTGCAACCATAATATTTAGCTTCGGGACGTTCGCCTCTGCCGCTGAATTATCCAGCAAGGCTTCGTCCTCAGAACTGGCCGCCGAGATTGACCGACTGGTCGAGAGCGAACTGAAAGCAAACGGAGTCGATCCCGCCGGTCTGTCCGTTGATGAAGACTTCCTTCGTCGAGTAACGCTGGATCTGGCCGGAACGCTGCCATTGTCTCGCGACGTGACGTTGTTCGGTTTAAATCCGGATCACTCAAAACGTGAACAGGCAATCGAGCGGCTGCTAAACTCTGACGAATACGCCGCTGCCTGGGCTCGCTATTGGCGAGACGTCATCTTTGTCCGTGCGACCAACATGCGGGCAGGCTTTGCGAATCAATCATTCGTTAACTGGATGACAAAAAACCTGAGTGAAAACAAAGGATGGGACGACATCGCGACGGAAATTCTGACGGCGACCGGCGACGTCCGCGAAAACGGCAGCACAGCTTTGATTTTCGCTCAGGAAGCATCACCAGAAGATGTCGCTGGCGAAGTCTCACGAATCTTCCTGGGTATTCAGATGCAATGTGCGAACTGCCACGACCATCCGTGGGACCGTTGGAAACGCGAAGAGTTCCACGAGCTGGCAGCATTTTTCCCTCGAATTTCTGTGCGACCGATTCGCGAAGACAATCGTCTCCAGAGTTACGAAATAGTCTCAGTCAATCAGTCGGCCAATCCTCAGGATCGTTTCCGCCAACTGAAAGAAAACGCAGACCGCCTTTTCCGATTCGCAGATCGCAACCGCGACGGAAAGCTGGTGAAAGCAGAAATCGGTCGCACACCACTGGCGCGATCGTTCGATCAAATCCTTGCACGAGGCGACTCGAACAAAGACGGCGGAATTTCGCTGACCGAATTGAAAACGATCGAATTCCCAACGCCGATGCAGTCAGGCAGAGGCTCAACAGAACACTTCATGGCCGACCTCAACGATCCGTCGTCACCGGGACGGAAGATCGAGCCAAAGTTTTTCGTGACCGGCTACAAACCTGAAAGTGGTCTCGCTGACATTGATCGCCGCCAAATTTTTTCGAAGTATCTCACTTCAACTCGTAACGAATGGTTCAGTCGCGCATTCGTGAATCGGATGTGGGCAGAAATGACCGGCGAAGGTTTCTACTCACCGATCGACGATATAGGACCAGACCGTTCCGCATCGTTTCCAGAAGTGCTCGATGTGCTGGCCGCACAGTTCAGCAGCAACGGCTATGACATTCGCTGGCTGATGAAGACGATCACTCTGACCCAGACCTACCAACGGGAAATCCGTTCGGCTGATCCCGAAACCCAGGCCGTGCCTTTTGCATCTGCAACAGCGACGCGACTCCGAGGCGACCAGCTTTACAGTTCGATCATCACCGTACTGGGCAGTGAGAATGTAACTGGACGTGGCCAAGGTCAGCAGATGGGAGTGGGAGCCGGAATGTACAGAGGTGCTCGCAGTCCGCGTGATCAGTTCGGCCTGCTCTTTAGCTTTGATCCGTCGACGCCACAGGCCGAGATTACCGGCAACATTCCGCAGGCTCTGTTCATGATGAACTCTCGGTTGCTGGCCGGTCAGATCAATGCCCGCGGCTTTACAAAACTGACGGCGCTGCTCCGGCGCTTTCCCGACAACCGAGACGCGATCAACGAGCTGTACGTCATGATCCTCTCCCGAGAACCCTCCGACCGCGAAATGAAAATCACCACCGAGTACCTCGTCGAAGTCGACAACCGCGAAGAATCTTTCGAAGACCTGATGTGGAGCCTGCTGAACTCCAGCGAGTTTCTCTCGAAGCGATAAATAATTGTAGTGTGGGCAACGCCCACACTACCGACTCGCAAACCATTAGCACGGAATCTGGAATATGAATGTCACAACACAACGGCACGAACAGGTCAAAGTTCGAAAACGCGGCGTCTCACGGCGAGGCTTTCTGCACACCGTTTCGGCAGGAGCACTTGCCGCTGGAACACTCACCCTGCGAGACGTGATGTCGCTCCAGGCGGCCGAACTTCGCAAGCAGGGCAAGTCGATGATTCTGCTCTGGATGGGCGGAGGACCTTCTCAGTTCGAGACGTTCGACCCAAAACCGAACCACGCCAACGGCGGAGAAACAAAAGCCATCTCAACCAGCGTATCAGGAATCCAGATCGCTCAAGGTTGGGAAAAGACCGCCGCCGTGATAGACGACCTGGCCATCATTCGATCAATGACCAATAAGGAAGGGAGCCATCCGCGAGCGACCTATCAGATGCACACAGGCTACATCCCGTCGGGTAGTGTCAAGCATCCGAGCCTCGCCGCGTCGATCGCCAAAGAAATATCCGACCCTCAGTTCGAGCTCCCGGCAGTCGTCTCTGTTGGACAAACTCAGGGCGCCGGATTCCTGGGTGTCCAGTACGAACCGTTCATGGTTCAGGATCCAAGCCGCATGCCGCAGAACGTCGCGACGGGCGTGCCCACAAACCGGTACAGCCGGCGGCTCGGTCTGCTCGACAGACTTGAAGACGAGTTTGCTGACCGCGGCGGGGAAATCGTCGTGAAAAATCATCGCGACCTTTACGGCAAGACTTCAAAGATGGTTCTCAGCTCCGATCTGAAAGCCTTCGACATCTCCGACGAGCCCACCTCAATGAAGGAAATGTACGGGGACTCGAACTTCGGCCGAGGCTGCATGCTGGCTCGCCGCCTGGTTGAAGCTGGAACGACATTCGTAGAGATCTCCTCACGAGGCCAGGGCGGCAACTGGGACACCCACGACAACCTTTATGAACGAGTCGGCAACCTGAGTGCTTCCATCGATCCGGCGACAGCGGGGCTTGTTGCGGACCTTAAAGATCGCGGCCTGCTCGAAAATACGCTCGTCGTGTGGATGGGCGAATTCGGCCGGACGCCACGCATCAATCCGCGCGGCGGCCGCGACCACTATCCCCGGGTTTTCAACGCGGCGATGGCCGGTTGCGGGATCAAAGGTGGCCAGGTCATCGGTTCCTCAACCGCCGACGGAACTGCCGTCGCTGACGATCCCGTTACCGCCAACGACCTGTTCTGCACAATCTGCAAGAGCCTCGACGTCGATCCTCGCAAAGAAAACATGAGCCCGCTGGGGCGTCCCATGAAAATCGTCGACGGTGGAGCTCCCGTCGAAAAACTCTTTGCTTAGAATCGCTTCGAAACACGTCCCACGTTTTCCGTGGCACGCGACTCAGTCACGTCCGCTCTGCCAGGGACGTTCGGCAGAAAATGTATAGCCGCTCAGTCAGCCAGTTGCTCACATGTCAACCTTTTATCCAGCCTGTGCAGGAAAGCCGTAAAATTGCCTCGTCCCTGGTCGCAATAACACCGCGACGTTACCTGATTCGAGCCGGCAGAGATCCGTGTGTTCTGCCGAATTGGACATTCCCCGGCAGGAACTGGCCATGAGTCATCTTTGCTGTGCGTTTCTTCTCCTGGCATGATTGTCGGCCGTTGGCGTTCGCGTTGAGGTTCTGGCGCGCGACCGATTTACTCGGCGTTGGATTCCCGATCATTCAGAAGCTCTGACCCGAACGCCGAAATCGTCGTCTGGAGCGACATATTCGACCCGTTCCACAACGCGGGCGACAACTACTGGTGACGCGTGGGACTACGAAGGGTTCATGTGAAGGCGTCAACAAGAGCGTTTCCATCGTGAATTGGAACCAGCGAGTCCGCAAAGAGAGGGCACCACCCAATCATCGCCACTTATTACCACTGGGGCGTCAACTGGAAAAACGTCGTCAATGCCTGACTCGGCACAACCGACCGTATCTCCAGCGTCGACGGAATCATGTACACTAACGTAATCAAATAACTACGACGTTGAAGAATTCATCCAGCTCGTCAACCTGGACTGATGGCTCGGATCGAATTCGTCATGCCGATCAAGAACGAACAGCAGTTGTGAGTAGCTGAAGCATCCTCTCAAAGTTGACAGGGGCTCGATTCAGCCCAGACTCAATGGTAGAAACACGCAGAAAGCGTGAGATCGATAGTTGTCCCTGCCTCAGACGAACTTCGCAGCGCCTCACTCTGTGGATTAGCCTGCCGGTTTCGCAGAACCCTACCTTGAAGTTTTAGAATAACTTAGCCGAATTACCCCTTATCGTTTTGGAGAATACGACCATGAAGAAGCACTTGCTTACGACATTCGCATTACTGGCGGTGTTGGCGTTATCGTCGATTGCAAACGCCGCAAACCTCTGGCAGCTGAAAACTGGAACGCCTGATCTGAAATCAGCTGGAACACTGACGTTCGGACCTGATGGCATCATTTTTGTCGGCGACCAGAAAGGGGCAGCCGTCTTTGCCATCGATACTGCCGACGAAAAAGGGAAGGCTGCGGGAGTTTCGCTCAATGTGGCAGGCGTGGCCGGCCAAGTGGCGAAGGCTCTCAACGTTTCCGCAAAGGACGTGACCGTTAACGACCTCGCGGTCAATCCGGCAACCGGTCGAACATTCCTGGCCGTCACCAAGGGCAGCGGCTCGGACGCTTCACCGGCACTCGTCAAAGTTGATACCACGGGAACTTTCAGTGAAGTCTCACTGAACGATATCGGTTTTTCGAAAGTCGCACTGCCCAACGCTCCGGCAGACAAGGCCATTCCATCGCGCCGCGGCCCGAGGAATTCTCGCAACGATGCAATTACTGATCTCGCTTACGTAGACGGCCGCGTGATTGTCTCGGGGCTCGCCGCCAGTAACGAAGGCCGAATGGGTTCGACGATTCGTGAAATCGACTTCCCTTTTGTGGAAGCTGACCAGGGCTCACGGATCGAAATTTTCCATGGAGCACACGGTCGCAGCGAAGATCACTCGGCCATCCGAACGTTCGTCCCGTTCAACATCAACGGCGAACCGACCCTCCTGGCAGGATACGTCTGCACTCCTCTCGTAAAGTTCCCTCTGTCGAGCCTGAAGGCCGGTAAGAAGACTGTCGGTACGACGGTCGCTGAACTGGGCAACCGCAATCGTCCGCTGGACATGATCGTCTACGCGAAGGACGGCAAGGATTTTCTGCTGCTTGCGAACAGCGCTCGAGGCGTGATGAAAATCAGTACCGAAGACATCGCGACGAATGAAGGACTCAGCAATAAAGTCAGCGGTACTGCAGGTCAAACTTACGACACCATTGCATCGTTGCAGGGCGTCGTACAGCTCGACAAGTTGAACCCAACGACCGCCATCGTACTGATTCAGACCGAAAGCGGAGCCATGCAGTTGAAGTCAGTCGAACTTCCGTAACGATTAGTTCAGTCCGAATTTTTCCAGCTCTGCGGCCGTTCGACTGGTCGGTCACAGAGCTGTTTTCGTAACCCCAAGCGCCAGCGAGGGATCAAGCCATTCTCCCTCGCTAACGCGTCGAGTCATTATCTGCGTGGCTACAATCTTTGAATGCGCATCCCACCATCCAGGTACAAAACCTGTCCCGTCGCGTAGGGGATGTCGCCTCGAACGAGCGTGGCAACGGCTCGACCAATGTCTTCCGGTTCACCCCAACGTTTTTCAAGAGCCAGACCGTCCTCAAACATGCGGTCGTATTTTTCCATCACTCCAGACGTCATGTCGGACCGAATGATACCAGGCTGAATCTCGTAGACACGGATTCCGAAATCAGCCAGTCGGGTCGCCCACAGCTTTGTCGCCATGCCAGTCGCCGCTTTTGTCAGGCAATAGTCGCCGCGGTTCGTTGAGACAAACTCGGCGGAGATCGATGACACGTTGACGATACACGGTTCGGTTTCAAGGCTGGCGCCGAGTAAATCGATCATGAAGTTTGCGGCGAGTTGCGTCAAAAAATACGGCCCCTTCAGATTGACGGAGACAACCCGGTCGAAACTTTCCTCGTCGGCCTCAAGCAGATCTTTCCGGCCGGGAGACGTGATTCCGGCATTGTTGATCAGCACATCCATCCGACTGAATTTGTCTTTCACTTTCTGGACGATCGATGCACGATCTGATCCCGAACTAACGTCTCCCTGACAGTAAACAACTTCAGTACCAGCATCGCGAAACGCCGTCAGCACATCGGCGACCTGGTCTGCGGATCGGACACCGTTCAAAGCCAGCGAATAGCCATCACTGGCCAGCGACTTTGCGATCCCCAGCCCAATCCCTCTCGCCCCCCCCGTAATCAGAGCAACTGGTTTATCTGAAGACATCACAGGCCTCATTCAGAATCAAGACGGCAGGGTACACCTTGAATCACCTTAGAACTAAGACTGGTGCGTCAATACGCACCCTACGTTATCTCACCCTGGGGTTCTGTCCGTTTCCTCGACGTGAACTCAGATTTCTCTGCGATTTCGAAACTTTTCAGAGCACAACAAACTTATCCGCCTAACGCCTTACGGAAGACGTCCGCTCCAAGTTTCAGCGCTTCGGGAATTTTGTCTGGATTCTTGCCGCCCGCTTCGGCGAGGTCAGGACGTCCGCCTCCGCCACCACCGACAGCTTTGGCTGCTTCACGGACGCAGTCTCCCGCCTTTGCTCCCCTGGCGATGACATCTTTCGTCACAGCAGCCAGCAGCGCAACTTTGCCGTCCACTTCCATCCCCAGCAACACTGCTGCCGATCCAGCTTTGCCTCTTAGCTTGTCAGCAAACTCTCGCAGGCCGTCTCGGTCGAGGCCGGTTGCCAGGTGCGTAATGATTTTCACGCCACCGAATTCTTCAGCATTGGCAACCAGATCGTCAACGGCTCCACTGATTGACTGCGAAGCCTGCTTCGCAAGCTCTTTGCGAGCTTCCCGCATTTCGTCCTGGAGTTGCTGAATTCGTCTCGGAAGTTCCTGCGGCTGAGTCTTCAACGCGACGGCAAGCTTTTTCAACAAAGCATCTGTTTCCTGCACATGTTTTAAAGCTCGTTTGCCGGTTGTCGCCACAATTCGGCGAACTCCGGCCGCCACATTTTCTTCGCTGACGATTCGGCACAAGCCTACCTGTCCCGCGTTGCTGAGGTGGTTTCCGCCGCAGAGTTCCATGCTGTAGTCGCCCATCGTGACGACGCGGACGCGGTCAGGATATTTTTCTCCGAACAGGGCCATTGCACCGCCAGATTGAGCTTCTTCTTTTGACATGAAATTGATGTCGACGTCTGCGCCTTCGACAATACGGTCATTGATGATGTCTTCGACCCGTTGTAATTCTTCGGGCGTCACAGAGACTCCATGCGAAAAGTCAAATCGCAGAATATCGTCTTCGACCTTGGAACCTCGCTGAACGGCATGATCACCAAGGACTGTGTGCAACGCATGATGCAACAGGTGAGTTGCCGAGTGTGCCCGCTGAATTCCGGCTCGACGTGGTTTCACAACTTCCGCCTGAACAGCCTGTCCAATCTTCAGTATTCCAGCATTCAGTTTACCGCGATGAACAATCAGTCCGCCGTGTTTCTGGGTATCCATGACTTCGAAGTCGGCACCGTCGCCGGACAGCCAACCTGTATCGCCAACCTGACCACCTGACTCTCCATAAAACGGCGAACGATCCAGCACGACATCGATCAGTGAATCGCCATCCTTTACCGAATCGACAGCAGTTCCGTCGAACACAATTCCGATGACTATTGCATCTGCTTCCGTGGCATCGTAAGCGAGGAATTCGGTATCGCCGCTTGCCTGTCGGATAGCATCCAGCGGTCCGGCAGCCATGACACCCCAGCTTCCGATGCCACTCTTCTGCCGGTGTTCCTCTTCGGCGATCCGATAGCCTTTCATGTCGATCGTCAGGCTACGATCTTCGGCCAGAGCCGTCGTCAGGTCGAGAACGAAGCCGTCCGTCTGGTGAAGATCGAAGACGGCGTGACCAGCCAGCACTCCACCCTTGCCAGCTTTGTCGACCAGCTTGTTGAACTTCGACAAACCGCGTTCGATCGTTCCGAGGAATGCCGACTCCTCTTCATAAATTGTGTCGACGACGCTTCGCAGTGTGTGGACAAGGTCCGGATACGGACCCTTCATCATGTTGATCACGGCTGGAGCGAACTCGTTAAGGAACGGTTCCCGTTTGCCGAGCAGATAACCTTCCAGGCAGGCTCGTCGGAGCAACAGACGGATGATATACGAAGCTCCGTTGCTGCCAGGAGCAACGCCTTCGTGGATTGCAAATACGGCAGCTCGAACGTGGTCTACGATGCGGCGGATGGCTCGTCCATCTTTGCCGTCAAACCGGTACTCGACACCTACGACTCGTCCGGCAGATTCACAAAGCGGACGCAGCGTGTCAATTTCGAAATTGCTGGTAACGCCCTGTAAAACGGCGGCCGTTCGTTCGAGCCCCATTCCCGTGTCGATATTCTTGTTCGGGAGCGGCGACAGATTATCCGGCGGATCACCCACGCGGTTGAACTGCGTGAAGACCAGGTTCCAAATCTCGACTTTGTTACCGTCGTCGGGGGTGTAGTAGATCTCAGAGCACGGTCCGCAGACACCGTCCGGCCCCTGCGAAGGGGCACTCGCCGGCCAGAAGTTTTCGTCTTCACCCTCGCGAGTGATCTGCCCTGCCGGAACCCCAACTTCTTCGTTCCAGATTTTGAAAGCCTCGTCATCGTCCTGGTAGACAGTGATCGACAATCGAGCCGATTCCAGACCGAGCCACTTCGGGTCGGTGAGAAATTCCCACGCCCAGTGAATCGCTTCCTTCTTGAAATAGTCGCCAAACGAAAAATTGCCAAGCATTTCGAAGAAGGTGTGGTGGTACGCCGTGACTCCGACATTGCCGATGTCACCCGTCCGGATGCACTTCTGGCAAGTCGTCGCCCGAGTAAAATCCAGCGGTCCGATGCCCATGAATTCGTTCTTGAACTGGTTCATCCCGGCCGGCGTAAACAGCACAGTCTTGTCGCCCTGCGGTACAAGGACGTCACTGGGACGGCGAACGCAGCCTTTGGATTCGAAGAAAGCGAGGTACTTTTCACGCAATACATCAGTTTTCATGGCATCTTTTCCGAGGCAACAATAATCCCAGCATGGCTGGTCAGCGAGAATCAAAGAGCGTCTTCAGACCTCACGCAATGGTGCGAAGGTAAGAAGCGAAACTCTTTCACTGGCACTTTGTCGCGGCATGATAGTGTCGTGAGGTCCGGCATCAAACCGGCTGTGGATCCGCCTGTTTTTGCCGATCGACAATACGGATTTGACGCGAGAAACGGTCTCGCCATACTGGAGTCTCAGTCCTCCTTGAAATTCTCCAAAGGGAAAGGAACACAGAGATCACCGCGGGTTCGCAGAGTAAAGGAGATATTGCCTTACCTCTGCGAAGTCTCCCTCGGCGGCCTCTACGTTCAAAAGTCAGCATGATCAAGAACGTTTTGCTCTTTGTCGTCGGGACGTCGCTCGCAGCCGAAGCGTCAGCACAGCAGAAACCGCTCGACTTCGCGCACCAGATCGCCCCAATCCTGAAGCGGCACTGTGTCGAGTGCCACGGCGGCGACAATGCAAAAGGTGGATTCTCACTGAATACTCGCGAGCTGTTCCTCGAAAATGACATGGCTGCGCCGGGTAAGCCGGGTGAATCCCACTTTCTGGAACTGGTCGGTTCGGCTGATCCGGACGCGCAGATGCCTCCGAAAGGAAAACCTCGGTTGCCGGTCGAGCAGATCACGCTGCTGAAAGCCTGGATCAAAGCAGGCATGAAGTGGGACGCCGGTATCACGTTCGCCACGAAGAAATACGAACCGCCGCTTCATCCACGTCGCCCCGCGTTGCCGCCGGTCGTCAAAGGTCGTGCCAACTCCGTTGACCGAATTATCGATGCGTACTTCGCACAGAACCTGCAGCTTCGGCCAGCGGCGATCAGCGATGCAGCATTTCTGCGACGAGTTCATCTCGACCTGGTCGGTTTGCTGCCGACTCCGCAAGAGCTGAGCGACTTCCTCTCCGACCGCGCGCCGAACAAACGAACGAAGATGATTGACACACTACTGGCTGATGAGATTCGCTACACCGAGCACTGGCTCACCTTCTGGAACGACCTGCTTCGTAATGATTACGGCGGAACAGGATTCATCACCGGCGGGCGTAAACAGGTTAGCGGATGGTTGTACGAATCGCTGATCGACAACAAGCCGTACGACCAAATGGCTCGCGAACTAATCTCCCCTCCGACGCCAGCAAGTCGTGGCTACATCGACGGTATCAAGTGGCGAGGCGAAGTCAGCGCGGGGCAGACAATCGAGATTCAGTTTGCTCAAAGCGTAGCTCAGTCGTTCCTCGGCATTAATATGAAGTGTGCCTCGTGCCACGACAGTTTCATTGATCGCTGGAAACTCAGCGAGGCGTATGGACTGGCGGCGATTTACTCCAGTCGCCCGCTCGACATTCACCGCTGCGACAAGCCAACCGGCGAGACGGCACAAGCATCGTGGCTGTTCCCGGAACTCGGACAGGTCGATGCAAAGGCTGCACCGGCAGAACGTCTCTCTCAACTGGCCAGTTTGATGACACACCCGGAGAATGGGCGATTTACGCGGACCATCGTCAACCGACTGTGGGCTCAGTTGATGGGACGCGGCATTGTCCACCCGCTCGACGCTATGCAGACTGAACCGTGGAACGAAAACCTGCTCGACTATCTGGCGATCCACCTGCAGGACAATGCTTACGACCTGAAGTCAGTGCTCACGTTGATTGCCAACTCGCAAGCCTACCAGTCCGAGGTTGAAACACTTACACAGGACGCCGACGTTTCCGGATACATCTTTGCCGGTCCGCGCACCAAACGGATGACTGCCGAACAATTTGTCGACTCGCTCTGGCAGTTAACCGATTCGGCACCGAAGGCGTTCGACGCCCCTGTTTCGCGAGGCAAAGTTGATCCAGCTGAAGTCGCCGCCACAACAGTCTCCGCGGAATGGATCTGGGGCGACTCTGCGAACGGCGGCGTTCCAGAAGCGGGAGAACAGCTCGCGTTTTACACAACGTTCAAGATCGATAAACCAGTGCAATCGGCTGGCGCGATCGTCACATGCGACAACGAGTTTGCTCTGAATGTGAATTCAAAAGAGATCACAAAAGGCAACAAGTGGACACAGCTTGGAGCGGCAACAATCACGACCGTACTGAAGCAGGGTGAAAACACGATCGTGATTCTTGGAAAGAACGCCGGTGACACTCCTAACCTGGCTGGGCTGTTCTTCGAAGCGAAGATCAATTTCGTGGATGGAGAATCTCTTACCATCAAATCAGACAAGTCCTGGCAGTTCGCAGCGAAGTTCCCAGCAAAAGCACCGGTGCGACGCTGGACGCTGAAGGATTTGAATTGGCAACCCGTGACGGTTGTGCCGGCCATCGACGCTTGGACAAAAGCGATCGCCGCTGTCGCACGCGAGCAACTCGTTCGAGCTTCGCGAGGCTCGGCACTCAAGGTCCGAGCGGCGTTGCTGAAAAGCGACTTTCTGATGCGCAGCCTCGGCCGACCGAACCGGGACCAGATTGTCTCGTCACGCCCGAACGACCTGACAACTCTGGAAGCAATCGACCTGTCCAACAACGAAAGCGTAGCGAAGGCACTCGCTCGAGGCGGCCAGAGGCTCTCGGATCAGGACTGGCAAGGCCAGAACGACCTCATCGACTATTTGTTTGCATCAACACTGACTCGGCTACCTGGCGAATCAGAACAAACAGCCGCGAGAAAGGCACTCGGCGACAATGCGACGTCCGAGCAAGTGGAAGACCTGCTCTGGGCACTATGCATGACGCCTGAGTTCCTGCTGATTCGATAGGCCGAAGAATTTCGTCGGCCATTAAGATGAATTACAAAGACAAGAAGAGACAGCCATGAATTTTGAGCATGCCCCATCAACACCGGACCACATCGTTCGCAGAGACTTTGTAAAACAACTCGCAGCTGCTGGTGCCGCATCTCTGCTGGCTGGTGAACCACAGTCTTTGACCGCTGCTGAGCATGGCTTCGAACAGCCTGAAGCGACCGCCGATTCATGCATCCTGATCTGGATGGGCGGAGGCATGGCGGCTCCGGATACGTTCGATCCGAAACGGTATTCGCCGTTTAAGGAAGGCCTCGAAGTCAGCAGTATGCTAAGCACCTTTCCGGCCATCGACACCGTCGTCGACAATATCAAAATCTGCGAAGGCCTTGAAAACATCGGTCAGGTCATGGACCGAGCAACGCTGATTCGCTCGGCCGTACAGCCGGACCTGGGCAGTATTCTGCACTCGCGACATCAGTACCACTGGCATACCGGTTACGTTCCGCCACAGACTGTCGCCTGTCCACACCTGGGAGCATGGATGGCAAAGGTGCTCGGACCGAACAATCCGGTCATTCCACCGTTCATCAACATCGGCCAGCGGCTGGAGGGAGTCGGAGAGAAGGAAGAGCTGAAGGCCTTCACGACAGCGGGCTTCTTTGGCAGCGAGTTTGGCCCGATGAACCTGCCCTACCCCGAACAGGCATCCCAGTCTGTTCAGCCTCCGAAAGGCATGACGGCCGGCCGTTTTTCCAACCGTCACAAGCTCTTCCGGGAACTCGTCAAATCCGGCCCGCTGCAAGAACGCGCCAGCGACTATCAACAGGACTCGATGGTTCGTTCTCTTGAAAACGCCTACCGGTTGCTCAGCTCGAAAGACCGCGAAGCCTTCGACATCGAACTCGAACCGAAAGCAAGTCGCGAGATCTACAACACCGGTCGATTTGGACGCGGCTGCCTGCTCGCGCGACGCCTGGTGGAATCCGGAGCCCGGTTTGTCGAAGTCACCACCGAGTACGTCCCGTTTCTGCACTGGGACACGCACAACAGCGGCCACGACACCGTGGCCAGAATGCACAGCGAAATGGATCGACCGATCGCTCAATTGATCCTCGACCTTGAAGCCAGCGGCCTGCTTGATCGAACTCTGGTCATCATCGCATCCGAATTCAGCCGCGACGCGTTGATCGAGGGCAAACCAGGATCAAATGCCAACGATCAGGCAACGTTCAAAGTCGACAAGATCACCGAAAAGAAACACTACGGACTGCACCGTCACTTCACCGGCGGAACAAGCGTGGTGATGTTCGGCGGCGGCGTGAAGAAAGGATTCCTCTACGGAAAAACCGCCGATGAGCGACCGCTTATCGCCATTGAAAATCCCGTCTCCGTCACCGACCTCCACGCCACCATCATGACCGCAATGGGCATCAGCCCCAAAACCGCCTACGACATCGAAGGCCGCCCATTCTACGTCACCCCGGACGGCAAAGGAAAACCGGTAATGGACATCTTTAGTTAGAACTAATGCGAATTGTTTGCATTGAGCAGTTTCAGCATCTTCCTTCCAAGAGCGTCGCCAATCAGAAAGTAGCTTTCAGCATTGCCGAACCAGTGGTGGCCGTGGCTGACGTTTGGTGATTGATCGGCTGGTCGCGCGAAGTTGGCGGTCGGTGCAAAGGCTACCGTCCCTTTGAACTCCTCGCGTGACGCTGCGGACTTTTGAGCCTTTCTAATTGCCAGCATACTGTCGTTGGCTTTGGGGCCGCCGTTTCCGAGTTCGCCGATCACAACCGGCAACATCGATTGTTTGAATTCAGCTCGGACGTCGTGGATAAGATGAACGAGGTTCTGTTCGTACTCGGTCCGAGCTTTCTCGTCGAACATATCGTTCCAACCCTGCATCCAGACGAACCCTGAGATGTTCAGCTTTCGGTCAGCCAGTGACGGAAATTCAGTGCTGACGTTGTTCAATGCTTCGCGAACCTCTTGGATCATCTGTTTGTAGTAAGGCCCCGTTTCTCCGCCGGCACTCGGAGGCCGAAAGTCTTTGAACAAACTCTTGCCGCCCCACGCCGTTTTGATCAACAGGACTGGCTCTTCGAAGGCTGATCCGGCCACGTGGCCAAACTGAAACTCCGGGCCGATGTGATGCTTCCCCGGATAGCCTGCAAAGCCGATCGACAGTCCACCCTTCTTTGTCTCATGACGAGTTTTGAATCGGACAAACACATCGTCGCGCACGATCCAGTTTCCGACGGCGTCTTTGAGTTGCGAAAACTGTGCAGCCTTCTTTGGGTCGCTCATTACTCGCTGCAGAGTTCCCTTGCCGCCGTTGTAGTATTTGGGATGGTCGAGATCGACGACGCCCTGCCCTTCCATGTTTGATTGCCCGGCGAGAATGAAAACACGTACCGGAGACGGTTCCTCGGCGGTCGCTGGACCACTCATTACCGAAAAAATGATTAACAGCAGTGGCAGGCTGATTGAGATAATCGGATTCACGCCATTATTCTCCAAAGAATGATTGTCCAGTCTCGCCATCCGGGTAGCACGCAGTCACCTGGGAACTCTACTCTGGAGACTTTCTTTCCGGCAGTCTGGCCGTCGCCTTCGTACAGGCCGACTGGCAGCGTCTCATTGTTCCGTTTTCGTTCTCACATTCTCAATTGACTCATCCATGTCCGACATTGAATCCGAAGTTTCACACGAAGAATCCGACGAACAGAACGACGCCGTCATTGGCAAAGCATTCTGGGGATCAATCGTTGTTGTGGCCATCGGCGCGATCATCATCGGCGGCGCCATCTGGCTGCAAGGTCATCCCGACAAGATTGAAATCACCACCCTGCCCACAGTACCCACTTACACCGTCCGCGAAAAAAACATCGACCTGCCAGAAATTCCTTTCAAAGATATGACCGACAAGTCAGGCATCGACTTTGTGCATGTCAGTGGAGCGACCGGGGAAAAACTGCTGCCTGAATCGATGGGCGGCGGGGTAGCGGTGATCGACTTCGATTCAGACGGTGACCTGGACATCATCTTCGTCAACGGAAAACGCTGGCCGTGGGAGATCGCCAAAGACGAAGCTTCTCAGCAGCCAGCGACAATGTCGGCCTGGCGCAACGATGGCGACTGGCAATTCACCGACGTCACTAACGAAATCGGACTTGACCTTTCGTTTTACGGCATGGGGTCTGCCGTCGGAGACTATGACGCTGACGGAGACTCCGACCTTTATCTCACTGCGGTCGGATCAAACCACTTGTTGCGTAATGACGGTGGCCGGTTCGTCGACGTGACCATGGAAGCTTCGGTCAATAGTGAAGCCAGCATCGCAGGCGGAAACGAAACATGGAGCACAAGTGCTGGCTTTCTGGACTATGACAACGATGGAGACCTTGACCTCTTCGTCGCCAACTATGTCGAGTGGAATCGAGAGTTCGACCTGGCTCAGCCGTTTCAACTGGTCGGCGACGAGCGAGCTTACGGTCGGCCGTCGGCCTTTGCAGGCACGTTCCCGTATCTCTTTCAGAACGACGGAAATGGCAAATTCACCGATATCTCCAAAGCAGCAGGCATTCAGGTTCGGAATCCGGCAACTGACGTTCCCGTTGGAAAGTCGCTGGGAGTAACGTTCTGCGATCTCGACGAAGACGGTTGGCTGGACATCATCGTTTCCAACGACACGGTTCAGAATTTTCTGTTTCGTAACAAAGCCGACGGAACTTTCGAAGAGACTGGCAGCGGAGTCGGCATTGCCTTTGATGAAAATGGTCGGGCTCGCGGAGCGATGGGCATCGACGCTGGCTGGTTCCGCAACGACGGTTCGATCGGCATCGCTATCGGAAACTTTGCGACCGAAATGACCGCACTGTACGTGTCCCCTCCGGGCGTCATGCAGTTCCATGATGATGCCGTGCCCACAGGCCTGGGCCCGCTCACTCGGCTGGAGTTGACATTCGGAGTCTGCTGGGCCGACTTCGATCTTGACGGCCGACTGGACCTGTTCACCGCGAACGGTCACCTTGAAAATGACATCAACCGAGTCCAGGAAAGCCAGCACTACGAACAGTCGCCGCAACTCTTCTGGAATTGTGGCCCCGACAGTACGACAGAATTCGTCCCACTGACCAAAGAGCAGTGCGGAGCGGACCTCTTCAACAGAATGGTCGGACGCGCCGCCGTCGTCGCCGACTTCGATCTCGACGGAGATCCCGACATACTCATTACAGCCTGCGGCCAGAAACCTCGACTCCTCCGGAACGACCAGGCAACCGGCCACAACTGGATAACACTCGAAGTAGACGCGCCCATCGGCTCAATCGTCGAAGTCCACGCCGGAGGACTGATCCAGAAACAGCAAATCATGCCCACGCGAAGCTACCTCACGCAGGGAGACCGAAGCCTGTCGTTCGGCCTCGGCACATCTGAATCAATAGATAGTGTGTCAATTCGTAAGCCAGGATCAGTAGAGAAAGTGAAAGAGCACATACTCGACGCCGTCAACCGGCTTCAGAAACTGTGACCAGGCTTAAAGCTCTGATTCCGCCGGCACGGAGTTGCGTCTGAGAATTCCGAAAGCTGGGCCGAGGCCGTTTCAGAACGCAAACCCCGCAAGGATCATTGCAATGCCGAAAAACCACAGATAACCGATCAGGCATTGGTACTTGATAAGGTCTCCAGCATCGCCGATGGACTCCAATGAGCCGACGCTGAGGTACGCACCAGTAGACACACAGCAAAATTCGGCAAAAAACTGAACAAGGTGGGAGAACTCCTCAGCAAACTGTCGAACAGTCAGCCAGACCGGAAACAGGCAACCAGAAATCGCCCCACACCAGACGACCGGCAACGGGTGTGGATTCACTATCAGCCGGTCCGTGGCTTAGCCAACGGGTGTAGAATGACCCGTTCAACAATGCCGCCCGTTAGCCACACTCCGAGCACGTATCCGAAGTTCATAAACGTTCATCATCCCGTACCAGCAAATCGCAACGTACACCATCATCGTCAGGATCCAAAGTGGCCCCAGCCTGGAGTCTACGTTGAGGGTGTTCCAACGGTACGGAGTCGTTCGACACAGTGCCAGACTTTCGAGAGACTTGGGAGATAAATGCGACAGCCATTCTGACAACACAACGAGGGACACATCATGCTACGACATCTACTTCAGGTCAGCCTTGTTTCTGCAGTTTTTTCTGCGGCAGTGTTCGCTGCAGATCCGGTGTGCGTAAAAAAAGCTCCTGACGTCAGCACGAAGCTGCCGCTTGTCTTCTGCGATGACTTCCAGTCTGGGAGTTCAGAAAACTGGTTGCCCGGCGATCCAAAGGCGTGGAAGATGACGAAGCTCGGCGACAACTTTGCCTTTGACCAGTTTCAACAGAGCAAGGTTAAGAACCCTGTCCGGTCTCCGTTCAATCGATGTCTGATCAAAGACGTCACGGTCAGTGACTTTGTGCTCGATCTGAAGTTTCAGTCAACGAAGAAAGACTACGGCCACCGTGACCTCTGTCTGTTCTTCGGTTTTCAGGATCCGTCGCACCACTACTACGTACACTTCGGCAAGAAGACTGACGACCATGCCAACCAGATTTTCATTGTCGATGAAAAACCGCGAACGAAGATCTCAACCCGGACTACCGAAGGCACGAATTGGGATGACGAGTGGCATCACGCCAGAATCTTTCGTGAAGTGAAGTCCGGCAGGATTGAGATCTACTATGACGACATGAAGACGCCTGTCATGACGGCCACCGACAAAACGTTTACCTGGGGGCAGGTTGGCATTGGCTCATTCGACGACACTGGCCGCTTTGACAACGTGTACCTGTTCGGGAACCCTGTCAACAAGTCGAAGTAGTCAGTCCTTCCAGCGGTCGATCTCCATCATCGCAGTTGGCGATAAGATCCACGGTCGCATTTGGATTATCCAGCACATCAGCAGGCAGGGTTTCCGGCCAGTCGCCGATCATAACGACGTTTCGAATCTTTGCCGTCGTCTCGCCCGGCCTCGATAGAATCCTAAATTGTGGTCACCACCAAAATCGATCGTTCACTGGAAGGCCACCTTACCATTCAGTGTGAACATTGCTTTGCCAGCCGCTCAGGCGAGCGTGACTTTGTTCCAGTCTCCCTCTTTCAATGACAACGGACGTGGGCCTCGGCGGCAGAGCCGCTCCAACAGAGTTTAACGACCGAGTGAGCGATGCCCGTCGTACCCCAGATCGTCAACTGATTTGTGCTACTCAGGGCTTGCATCGGAACGGACGGCGGTCTTGTCTGTGGCAGCCTGCAGTTCCGACCGCCTGCCTGGCCTTCACAATGAAATTCAAACTCACCGGGCCCCCTCCGCCGGACGCCGCATAAACGTGGAAGCTGTTTGTGATAACTGAAGACGGTTCGGAGCGGCGTGCCATGACAGATCGGCCGAAGGGATATCTGAGCCTTGGGTTACCCGAATGGTCTGTCGATTGAAAACAAATCGCCTTTGACACATACCAGACCAGCCTCAGAGACTCGCACAGTAACGTTGTGAATATTGACAACGGAGAAATCCTTGACTTTGGTCTGGGATGCATGCCCAGCCAGTCGCCGGATCGGAAACGCACCGTGTTCACACAGCGTGGTCGTGGAATTCAATTGCTGGATGTTGACGGCTCAAATCTCGAAGACATGGATCGCCACCGTTGGCGTGCTCAGTGGTCGCCTGACGTAAAATATTGGGCATGGGGCAGGGCGGAAACATCATTGTGATGAATTTTGAAAACCAGAAAACGTGCTCAGACACTAGTCGCCCCCAGTCAAACATTGTTCAGTTACACCTACTGGAACCTCGGGCGGTCTTATGACAGTCAATCAATCGGCTTTAAAGCTCGCAGCAGACGAACCGCTGGCGAGGATATCGTTGTCGCTGACATCGATTCGCCAGACGGCTTCCAGATTCTGTTGGAATTGTCAAAAGGCGTGCATCCCGATTACACGATCAGCCCCGACAACCGACCCGTCATGTTTGCGATGAACGATCCAAACGACGGAGTTCCTCAGCTGTACACAGTCGATCGGATAAACCCCGACCGGCCACAGTAGTTCGCAGGTCAACGGCGGGACTGGGAAATCTTCAATTGCGACTCGAATTCCGGCGGGAAGATTGCATTCTCCGGTGAGAAAATACTGCAGCCGCGAGATTGGGCGACCGTGGTGAATTCGTCGAAGACTCCGAAATATCCCGTTTTAATTGCGCGAACCTTCGCCGGGCATGACGCATCTGAAGATTGCTGCCTCGTCGTTCACCAACTTGATGAATTGCTCAACAAGCGTTCGAAGCAGCTGACGGTAGACAAGATCTCGTCAGCAATCTTATATGCATTGCAACCTGAGAGTTGACGTGTCGGTTTAAACCGACTTAGTATGAATTCTTCGGTTTTGAGTAACCAATTGGTTCTGGACAAATTCATGCAACCTTCGAATCCTCCAATCCAGAAAGCCTTGCTGTCGATTCCGACTTCCGGAAATCGATGGTTCTTTTATTTTGGCTTTCCTGTGAGGGAATTCGGGGAGTGACCGTTTGGCGGTTACGAAAGACAGTTTTCAATTGCCCTGAAATCCCTCGAGGACTTCAGGGCTTTTTTCGTGACCAGCGAAGTCTTCAGCGATTTCACCAGTTCACACGTTTATTCAACGGGAGAGACGCAGATGATCGTTGTTATGAAGCCAAACTCTACGGAATCCATGATTCAGAACATGGTGCAGCGTGTTGAAGGCCTCGGGCTGAAGGCTCATGTCATTGTCGGAACAGAGCGGACCGTCATTGCCGCGATCGGCGAAAAACGCGACGAGCAGAAGGAAATGCTGGCAGCGTGTGACGAGGTCGAGCAGATCGTCCCAATTCTTGCTCCGTATAAAGTTGCCAGCCTCGAAGCGAAGCCGGAACCGACAGTTGTCGAAATCGGCAAGTTCGCCGCTGGTGGACCAAACATTGGAATAATTGCCGGGCCGTGTTCAGTTGAAAGCGAAGATCAGATTATGGAGTCAGCTCGGCGCGTTCGTGATGCCGGAGCCACGGCGTTACGAGGTGGAGCGTTCAAACCTCGGACAAGCCCTTACGCATTCCAGGGGATGAAAGAGGAAGGACTGAAACTACTGGCGGCTGCTCGCGATGAAACAGGACTCGCCGTTGTTACGGAAGTCATGTCACCGGATCAGGTTGATCTGGTGGCCAACTATGCCGACGTGCTGCAGATCGGGGCTCGCAACATGCAGAACTACAATCTGCTGGCAGCGGTCGGTGCGACCAGGAAGGCCGTTCTGCTGAAGCGGGGACCGGCAGCGACTATCGACGAATTCCTGCTCGCGGCGGAGTACATTCTCGATAAGGGAAACACGCAGGTAATGCTTTGTGAACGCGGAATTCGAACGTTCGAAGCTCACACTCGCTTCACGCTACCACTAGCCACGGTTCCGTACCTTCACGAGAAGACGCACCTACCGGTGATCATCGATCCGAGCCACGGAACCGGACACGCCAATCTGGTCTCACCCATGTGTGCGGCAGCGGTCGCTGTCGGTTGCGACGGCCTGATCATCGAGGTGCATCCTGATCCGTCGAAGGCACTCAGTGACGGAGCGCAATCTCTGACTCCGCAGGTCTTTGCGGATGCCGTCGTCAGGTGCCGCAAGGTTGCGATCGCGTTGGATCGTCAGCTTCACTGACAAAATCGAACAACTATGAAAAAAGTTGTTGAATATCCAAACCAGCACGACCACTATTTGAGGGAATTAACCCGCTTGAGGGGATTAACTCAGTGCAGACAGGCGAAGCGGGCCGACGCTGTCGCCTCTGCGTGGCAAGTCTCATATCAGTTCTGAGAAATCGATCACGGACCGGATCTGGTCTTAGGCAATGATGGCTTCCGCAGGGCAAACGAGCCGGTCGAGAACTTTTCTCACCGGCTCGTTTTCGTTTTATGCAACCCGTGGAGACTGCTCTTAGAAGAGCTTCTCAATTGGACTGCCGCCGTTACCCAGTGTGAATGGCCGGCCGTCGGGCGAGTAGATCTCTTTATTATGAGGAATCCCAACCGCGTGCGCAATTGTCGCGTTGAAGTCTTCGACCGAAACCGAATCTTCATCAACATGAAAGGCGTCCTCGTCGGTTGCTCCGTAAACCTGGCCGCCTTTGATTCCACCTCCAGCCAGCATTGTTGAGAATGCGGCAGGATGGTGGTCTCGTCCGCTATTCTGATTTGGCTGCGGCTTACGACCGAATTCCGTTCCAATGACGACGAGAGTTTCGTCCAGCAGTCCGCGTTCTTCGAGATCCTTCATCAGAGTACCGACGACCTTATCGAGTTCCTGAGCTTTTGCCGGCAAGTTGTCGAAGAGTTGGTAATGGTGGTCCCAGCTTCCGAATGAAATCTCAACAAATCGAACGCCACTCTGAACAAGCCGGCGGGCGAGCAATGCCGCATTGCCGAACCGAGTTCCACCGTAAGTTTCTTTGGCCTCTTGCGATTCTTTAGTCAGGTCAAACGCTTTCAGGTCTTCACTTCGCAGCAGGCCGATCGCTTCGGAGTAAAGATCGTCGTATCCGGTGACCTGACTGCTGGCGTTTGCTTTCTTTCTAAAGTCAGAATCGAAAACGTTTGACAACTTCATTCGCTTATCAAACGACGCGTCCGTCAGATAACTTGGAGATTTTGTGTTCTGCAAGCCTTTGGCTGGATCGCCAAGCGGCACAGGAGCGAACTCTGCTCCGAGATAACCAGGACCAAGTCCCCCGCCGATCTGCACACTGGCCGGCAATTCTTTGTGAACTCGGCCGAGCATCTTATGCATCCACGAACCAATACCCGGATGCTTTGTGGTGGCCAGCGGTCGGTAGCTTGTTCGCAGTAGATACTTTGCAGGGCCGTGAGCGCCGGTTGAGGTAGTCATCGATCGGACAATCGCCAGCTTGTCCGACATCTGAGCGAGCTGCTTCATGTGCTCGCTCAGCTGCACTCCAGGAATCTTCGTTTTGATGACGCCCGTCTGCCCCTGAACATCGCTCTTTGGCTTTGGATCGAACGTGTCGAGCTGACTCATTGCTCCGGACATGTAAAGGTAGATTACCTTCTTCGCCTTGCCGCCCGGTCGAAGCGTACTGCTGGAGCGCGACTTCTCAGCAGCATCCAAAACCGATTCCATTCCGACAGGCAACAGGCTCACGCCCAGTGCATAGCGGGCAACATCAGACATCAATTGTCGGCGTGAAAGTGAATCAAGTCGTGAAGTATTCGTTGAGAACATCGTTCGTCCTTATGTTTGACGAGTGTTTTATTTGGTTCTGTAATTTCGATCTTCGGCAGTCGGGGTCGGTTTGTTCGACGCAGCAATTATTGGATAAACAGGAACTCGCGAGTGTTGAGCAACGCCCAGATCACGTTGCCATATCCGGCCGGTCCGGCTGATCGCATTTCACGTTTCGCTGATGCCACTTCGCGATCGGTCGGCGTTCGGCTGAGCATACTCAGGAAGATCACGTCTAGTTGATCATTGATGATTTTCTGGTCAGTCACTTCGTTGTAGATGACCGAGCCACGCTCAAGCATCATGTGAGTGACCGGGCCGTTGAACATGGTCAGCAACTGTGGAACGGTTCCTTCAGTGTGACTGTCGCTGATGATTGCCCGGTCACTTTGACCGAACTGACGAACGAAGTGCCCCTCAGGCAATGGCTGTGGCAGCTCCGATGCGCGAACCAGTTCCTGGCCTTTGTAAAGTCGTTTGTTCCGAGAAGTGCGCTGAGCTTTGTTGTAAGCGTCGAGCTGCTTCGCTTTCTGAATGACCTGCTGTGCAGTCGTTTTGACGTCGATATCAATAATTGATGTGTATTGTGAATCGTCCGGTCTAAGAATTGCATCCGGATTTTCGAGCGTCAAAGTCAGCAGCGAATCCCAGACCTGCTCCGCAGTCATGCGACGCAGTATCGGGCCGGGGAATCGATAGTGCTTATCCGG
Organism: uncultured Planctomyces sp.; assembly: GCA_937904325.1. Classification (GTDB taxonomy): domain Bacteria; phylum Planctomycetota; class Planctomycetia; order Planctomycetales; family Planctomycetaceae; genus JABMPE01. The sequence continues at coordinate 51,454 of CALGTK010000186.1, forward strand.
ATCCAGATCGGCGTACGCGACCTGTCGCTGATAGGTTTTAGAGTAGTAGATGATTCGCTGAAACTCTTTGAGATCGAAGTTCAGACGTTTAATTTCGCTCGCGAGAAACTTCATTAACTCTGGATTCGACGCTTCCGTTTCGCCCATCATGTCGTCGACTGGCTCGATCAGCCCGATGCCCATCGCCTTCTTCCACAAACGATTGGCAATCGTAATCGCAAATCGATCGTTCGTTTCTGACGTCACCCAATCCGCGAAAATCTGACGCCGTTCTGGAAGCGTGAACGATGCTTTCTTCGTATCAAACAGAAAGGTCGGCGTTGTTAACTGACCGGGCTTCGCGTCGTCGTACTGGTAATCTTGAGGAAACTTGAGCTGTTTCTTATTGTTGCTCCAGATCGCCGCTCGGTTGAGTCGAACGATGCTGCGTCCAAGCCGAGCTTCGATCGATCGATCTCCGCCAGGAGCCGCCTTGTCGATCGTGCCGTTGTTAAGCTTCGACATGTTATTTCGTGCAAGTCGATACTCGGTTCCACCAGTGAATGCGGCAAGCTGGTAAAACTCTTTCTGAGTCCATCGATCAAACGGGTGATCGTGGCACTGGGCACAGCCAATTCGAGTGCCCATAAACATTCGGACGGCGTTGTTCAGATTGTCGAGTGGCATGCCTGGGTCGCGAAGTACGAAGCCTGCAGCCGGATTCTCCCAGACTTTACCTTCTGACGACAGCATGTCGTTGACCATCTTGTCCCACGGCGTGTTGTCTCGCAAACTTTGCTTGACCCAGTCGCTGTACGGTCTGAGGTAGGTATTGTTATTGACCTTGTCGACAAGCCTCATGATGTCGGCCAGCCAGTTGTACATCTGGCTTCCGTAACCCGGTTGCCCGAGAAGGCGATCGATCAGTATCGAACGCTTGGAAGACGATCGGGATCGTAGAAACAGCTTCGCCTTTTGTGCAGTCGGAATCGTGCCGTTCGTATCAAGATAGATTCGCCGAACGAATTCATGATCTGCCGACGGAGGATTGGGCTTAAGGTTGTGCTTTCTAAGATCAGCCGCAACGAGCATGTCGATGCGATTGGCTGAACGGATTGCCGAAGCCTGCAGCCGTGCCACGACCGGGGCCACTTCGACCTCCACCTTTGCAGCCTGCGTTGGCAGTCGAGTTTGAGGTGCCTTTTTCGGAGCGGCTTTCTTCCTTTGCTGGGCAAAAGCAGAGTCCGAAATACTGGACGAAAACAGACCAGTCAGAAGCCCGACAAAAATAGTCAGCATCAAGAGATTTCGCGACACGTAATCTACTCCGATGTCGAATAAGGTCAGTTGATCGAAATGATTTGCCCCATTGCCAAGCCTGACCGACAGAAGCTTCGCACGAGACCGATTGATCGAAGATCCACAGTGATCGTTTACTGTGACTCGACCAGCAGAGAAGTTAATGGCGAACGCCAAAGTTTTGGAAATGCTCGCAGAACGCGTTGCAGCAGTATAGCCAGCGGCCGCTCAAATTCACGTCGAGTTCAAGCCGTAGCTCGTGCCGCAGACTTACTCGCCAGTAGACGCAGAAAGTTCGTTGTGATCTACAGAGAATTCTGACACCAGCGGCTCACCGGCGAATTTGACGGTCGCACCGTCTTTGATTAATCGCCCACCGAGTGTTACGACAAGTGAATTTTCATTCAGACCCGTCAGCACTTGAACCAGGTCGCCGTCACGGAATCCGACTGAGACTGGCTGCTTTACAGCGGTCTTACTGGCTTCGTCGATCGTATAAAGATATTGCCCGCCGGCTGGTCCGTAAACGGCCGAAGCGGGAACGGCGAGCGCCTGCGAGAGTTGCGAAACGGTGATCACAACTCGGCCATGCATTCCCGGTTTAAGAAGTGCATCCTCGTTTTCGATGTCTATCATCACCCGTCCCGTGCGAGTCGTTGGATCGAGAATCGGAGCCTGCTGCACAATTCGTCCGAGAAACTGACGATTCGGAATTCCGTCGACGCTGACGGTCGCTGTCTCGCCGATTTTTATTTTTCCATAGTCCAGTTCAACTACGTTTACAACCGTTCTTATTGAACTGAGATCAACAATCCTCAGCAGTACGTCTTCCGCACGTGACAGGTCGCCGATGTCGGCATTTCGCTCGGCCACATACCCGCTGATCGGCGTCGAAATCTGCAGTTCGTCAAGTGCCAGCCGGGCACGTTCCAAGTCCGCCTGGGCCTGTGCCTGCCGTGCCCGTTCCAGCTCCGTTTCGGCCTTTGAAACAATCAGAACAGATTCGGCTTCTTCAATCTGTTGAGTCGTGCTGACCCCTGACACGGCCAGTTCCCGCAGCCGAGTGACTTCGCGAAGTGCCTGCCCTTCCCGTGCGACCTGAGCCTTCAATTGAGCAGCTGCGACCTGTTCAGCCGCCGCAGCGCGGGTGACCAGTTCCCGTGTTGCCGCATCGTCGAGTTCCACGACTATCTCGCCCTGCTCAACCCGATCGCCAACGTCGAACGGGACTCGGCCGAGATAACCGCTCAGTCGCGACCGGATTGCAACTTCGGTAACAGGTTCGAGACTTCCGACCAGCTCGATACGTTCTGCAATCGGCTGTGGGACGACTCGCAGAACATCAACTGCCGATACGTCTATATCTGTCTCTTTCGGTTCAGGATTGACAGATTCAAGCGACTCGCCATAAAGATGCCATCCGAAGGCACCAGCGAGTGAAACGGCGATGAGAAACAGGACATATCGCATGAATGGGGCTCGATTGGGCAGGTCTGTGAAATATCCACAGATCTCGTCAGAAGTGCGCGGAGGCAGCAGAGAGCTGACCAGGGTGGAAGGTGGCAAGAGCGTGGCGGGTGAAGGTGATTTTGAAGTCATCACATACAAAAACGCTTATTCATTAAATACAACCGACTCCGTCCAGGCAATCCCGACCGTCTTGAATCATTCATCACCGCTGGAAAACGTGTCGGATTAATGCCAGTTAATTTGGATCTGTGCCCACAACTAAGGCTAATGTGGTTGTCGTTTTCTCATAACCATGATCTGATGCGATGTTCGATTAGTGATGGGAAGTCACTGGCGTGGCTCTCAACCATTTTCTGCTGCTAACACCTGCTTATCAAAGAGCTTGCCTATGTTTTTTTTGCCCCTACGGCCACAGATCATCATTGATCAGCGGCCCTTTCTTATGTCTTCTACGTCTGAGAAGGATTCAAACTCGTCAATTCCAGTTAAATGAGAACGTCATAGACAACCTCGCCGTGCACGTCGGTCAGCCGAAATCGACGGCCCTGGTACCTGAACGTCAGTCGCTCATGATCGATACCCATCAGGTTCAAAATCGTGGCGTGCAGATCGTGGATGTGGACGGGATTTTCTACAACGTTGTAGCCGTAGGGGTCAGTCTCGCCGTAAGTCGTCCCGCCTTTTATTCCACCGCCGGCCATCCAGATCGAAAAACATCGCGGATGATGATCGCGACCAAAATTTTTGGCCGTCAGTTTTCCCTGACAGTAGTTCGTGCGGCCGAACTCGCCGCCCCAGATAACCAGCGTATCTTTCAACAGGTCTCGCTCTTTCAAATCCTGAATCAATGCCGCTGATGGCTGATCCGTCTGCTGGCATTGGTTGCGAATTCCGCCGGCCAGATTGCCATGCTGATCCCATCCCTGATGGTAAAGCTGGATGAATCGCACGCCACGCTCGGCAAGTCGGCGGGCCAGTATGCAGTTCGCCGCGTAAGTGCCCGGCGTTTTCGAGTCTTTGCCATATCGCTCGAAGATGTGGTCAGGCTCTTTTGATAGATCAGTCACTTTCGGGATTGATGCCTGCATCCGGAACGACAATTCGTGCTGAGCGATACGTGTTTCGATTTCGGGGCTGGAGTGTTTTTCGATCTGCAACTCATGCAGTTTTCGAAGTGCGTCAAGCATTTTTCGTTTGCCGACTGCGTCCAACCCAGCGGGATTATTCAGATAGAGAACCGGATCACTTCCGGATCGAAAACGAACCCCCTGATGCCGTGACGGCAAAAAGCCGCTGCCCCAGAAACGCGAAACCAGAGGTTGCCCGCCTTTGCCTTTTGTATTCATGACGACAAACGCGGGAAGGTCGCTGTTCTCGCTGCCAAGTCCGTAGTCGAGCCACGCGCCCATGCTGGGGCGTCCCGGAAACTGCGACCCCGTCTGCATGAACGTCGTACCAGGCCCGTGATTAATCGCTTCGGTGTACATCGATCGAACGACGCAGAGTTCGTCCGCCACCTTCGCTGTGTGCGGCAACAACTCGCTGAGTGAAATCCCGCTTTCGCCGTGCTGAGCAAACTTGAACGGCGACCCCGCCAGAGGAATACTCGACTGGTTTCCACTCATACCCGTCAGTCGTTGGCCATTACGAACTTCATCCGGAAGCTGCTCGCCGTGTTTTTCGTTCAGCAGCGGCTTGTGATCGAACAGGTCGATTTGAGACGGCGCTCCGGATTGAAAGAGGCAGATAATCCGCTTTGCCTGCGGAGCGTGATGAAACCTCGACAGCGTGCCCCCGGCAGCTTGCGCTGCATTCTCCGATCCAAGCAGATCAGCAAGAGCCAGGCCGCCAAGCCCCATTCCTGATCGCTGCAACAATTGTCGGCGGGGCATAAGTGCCGAAGTTTCAAATCCTGTACATTTCTGGCTCATTGTATTGTTTCCTGGATTACGTCGGGCAAGCAGGTACTGCTCGTAAAGCAGTGTCGTAACTCGGCCGCTACCGACGATTCACCACCTCATCAAAACTAAACAAAGCATTCGCTACTGTCGACAATGCCGCCAGCCGGTTTGTATCGAGTTTCGGATTGGCCTGCCGCTGCCCTGTCTTGAGATACGCCGCTGCCTTCTCAGAATTAGAAGTGAAGTATTCAAGTTGCTGCGAATACAGATCGGACAGAATCGTTAGCTCACTCTGGTCAGGTCGCCGCCCCGTCAATGTGCGAAATAAGTAAACCAGCGCCGCGTCATGATCTTCGTTGATCTCGTTCAGGATTGTCTCGCTCAGAACTCGTGCGGCTTCGACAAACTGCGGGCCGTTCATCAACACAAAAGCTTCCAACGGAGTCGACGTTCGTTCGCGACGAACCCGGCAGACATCTCGCTTCGACGCGTCCAGCGTCATCATCACCGGAGCCGGACCGGTCCTCTTCCAATAGGTATACAGGCTGCGACGATACAGCCCTTCGCCCTGATCTGGCTTCACTGGCTTGAACGAAACTTCAACTTCGTACGGTTTGGCGGGCGCTCCGCCAATCTTACGAACGAGCAGTCCACTGACGGCGAGCGCGTTGTCTCTCAGCATCTCGGCTGGCAATCGGAACGTTGGCGACCACGACAACAACAGATTCTGAGGATCGCTGGCAAAAGACTTTTCCGAAGGTATTGAAGACTGCCGATACGTGGCCGAAAGCACGATCTGTTTCAGAAGCCGCTTGACGTTCCAGCCATGCTCGACGAAATCAACGGCCAGCCAGTCGAGTAATTCAGGATGTGTCGGCGGCTGCCCCTGTCTACCAAAATCTTCCGGAGTTCGCACAAGGCCCTGCCCAAAGACCATCTGCCACATCCGGTTCACGACGACGCGTGCCGCCAGCGGGTTGTCCGGCTGAGTAAGCCACTTTGCCAGCCCAAGTCGATTCCGTGCAACACCATCGTTCAACGTCGACAAAGCAGCTGGCGTCTCCGGAACAACTTTCACATCGCGAGCATCGTAGGCTCCCCGTTTAAGCAGGAACGTATCGCGGCGCAATGGTTCCTCACGCATGACCATGATCTCGGTCAGTCCATCGACAATTTTGCTGTGAGCCTCACGCTTACCCTGAAGTATTTCCAACAGTCCGAGGTAGTCCTCGTTAGCTGTTGCGAGGTAGTAAGCAAAGAGCTCCAGTGAATCGGCATTGCGGGCTGAGCTGGTCAACGCCTCAGACAAGGCGTTCCCATCACCAAGGTGCTCGACTTCTATTGGCGTAAGTTGACGGTCAAACACCCGAAATTCATCAACGAGCCCGTCCGTGAATCCTCGATCGCGAAACCGTTCTCCGATCGCAATGTTGTCACCACCACCACCCGTGATATTCTTGTAAAGGTTGTCGCGGACGACGTCGGTCTCGGCTCGTTCGCCGTTGAGGTAAATACTCAAACCGTTTGCGTGACTCGAACCATCCGACGTGACGACGACATGCTGCCACTGGTTCGTTGTCAGTGGTTGCTTTGTGCGAATTCGAATCGCGTTTCCCGGCCAGAAATGGATCAGCGACGCACTCAGCCGGCCGTCTTCAATGAGGAGCTGATACCCGCGACTGCCGGCGTCAGTCCAGGCTCGCGATCGATGAAAGACGACCGCTCGCTCTTTCACGTCCGGCGTGTTCATCCACAGGCTGACTGAGAACGGCTCGAAGCGGTGAAAGTTGCCGACCTTCAATCCGACGGCATCGTCTCCGCTCAGCTTGACGGCCTTTCCAAATTTCCCCTCGACTGACTTGTTGCCGCCTTTCTGGTCATCTTCAAAGTCCAGGTGAGCGACCTGTCCGGAAACCAACGTTTCAGGATTTGTCATTGCCTCGAGCCATGTCTGGAATGCCTCGCGGGATTTCTCGGCATTCACCAGAACTTTCAGAGCAACCTCAGTCTGTTCAACTTCCTGCCTGGCCGCTGCAATCTTTGCTTTCATGGAGTCATCGGCCATAACGAGCGTTGGGGTGGGAACGGATGGCGTGAAGTACGAATACAAGCCCGCTTCGGCGATGTTGTCGAAGAATGCCGAGAGCTGGTAGTACTCTTTCTGACTGAGCGGGTCGTACTTGTGGTCGTGACAGCGGCAACACTCCATGGTCAAACCGAGGAATGCCGTCGCGAATGTCTGCGTGCGGTCGGCGACGTACTCGATCCGAAACTCTTCCGGCACGCTGCCGCCTTCCACCTTCTGCGGATGCAGTCGGTTGAAAGTCGTCGCGAGAATCTGACCGTCGGTCGCGTCTGGCAGCAGATCGCCTGCGAGCTGTTCGGTAATGAACCGGTCGTAAGGCATATTTTTATTGAAAGCCCTCACGACCCAGTCTCGCCACGGCCAGACAAAACGATCACGGTCGACCTGGTAACCGTACGTGTCGCTGTACCGAGCGGCGTCCAGCCAGTCTGTCGCCATCCGCTCGCCATACGCAGAACTCTTGAGAAGCCGATCGACGACTCGTTCCACCGCGTCTGGTCGGTCGCCTTTGAGAAACTCATCGATCTCGGCGAGTGACGGCGGCAGTCCGGTCAGGTCAAAACTGAGCCGCCGAATCAGCTGCTCTTTAGACGTTTTGGATGCCGGCTTCAGTTCGACTTCTTCCTGTCTGGCGAGAATAAAACGGTCGATTTCGTTTTGGCACCAATCAGCATCCTTAACTTTCGGAAGCGCCGGTTTCCGTGGAGGAATGAACGACCAGTGCTGCTGCCACTTCGCTCCCTCTTTGATCCACTGGCCGAGGATGTCAATCTCGCCTTTCGTCAACGCGAGCTTCGAATCAGCAGGTGGCATGCGTACCTCCGGATCGTCACTCGTGATTCGGTGAAAGAATTCCGACTTCTCTGGATGACCAGGCGCGATAACGTCCTCGGAAACGGTTCCTTCAACATCAAACCGAAGTTCCGCTTCCCGAGTTGCTTCGTCAGGACCGTGGCAAAGGAAGCAGCGATCGGACAGGATCGGCAAGACGTCGCGGTTGAAACTGAGCTCGTCTTGGGCGAGTACGGCTTCTGGTGTCACAGCAGCGACGATGCTGGCAAAGATCAACAAATACCGGACACTACTTCGACATCTCATCGTGGATATCCTGAGTCAACTAAGGTGGTCTGAAAACAGCGAAAACCCACACGAGAAAACCGACGAGCCGCTACCACTGCAGCTCCCGCCACGTCACCCATCACCTGCCCAGTACAGCATTGTTCCTATCGGCACGGCAACGTAGAACCGACCGGCACAATATTATCTTCGTTGGACACGTTAAAATCTTGTAGATTTGCAGTAACTATTTGGATATTCACCGCATTCATTGAAAAACGACCAGTCGCCGCCGGACTCCGTCGGCGGAATATCGTACCAGCTTCTGAAACGGGTACTTGAACTGCGAGAAGTATCTGTGCGGCACTGGGTGGCCTTTTATTCTGTGCCCTTCCGGCCATTCTTCTCCAGGCATGTGGTACGTGCCGAACAGTCGAGCGAGAATCGGGAAGTAGACGGCGTAGTTGATGTTGGGCGTAGTTGATGTTGATTGACTCTTTCTCGGCACAGTGATGCCAGTGATAACATCTCGGAGTGCACAGAATGTACTGCAGCAACCCGAAATGGAATCATACGTTTGAATGCACGAACACCGAGAACAGATCGGCGAAGAAGATGTACGCTTAAAACGCCGGCCCCGAGTACCCCATGAAGTACATCGGCACGGTCGTGAACGCTCGCAGCAGGACAATCTCAAAGAGGTGCATACTCGAACCGGAAATCCAGTCCATTTTCTGAACGGAATGGTGGAAGGCGTGAAACTTCCACAGCCAGGGAATCTCGTGAAACAGCCAGTGGAAACCAGTACTGGACGAAATCGGTGACAAATATGATCTCGAAAAACTGAAGAAGTCAGAAGTCAATGGCTGACTGGCGACCATTTCGCGAAAGCCCGTCGCCTGCACGAGTTGCAGCGACAGCTTCAGCGACATGAAAGTCGGAGATTGAACAAACAGGCTACTGACGAAGGTAGAACAGGTCGTCCCATGCTTAATCCTGCAGGTTGTATAATTGCCTGAGGCCCCACATGATGAAGTAAGTGCCTGGCTTATACGAATGTTGTTCGACAGGTACACGGGCACAATATTACCTCTACGAGGTGAGCACGATGAACTTCGAGCGACGTTCGCTGCTTCGATCGGGCGTGGCGCTTTCGCTGGGTGCGGCACAAACATCTGACGTCTCGAATTTACAGCGGGCTTCGGGGGCGGAAGGCTCGTCGCTGGCGGCCCCTGCGAATGGCCGGGCGAAGTCTTGCGTGTTCATCTTTCTGTTCGGAGGACCATCGCACATCGATCTGTGGGATATGAAGCCGTCGGCTCCGGCAGAGATCCGCGGCGAGTTTCAACCAGTCTCGACCAGCGTCCCGGGCATTCAGATATGCGAACACCTGCCGCTGCTCGGGCAGCAGATGCATCGGTTCTGTCTGCTGCGGTCGATGCGGCACCGTATGCCCGTCCACGGTCCTGCGTGTAGCGAGGTTTATTCCGGGCGTCCTTATTTTGGGCCGCCGATTACTGACCAGGCAACGCCGGAAGACTGGCCGGCGATCGCCGCGATAGTGCATCGCTTTGCACCACAAACTCAGGGACTGCCGAGTTCGGTCGTGCTGCCCTGGTACACGCAGTTTGTCGGACAGGATCGCCGCATCGCCGGTCAGACCGGTGGGCGGATGAGCGAGCAGTTCAATCCGTTTCTGGTCGAAGGAAACCCGAAGGAACCTGGCTTCAAAATGCGTGGACTGGAGCTGCCGTCTGAAGTGACGGCCGCGAGGTTTCGGCAACGACGGCAACTGAGAGAACAGCTCGATCCGTTCGGCCTGAAGCCTGCACAAAGTACGTTTCAAACGGGACTGGTGGAATCCAACTTTCATTCAGCGGCGACGTTGGTCGAAAATGCGGGATCCATCGGCGCATTCGATCTCAGTCGTGAATCAACCGTGCAGCGAGCGAAGTACGGCGATACTCGTTTCGGGCAAAGCCTGTTACTGGCACGGCGGCTGGTTGAATCGGAAGTACCACTTGTCACTGTCAACTGGGACGACGATCACAAGGACGACAAGGTTTCGCCGCACTGGGACACGCACGCGTTGAACTTTCCGAAGTTGAAGGAGCGATTGTGCCCGGTGTTCGATCGAGCGATATCGACGTTTCTGCAGGAACTCGACGAACGAGGTTTGCTGGAAACAACACTTGTCGTCGCGCTGGGCGAGTTCGGCCGTACACCAAAAGTCGGAGTCGTCACACAGAACGGGATGACGGCGAAGACTGGCCGTGATCACTGGCCGCACGCGTTCACGGCAATTGTCGCTGGTGGTGGAGTGCGAGGCGGTCAGGTTTATGGCTCGACAACGGCCAACGGTGGGTACGTTGCGGAGCGGCCGGTTTCACCAGCGGATCTCTCAGCAACGGTCCTGTCGCACCTGGGAATTGATCCGGCAATCGAGTACGAAGACCACTTCCTTCAGGTACGGCAACGACTCAGCGAAGGCCAACCCGTTGATCTGAATCTGTGACTTCACGCGACAGAGCGACCGCTCATTGCTTTACTCGTGCAGCACGAAGGTGGCTGCGGCAACAATCCTGCCGTTGATTTGAACTTCCAGACGATGCAGGCTGCGAGGTTTCATCGGGAACGAATTCTGGTACTCGAATAAATCCCCAGCTGCCAGTATTTTTTCCTGTGAAGACTTTTTGTCAGACTCGACCGTTGGGGCGAACGTAGTACATGACCTGATCGATCAGCAGGTCCAGAGGCCGTCGGCCGCATGGTGAAAGCCAAAGATCAGCGATGGCATTTTCTCCGATGGCAACTTTCCATGGAGACACGGTCAACATGACCTCTTTCAGTTTTCCCGGTTCGTAGTCGAGAATGCTTATAGCAGTAGCATCTCCTGCTTTGATCAGACTGTGAAGAGCGGGGCAGATGATACAGTTGGTGGCCGGGCCGTGCGTACAGTTCCAGGTTTCCAGCAGGCAGTCGGACGTGGCCACTTTCCGCGACGGAGCAACCATCTCGTTCTCCGGCGGACGACGATTTCAGTTTCTCGATCCGCACGGAAACGAACTCGGCGTCTGATCGGACAAGTAGGAGCCGACTGTTGTCGCTATAATTTTGAGTTCAATCAACGAACACGTGGACCATGTCCACATATTCGAAACAACGTCCCTGAATATCTAATCGAGATCTGGCTCATGAGAATCCTGACTGCAATCCTGCTGCTGACAACTGTTTCGGCAGCGGCAGAAGATCGACCCAACATCCTGTGGCTGACGTGCGAAGACAACAACGTCAACTGGGTCGGCTGTTATGGGAACCCTCATGCCGACACGCCGCATATCGACGCGCTGGCGGCCGAAGGGTTTCAGTACATGCACTGCTATGCCAACGCGCCGGTCTGTGCTCCGTCGAGGAGTACCTGGATTACCGGCGTGCATGCTCTTTCGATGGGCACTCATCCAATGCGGAGCCGCTATCCGATTCCTCACGACAGAATCAGCTACTACCCGGACCTGCTGAAGAAGGCTGGATACTTCGTCGGGAATGCGAAGAAAACGGACTACAACATTGGCGGACGTACAGACGGCGATGCCTGGGACACAAACAAGGCTGACTGGGACGAGCTGAAACAGCAGCAACCATTTTTCATGGTGATCAACAGTACGAAGTCCCACGAGTCGAAAGCGTTTGGCGACGTTAACAATACGACTCACAGTCCGGACGACGTGCGATTGGCGAAGTATCATCCGGATATCCCCGACGTCCGCAAAAACTACGCTCACTACCATGATCAGATGAAGAAGATGGATGCTGACATCGGTCTCGCTCTTGAACAACTGGAAAAAAGTGGCCTCGCGGAAAACACCATCGTCATTCACAACTCAGACCACGGCGGCGTCATCGCTCGCAGCAAGCGGTTCCTGTTCAACAGCGGAACGCACTGCCCTCTCATCATTCGAATCCCCAGGAAGTTCAAGCATCTGCGACCGGCAGAACCGGGCAGCAAAGTAAACCGCCTGGTTAGCTTCATCGATATGACAAAAACGTGGCTGACAATTTGCGGAGCCGAAACGCCAGACTATCTCCAGGGCAAGACGTTTCTCGGGCCGGACGCGGAAGAACGCAACTACCACGTCAGTTTTCGATCCCGCATGGATGAACGTTGCGACAACGTTCGAGCGATTCGCGACGGCAAGTTTCTCTACATCAGAAACTACATGCCGTACGCGCCGTGGGGGCAGCACCTGAACTACCTCTGGATTATGAAGGCAACGCAGGCCTGGGAAGCTCATCATCTCGCCGGGAAAACCGACGCATTGACCGGCCGGTTCTTCGGCACCAAACCGATGCACGAGCTGTACGACACCAGCGTCGATCCTGACAACGTCAACAACCTCATCGACGATCCAGGCTACGCGAAAGACGTCGCGAGGCTGAGCAAGGCTCTCGACGACTGGCAGGTCAAACACTTTGACTCCGGTCTGCTCCCGGAAAGCGAAGTCGTTAAACGCTCCGAAGACGCGGGCGTCACGATCTTTGACCTGGTCCGCGATCCGTCACTCTACGACCTGAAGGCTTACCAGCGAGCATCGGAAATGGCTCTGTCTCAGTCCGCAGCCAACCTGCCGGGCTTCTACCGCGACCTGAGTCACACGGATGCCGGAGTCCGCTATTGGGCGATCGTTGGGTGCTTCAATCTTCAGAAAATATCTCGTCTGGATTCTAAATTCATCCGCAAGAGCCTCGACGATGATTGTCACCATGTTCGAGCGATGGCCGCCTGGATTCTTTACCGAGCCGGCGACAAATCAGCGGCTCAGGAATGCTGGAACAACATGCTGAAAAACAGTTCGTACGCGTCGCTCAAAATCTTCAACATTATCGATTGGATCGGTGACGGCACCGAGCCCTACACCGACGCCATGAAAGCCTGCGAATTCAGCCACGGCGGTTACGTGGCGAGAATGCAGCAGTACCTCGGCGTCGCTCTCCCACCAGCACCCAGAAAGCGAAACCGCAAGAAGAAATAGACCACCAGCGATTCAACGTCGAGCGTTCGTTACCTGCGGCGAACACATGGTGATGTCGACTCAAATTCTGGTGGGTAACCGATGACAATCAAGACTTCTGCATCAGTGGCATGGATTATCTCGGCGTTGCTGTTCACCAGCCATTGTGACGCAGCGGCGAACGAATCTTCCGACTCCAGACCGAACATATTGTTCATTGCGGTCGACGATCTGCGACCGGAACTCGGCTGCTACGGTGAAGAGGCAATCCACTCACCGAACATCGACCAGCTGGCTGCAACGGGCGTCGTCTTCGAACGGGCTTACTGCCAGCTTGCCGTCTGTAATCCGTCTCGAGTCAGCATCATGACCGGATTGCGGCCGGACTCGACACGCGTCTGGGATCTGGGGACACGGTTTCGACACACGATCCCAGACGCTGTGACATTGCCGCAGTACTTCATGAAGAACGGTTATGATGCGGTTTCGTTCGGGAAGATTTTCCACAATCCCTGGCCGGACAACGAATCCTGGAGCGAGCCTCACGCCTGGCCAAAGAAGAGTTCGCTCTGGTCAAAGGATGCCAGAAAGCGGCACGCCGAGTACCGAGAGAAAATGCGGAATGACGGACGGTCCGAAAAGAAAATCGCAAGAATGCGAGCCGAGGCGACCGAAATCGTCGACACGCCGGACCATGAACACATCGATGGAGCCATCGCCGAGCAGACATTGTCAGCGATGAAACGCCTGGCAAAGCAGGACAAGCCGTTCTTTCTCGCCACGGGGTTTGTCCGGCCGCACCTGCCGTTCGTCGTGCCGCAAAAATACTGGGACCTCTACGATCGCAATACGATTTCCGTCGCGGCGAATCAGTTTCTACCGAAGAGTTCGCCCGCGTTCGCGATGAATACAATGTACGAACTGCGGGATTACTTCGACTTCGACGGCACGCCGTCCCCGTTACAGGGGCCGTTAACCGAATCAGAGCAACGCCGACTCAAGCATGGTTACTACGCATCGGTCAGCTTTGTCGATGCGCTGATCGGGCGACTGCTTTCAGAACTGGATTCGCTGGGTCTGACAGACAACACGATCGTTGTACTGTGGGGAGACCACGGCTGGAAACTTGGCGAACACAACAGTTGGTGCAAACAGTCGAACTACGAAATAGATGCACGAGTCCCATTGATCATCCGAGCTCCTGACGCCAAAGGCAACGGCCAAACTTCTAAGGCTCTGGTCGAGCTTGTCGACGTCTATCCAACGCTCTGCGAACTGGCCGGGCTGCACGTTGCCAGGCAGCTTGAAGGAAAGAGCGTAGCTCCGCTGCTGTCCAACCCGGATCGCAACTGGAAAGATGCTGCGTTCAGCCAGTTCCAGCGGAGAAATGGGAACGTGCCGCTGATGGGATATTCGATGCGGACGGACCGGTATCGGTATATCGAGTGGCAGGATCGACGTTCGCGCGAAGTCGTCGCGACGGAACTTTACGACCACGACATCGATCCGCAGGAAAACGAAAACGTTGCGGACAATGCCAGGCACCTTGAGCTACTGACAAACCTAAGTGATCAACTCTGGTCAACCCTGCCAGAACCACCGAAGTATGCCCCCCCTAAACCGCTACGTCCGCAGGCGATCTTTCGTAATCAGAGCACGGGACCGCTCACCTTGTTCTGGGTCACGCCGGACGGCGAAGAACGTCGGCAGGGCGTCATCAAGCCCGGCTCTCAGATTTTACAGAACACGACACGCGGTCATTTGTTCCGAATTCAAGGCCCCAACGGATTCCTTCGCTCATTCGAAATCACGAAACAGAGCCAGATATTCAGCATTCAGGCCGTGCCTGCGACGGTCCGCCAGCCAACAGGCAATAACGGACAACGGCCGAACATCGTCTTCTGCATGGCCGACGACTGGTCATGGCCTCACGCCGGGATACTTGGCGACCCGGTCGTCAGGACACCACACTTCGACCGCATTGCTCGCGAAGGAGTGCTCTTTGAAAATGCGTTTGTCTCCACGCCTTCGTGTACTCCGAGCCGCTTGAGCATTCTGACCGGCCAGCATCACTGGCGGCTGCGGGAAGGTGACAGTCTGGGCGGATCGCTACGAGAAGACTACGACGTCTACACCGAGCTCCTGCAGAAATTCGGGTACCGAACTGGTCGATTCGGCAAGGGCGTGTGGCCAAGTAAGCACACGTTTCGTCAACGGGATTCCTTCGGAGAACGCTTTAAATCGTTCGACGAGTTCCTCGACGAACGAAAGCCGGGCGAACCATTCTGCTACTGGCACGGTGGCCAGGATCCTCACCGCCCATACGAACTCGGCGTCGGTGTAAAAAGCGGAATGGATCTAGCAAAGGTCAAGGTGCCAGCGTGCCTTCCAGATACAGTCACTGTGCGAAGCGACGTTGCTGACTACCTGTGGGAAGTTCAGCGTTTCGACCGCGAGGTAGGCGACATCGTCCGTAAGCTTGAGGTGATGGGCGAACTGGACAACACAATCATCGTAGTCAGCGGCGATAACGGCATGCCGTTTCCGCGATGCAAAGCAACGCTTTACGACCTGGGGACTCGCGTTCCGCTTGCCATTCGCTGGGGAGAAAAAGTTCAGGGGCTACGCGAAGTCGCTGACTTCGTCAGCCTTTGTGATCTCGCTCCGACGTTTCTAGAAGCTGTCGGTTTGAAACCGCCAGGACAAATGACCGGTCGAAGCCTGACGCCTTTACTTCTGTCAAAGAAATCCGGTCAGGTTGACGCATCTCGAAATTACGTTCTGACCGGTGTCGAGCGGCACGTTTACCCTTATCCAAAACGGGCAATCAGAACCAAAGACTTCCTCTACATCCGCAATTTCGATCCGGACAAGTGGACAACTGGAGAAGTCAAAGGTCGAAATCCGGAATACGACTTCACTGAAACCCCGTGGCCAACCGAGCCTGGTGCCTTTTCGTTCGCAATTGACCCATCACCTTCAAAGCAGTTTCTCAGACTGAATCGTAAAGTATCAGACATCAAACAGTTTGCGAAGCTGTCGTTTCCTCAATGGCCGAAAGATGAGTTGTACGATTTAACCAGCGACCCGAATCAATTGAAGAATGTTGCTTCGCGGCCCGACTATGCTGCAACGCTGAAGAGCATGCAGGTCCGCCTGATTGCGCAGCTCACAAAGACAAACGACCCTCGCGCGGCATTATTCGCCGAAAACTCATACGAACAGTAATCACATTTTCATGCAGGGTGCGTCTCGGCGTACTACAGGATCAGTCAAACAGCGGTGCGTCGAGACGCATTCCTACGGAGTATTTGATGAGACAATCACGGCTGATGGCAGCATTGCTTTTCATCGTTTCGCAACCGACGCTGGCAGCTGAACTGTTCACCGAGCGTGACCAGGTCAATGCCGCAAGATCGATTCTGGAGGTGTGGCACGAGGATCAACCGGAATCTGCTGATCGATTTCTGCACATTGTCTGTTGGACTCCATCCGACCGCAAATTGCCGGCTGGCTATCAGTCGCGGCTGACTGGGATAATGAAGCACATTCGAGGCTTCTACGCCCGCGAGATGACGCGACTCGGCTTTGGTAATCGCAGCTTCAATCTGAAGTACGACGCTCAGAACCAATTGATTCTGCACACAGTCCGAGGGAAGCACGACACCAGCCACTATGCTGTGCAGTCCGGAAACGAGATCCGCAATGAGTGTCTTCCGATACTTGAGCAAGCCGGCATTGATGCTCGACAGGAGACGATCCTCATATTTTGCAACCTCGCTACCTGGGATAAAGAGCGGCGTCGCTTTACTCACAAGTCGCCTTACTATGCGGGTGGCTCGTTTCGAGGGGGCACGGCCTGGCAACTTGATTCGCCAGAGCTTGATTCAAACAACCTCAAACTCAAGCAGCCGATGATCCGAGACGGACAGTACGGTCGCATTTCTCTGGGCAAGCATAACTCGATCTTCATTGGCGGCATCGCTCACGAGTTGGGCCACGCGTTAGGGCTTCCTCATTGTCGAGCTCGGCCTGACGAAGCCGTCCGAGGCACCGCGCTCATGGGATCGGGAAATCGCACCTATGGAGATGAACTCCGCGACGAGGGTCCGGGCAGCTTTCTGACTTTGGCACACGCACTTCGTCTGGCATCGCATCCGCAGTTTTCGGGATCAATCAAAGGTCTGGACGAAAGGTCGACAGCCACGATTGATGACATTTCAATCATGGCCGAAGGTAAGTCGATTCGTATCTCCGGAAAAGTCAAAGGCAAGCCGCCGGTTTATGCAATAGTCGCTTACTTTGATCCTGAGGGCGGAGGAGACTACGACTCAACGACGGCGACAGCAGTGCCATCGAGCGACGGATATTTCGAACTGAGCTCCGAAGCCCTTCGCCGAGGCAGGAAAGGTGAACTGCGACTGTTTCCTCTGCACGCCAATGGTTCAACCGCCGGTCAGATGTCGCGTACGAAATTTCGTTATCCGTACAGCATCGCGGACGACGGTGTCCCCAATCTTTCAGCAATCCAGCTTCGATTTGACCTCGCTCACGTGCTGGACGCTCTCGCTAAGGACGATCGTCAATTAGCCACTCAACTGGCCGATGCCATCAAGTCTCCGAAAGCTGCCGCAGTCGCCAGGCGATTAACGCGACGCGTCAGGCCGACGCAAACTCCTGCCGAGTACGACGGATCGCTATCAACGGCAGCACTGACGAGTCTAAAACCGGAATCTTCTAATGTTGGCTGGGGACGTCCCGCTTTCGATCGAGTTCCTGGACAATCACCGTTGCTCGAATCAGCCAGTGAAATCTTCGAAAGAGGAATCTATGCGCATGCTCCCGCCAGACATGTTTATCGGGTAGGTAAGAAATGGAAGCAACTGACAGGTAAAGCCGGCCTGGCCACAGGACATGCTGGAACCGTCGAATTTGAAATCACTGGCGACGGGCAACGTTTATGGAAATCGCAAGTTCTCAAGGCCGGAATGCTGTCAGAATTCAACATTAAAATTACTGGTGTAGTAGAGCTCGAACTGCTCACAAATCCAACGAGCGACGGCCTGGGGTCCGACTGGGGGTTGTGGCTTGATCCAACGCTATCGAGGTAGCCTGAAGGGTACGACCAGCCAGGGGCACGCCCTGCTCTCTTTCGATACCTGGCTAAAACTTCACCTGGCTAAAACTTCCTGCGCCTCGACGAAGATTTATCCAAACCCACCGCTTTCAGGCGGGCGTCAAGTTCCGCGTTGAGTTGATTGCGAGTCCCAGCATAGTCGGAGTTATCTACCAGATTCGTAAACTGATCTGGATCTGCCTGCATGTCGTAAAGTTCGGTCGACT
Source organism: uncultured Planctomyces sp. (assembly GCA_937904325.1). Taxonomy (GTDB): domain Bacteria; phylum Planctomycetota; class Planctomycetia; order Planctomycetales; family Planctomycetaceae; genus JABMPE01. The sequence goes on from CALGTK010000186.1 coordinate 69,597, forward strand.
TGTCTGCGTAACGCATCAATGCCCAATTCGACGTTCGGATTGAGTAGTCGTCCCTGTTCAGGGATAGCGCACTGTCGCGGACGCTGGCATCGTTGTCTTTTAGCATCGGGACAAGGCTTTTTCCCTGCACGCTGGTCGGGGCTTTCAATCCCGCGAGGTCGGATAACGTCGGAAAAATATCCAGCAACTCGGTAAGACCTCGCGAACGACCGGGTTTGACGCCTGGCACGGATATGATCAGAGGAACTCGCGTCACTTCTTCATGCAGATTCGACTTCTGCCAGAAGCCGTGTTCACCCAGGTGATAGCCGTGGTCGCTGGCAAAGATGACTGCGGTACTTTCCCGCAGGCCGAGTCGCTCTAATTCGGTCATGATCCGTCCGACCTGAGCATCCATGAAGGCAACCGATGCGTAATACCCGGTCCACATTTTCTTCTGATTATCCGGGTACTGTCCGATGAGATTATTTTCGTTCCGCGTTCCCGCCAGACCCGCTTTCGGGACGTCAAGCAGATCGTTCTCAATAGTTGGTGGCAGCAGAATTTTTTGCCACGCATACGGATCGAAATACTGCTGTGGTGCGACCATTGGGTAATGCGGTCGCACCAGACCAACGGCAAGAAAGAATTGTTCAGCCTGATGTTTCTGTAGAAGCTCGATGGCTTTGGTTGCCGACTTGTGATCCGGCTGGTCCGAGCCGTCGCCTTCGTAGCGAACTGTGACAAACATACGATGCGGCATTCTCGTCGTTTGCCGATTTTCGGGAGCGGTTGTGAAGATATTCTGATTCAGGCAGGCATAGTGACCTGGGGTATGAGCTTCCATGCCCTGCGAGTTGAATCGTTCCGTCCACGAAGATTCAACGTCTTGTCCGTGCGTACCGGCGATAATGTCGCCAGGCACTCGCATATGATAAATCTTGCCGACCCGTGCACTGTACCAGCCGTTCTCCCGGAAGTGTCGACCGAGGTTGATATCGGCCGTGCCTTTGTAGCGGCTGTGCATAAACGACGTCCGCGACGGCCCACAGACAACTCCCTGACAATAAGTCCGTTCGAAGACGACGCCTTCTGCCGCGAGCCGGTCAATGTTTGGAGTGTGGCAAACCTGGTCGCCATAACATCCCAGCACGCTCGCTTTGAGATCGTCCGAAACGATGAACAGCACGTTCTTTATTCCAGGAAAATCCTGTTCAGCGAAGCTTGTTTGACTTACTCCGAGAACTGTGACCACACAAAAGAACCACACAAGACGCTTCATCCGGATCAGTGGTACAAAGGGAGCGTGCATCGGCGAAGCAATAGTCAGGCGGGGCTCAACAGTCATTGCAACTTCCAAGCGTAGAGTCAGGATTAGACGAATTCTATCGTCCGGTAATTCTGACTGCTGGTGGTGAATGTTGCAAAGACGTTGCTGGCGTGTGCAACACCGCTGACGGGTTACTCTTTGCCCTTCGGCTCAGGAAGTGGCAGGCGGATAAAGAGGTCATCGCCCTTTGGCTCGTCGTCATACGACCGACCGTTGTCATCGATTTCGTTGACTCCAACGCTGTAAAAAATAAACCCGTTACCTTCACGTCGGTAGGTCAGTGGCGTTTCACTGAAAGCGTCAGTGGGCAATTTGCTTACGAAGTCAGGAACAAGATCATTCAGCGTCGCGGGGTAGCTGCCGTGTTGTTCCTTCCAGTCGGCGAGTGCAAAAGCCAGCAGCAGGTTTTCACGCGTCTGCACAGATCGATTGTAAGCCCGGTTAACGCCGCTCAAACTGGAAACCATCGAAGCTGACAGGACCTTGCCGATTGCTTTGCTGGTCGATTCTTCCGTAACTGCTGCCAGCAGAAACTCTTTGGCCGAAACATTGGCCCTGACGAGCTTCAGGTCGCCCTCGATCTTCGCCATTGCAGCTCGGCGATCCTGGTAGTATTTCAGTTTCATCGCCGCGTCGAATCGGTCGTAAATCCTGTTTCCCTCCCGCATGACGATGTTCCAGTCGATTGTCCAGCCGATTGGCAGTATGCCCAGTTGCGTCTCTAATTCTTCAAAACCGGGCGTTTGAGAGGCAACAAGATCGTTGAAGTCGATACACTCGCATGCAATTTGCACGACACTGTCGAGATACATCATTCGCTCAGTGAAAACCACTTGCTCAACCGCGGGCTTGATTGGTCGCAGACTTAAAAGATCTTTTCGATACTGAGCAAGCTGCGCGACGGCCGGCTGAACTCGGTCGAGAAAGACGATTTGACCATGCGTTGCGATTTGAGTAATGGCCGTACCGACGAGGTATTCAATCAGCGTTGGGCCGCGACCGATCATCTCTCCGACTCGATGGCACGCAATCAAGTCTCGCCAGGCGTAATCGACGTTGCCTTTTTCGATGTTCAACATCGCTCGCGAGACGAGATAGCGGGAGATTGATCGGCTTTTCTGAATGCCGGGCAGAAGAGTAGCGATCAAACCACCCGAATGGCCGTCGGCATCGACCGGCGGAACGAGCGGGGAATAGTATTCAGGCAGCATGGCTCCCTTGACGACAGTCTCGACCGGCTTCTCGTTGTCGCGCAACCATTGAGCCACTTCAGGAAAGTCTTTCTCCGCCCACGGCTGTCGCCACGATTCAGAGTATCGGTCATTCAGTTTCCTGCGTTCCCCAACAGGAAGGCCGACACCAAAATGCCGGAAGTATTTTCCAGCATCTGGTGGGACGGGCATTTCAAGCAGTTCGAAGAATCTGTCGCTAAGGCGGGTACCTTCAGGAGCTGGACCAAATGCCTCGTAAAGAGCGACCGCACCGTTCTTCTCTGAAGATACATCTTTTCCAAAGTGACGGTTGACCGCTGCAGGATAGTCTGGGAGTCCTTCCTGCGTCTTCAGGTCGGTAACCCACGTGAACACCTCTGAGAAAACCAAAGACTGTGCCAGCAGATTGCGCCGCCCTCGGAACTTGTTCAACGCATTTTTTTTGTGCGTCAGCTCTTCATCCAGCGCTGACACCGAAGAAATATAAAGCGTCGGCACAACCAAAATTAACAATAGACGGGACAGCTTCACAAGAACGCCTTTATGCATTTTTCAAATCGCCGGAGTGAGCAGCGTCGATCGAGACATCCCTCGGTCACGTACACATTCATACAAGGATCGCAATCATGAAGCGATTTGTCTGAAAAAATCATGAACTAATTTCGCAATCGCATATTTTGATCGCAAATACGTCATCGTAACATCTCGGAGAAGTACATCTTTAAGTTGAATCAGGCACAGAGCAGCCAGATTATCGAATGAAGTGATTGACTAATGGCATCACACCTACAAATTCGGAGAATGCAGAGCGAACGGTATCGCAGTTGACGTTCTGAAATCTGGTGGCAACCGGAACGGTGTGACTCCGGTTCCACAGCCGCGCTGGCTGGTTGTAAAGCACTACTCAATGAGTGGAATCGCAGGACAGAATGTAAACGCCGACTCCAGGTGCAATCAGCCGACGCCGGGCGTTACGACTACAACAGTGTCCAGAATTCACGAACGATCTGCTGGTTCTCAACTCTGCAATATTGCGGACCCGTAAATCACGGTATCAGGCAATGCATCCAGACGCTCCCAGCACAAGCTATTTGGCGTTGACCGGTTTTATGTCTGCAAAACGGTCCAACCGTGCCTGCAGAACAGCCTTGATCGAAAGCTGCTCTTCGCTGAGTGATGCATCACCAAGCGGCTTTTTCTCGTTACGGTCGTTGGGTACGTCGAAGAACTTTCCGGACTCATAAAGTTTGTATCGCTGATTACGAGCGAAGGCTCTAGCCGCTTTGACGGCGCCGTTTCGAGAGTACCACATGTAAATGGAATCACGAGGCGACCCCGTTTCACCTTTCAGTTGTGGAAGAAAACTCTGGCCGTCAATTGTCAGGCCAGCAGGAACCTGCGTGCCGGTGGCCTCGCAGATCGTAGGCAGGATGTCGCTGAAATCGATGATATCCTGCACGACACGTCCTTTCCTGATGACGCCTGGCCAGCTCACGAAACACGGGACATGGTTGCCTGCGTCAATCATCTGTCCTTTCGCGCCGACAACTTTCCCGAACGTGGTGTTGGTGACGATCGGTGTGTCGGTCCCGTTGTCACCAACAAAGATCAGCAGGGTGTTGTTTCGAACGCCGGCCTTTTCGAGTCTCATATTCAGTTTGCCGATCGTCTTATCAACATACGATACCATGTCTCGGAAAAGTCGCTGGGGGGCATTGCGATCGCCTTTGTAAGTGGTCGAACCGAGTCGCTTCGGATCCCAGTCGGTGGAATCCGGAGTCGGATCGAAGGGGCAGTGCGTGAGGATCATCGGGTAATACACAAGGAACGGTTTCTGGCTGTTCTTATCAATGAAGTCGCAAATAAATTCAGTACAGACCTGTGGACCGTATTCTCCATTGACGTAGTCCTGTTCTTCGCCGTTGAGCTCCAACTGCGGATTGACGAAACGTCGGTCAAAAGTCTTTCCGTTCTCTTTTGACCGTCCACTGCGAGTGTGCTGCCACAGCAACGCCTCATCAAAGCCAAAGTGCTGAGGCGAGTCGACCTCTTTACCAAGCTGCCACTTTCCAGCAATGCACGTCTTGTATCCGGCATCTTTCAGAAGGTGTGCGAACGTTGTCTGCTTGCGATCCAGTTTCCCGAACCTGACATAGTTGCGTTTGTTCGACTTGCCCGTCATCAGCTTAACGCGTGACGGCGTGCAGATCGGCTGCGCGTAGCAATGCTCAAACCGCAACCCGGCAGCAGCCAGTGCGTCGATGTTCGGCGTCTTGTGATCAAGACTGCCGTTGGCCTGGATGCACTCATAGCCCATATCGTCGGCCATGATCAGAACGATGTTTGGTCGGTCGGCAGCCGCTGATGGGGAGACAGCCGTCACGGCGAACAGGCAGGCGGTCAGAGCAACCAGAAGTCGAGGCAGAGCTATCATTGATTATTCAATCTATCAGTGTGTGGCGTCGTTGATTGTTGCAGAAAGCAGGGTACGTCCCGCACGCACGATTTCTATGATCCTTGGAACTCTGGTGCGTCGAAACGCACCCTGCAAATTTTGCGTTCCCCGGTTAAGCGATCAGGTCCTGGATAATCTTACCTTCGTTGCCAATTTCGATCGGTCGTAATGTCGTTTTTCGAGGAACCGACCAAAGCCAGAGGTCAGCTTCAATTCATCCGATTCCATGCATAGGCCAAACGCGGCGCGAACGGCGGGCGAGCTGATCATAGTGTGGGCCTGTTGATAGAACGCGTCCATCGTTTCCAGCGGAGTGGGGTCGACTTCGAGTCTGGCGACGTTTACTTCGTCGATCTCCGAATGCGACGCCGATTCCCCGCATCACGCTGACTCGGCGGTTTTTCCTGGAGTCTCAGCAGGAAGCGATTTACCGCGACGGAAAGAGCGAACCAATGAGTTAGCATACTCACAGTGTCGGAAGACGGGTTCTGGCAATGTCCAGGACCGATCCAGATCCCAAACCCGGTTTGCGAGTCAAAACGACATGACCGGATCGTTGGCAGCTTCGGTGATGTGGTTTCCTGCAAGCAGTGTTGCCGCTATGCAACGCCGGCTGGACTCGGCTGTTCGGGTTTGATAGTCGGGACAGGATGTGCCGGAGAAGTTTCGCCGAAGTGGTGGCGTGTTCGTGGCATCGGATCCGTAAATATGGCACGGTCTGGAGTCAGGAGTGACTTAAACGCCAATCCGGTGTTACACTTGCGGATCGGAAACTGTGATTTTCCGTGTGCAAATTTGCTACACCGGCACACTCGGATTCGGAGGAGTGACTTTGTCCGTCGCTCAATCTGCATCACAATTCATTGAAAGCCTCCGAAAGAGCCGTCTCCTCACTACCGAGGAAGTCGACGCTGCCGTTGAGCAGCTTGACGTGTGCAGCGACGACGGGGCTATTCCAACAGCTAAGTCGTTCGTCCGCGGTGGCATCCTCACTCGATTGCAGGCCAGCCGACTGCTGGAAGGTCAGCATCGCGGCTTCTTCATCGAGCACTTTCGCATCGACGACATCCTTGGTTCCGGCGGCATGGGTTGGGTCTATAGCGCGACAAATCTCGAAACGAAAGAGAAAGTTGCGATCAAGATGCTGACCGAAAAGAACGATCAGAACCCCGGTCTGCTGACGAGATTCAAACTCGAAGCCCGCGCCGGACTGATGGTTAATCATGAAGCCGTCGTCCGAACTCTACTGATGGGCCATACACAGGGGCTCTTCGGCGACATTCACTACATGGTGATGGATCAGGTCGAGGGGATTGGCGTTGACGAGTTTGTTGCCATGCTTGGCGGGCCGATTAAGTGGAAGCTGGCTTGCCACATTGCTTACTACGCCGGAGCCGGACTGCACCATGCTCATCGAAAAGGTCTTATCCATCGAGACATCAAACCATCCAACATTCTTGTCGACACCGCTGGCACAGCCAGAGTTCTGGATTTCGGTCTGTCGCAGGTTTCGAACTCTGACCAGAGTGATGAGTTCTCACTGGCGATGATCTTCGGCCAGGACTGCCTCGGCACAGCTGATTACATCGCTCCCGAGCAGGCCAGCGACAGTTTTACCATTGATCATCGCGCGGACGTTTATTCACTTGGAGCTACGCTCTATTACATGCTCACTGGCCAGATCATGTTTCCTGATTGCAAGTCGCGTGCTGAGAAAATCGAGGCTCAGAAGCACCGAACACCCGAAGGGATTCGCAAACTTCGGCCCGAAGTGCCAGTAGAAGTCGAAGCGATTGTCAATCGGATGCTGGCAAAGAATCCGTGCGACCGATTTCCGACCGCTAAGATCATGTGCTCGAAGCTGGTCAAGTACGCCAGGCCTTCAAACATTCGCTTCGATTTTCAGAAAGTTCTCGATCGTCGCTACACGATCGCGAAACAGCGAGAGAAACTTCTGGCCGACCGAGCGAGACAACTTGCGGCACAAGCCAACCAGACGAATTCGGCGAACCGTTCGCCAACACCCACGGCCCCGTCGGCGGTTGAGACGGACATTCACAAGGACACTGAGTTAAACGCTCCAGTCGACCGACGTCCAATGCCTGCCCAGCCGATCGAGGCTGTTGAGTCACTTCGCCAGGATGGGTGAAGCGCTCCCTGCTTGCAACTGCGAAAGCTCAGCGACCGCCGGGACGTTCGAGTGAATGTTGCTCGGTCAACGGCCCATAAAGATCCGGTCGGCGATCGGCCAGGCGATCAATTGCATGTCGGCCAACTTCTCTGATGACACGTTTGTTGCGAGAAATTCCGGTGTCGATGTCGGCGTACAGAATTGTTTCCGAATCGTCGTCGGACGCGGCCAGTGTTGAACCATTCGGGGCACAGATTCGGCTGTGACCGATGAAACGGAATCCTCGTTCGTCACCGACACGATTGGCAGCTGCAAAGTAAACAGCGTTTTCCATCGCTCGGGTGTTGAGAACGTGACTGGCGACGCACTCCGCACCCGGTGGCCAGTTCGTCGGGAGGGCGATCAGATCTGCACCCAGTAGCGTCAAACATCTCGAGGCTTCCGGAAAAGCAGAGTCGTAGCAGATATTCATTCCGACGTTGACGTCTCCTGCCTGGTGAACAGCGAAGGGCTGATCTCCGTAGTCGACGTGCTGGTCAATTCCCAGGAACGGAAGATGAGTTTTTCGATAGCTGCCAATGACGCCGCTCGCCCCCGTCATCACTGCGACGTTGAAGACTCGATCGCCGTCCTGCTCCAGCATCCCGAAAACGGCGAAGGCGTCCAGATCGGCGCAGAGACTTGCCAGTCGTTTGGTCGTCGAGCCTGGGATCGACTGGGCAAACGGCTGGGCTTCTTCAAGATTCCTGAAGCAGTATCCAGTGACCGCGCATTCGGGAAAAACCACGAGTTCGGCTCCGTTGCCGACAGCCTCGCGGAATCGATCTTCGATGGCCTGAAGATTCCGATCGACTTCGCCAAGGGTGATGTCCATTTGAACGGCTGCAATTTTCATGTTTCGTGTTTCCTGAATCGGTGCGGCTCGCAAGCTTGGTCGGAAATCTTACAGTGACCTCGTCAGGAGTTCGAATCGAGGCCCCGAATGCGAATAAAGCCGGGATTACCGTACTCGGACGGCGGTGAACCCCAACGTTTTGGACCGATTTCCCACAGTCCCGCTGTTTGCTCCGGTGGTTGTTGAGAAAACGAGTCTTAACTATCCTCAGCCAATTGCACTGCACGCGATTACCCGGGAGGTCGCCTGAATTAATCCGAATCGAAATTCTGAAAGGCAATCGCTCGGGCGTTGAGTATTTATGATCGCGACTTAATTGCCTGACGAAAATCGACAGGGGGCATGGACGACAAGCTCTGGTATCTCAATACAAGCAAATCTAAATTAAGCAGCTTGCGAACGTGCACGAAGAAGTCATGCTGAAAGTCGAACGCCTGATTGCAAACTCGGTCCAGCGAGCACAGCAGTCGGCAACCCATCAACAGTCACCCTATGCAAAACGACGGATCCCCGAGTGAGTTACGATACGGTTATCATCGGCGCGGGCCTTTCAGGACTGGCTGCCGGAATCAGACTGGCGTATTTCGACAAGAAAGTCTGCATCGTCGAGAAGCATTACACGATCGGTGGACTCAACTCATTTTATCGTCTGAGAAAACGCGATCACGACGTTGGTCTCCACGCTGTCACCAACTATGCCGAACCTGGAACGAAGACCGGACCGCTAAGCAAGCTGTTGCGTCAACTGCGTCTACGGTGGGATGACTTTGGTCTGTGTCCGCAGATCGAATCGAGCATTGCGTTTCCTGGCCGAACGCTGTCGTTTACCAACGACTTCGACTTCTTCCGGCAGCAAGTCAACGATCTCTTTCCCGCCCAGAAAGACAATTTCCAAAAGCTCCTCAACCTGATCGACGAGCACGACGATCTGCACTTAAGCGGCGAAACGGCTTCGGCTCGGCAGGTACTCAGCGCAACAATTTCTGATCCCGTGCTCATTGACATGCTGTTCTGCCCTCTGATGTTTTACGGCAGCGCGACGGTTGGCGACATGGATTTCAGCCAGTTCGTCATCATGTTCAAAGCTCTGTTCTATCAGGGTTTCGGCAGGCCATTGCGAGGCGTGCGGCTGATCCTGAAAAACCTCGCGAACCACTTTCGGCGACAAGGTGGAGAGCTGAAACTGCGTTGTGGCGTGAAGCAAATCCTGACCGAGGGTGAGGTCACGACCGGAGTCGAGCTTGATTCTGGTGAGGTCATCGAAGCCAGGAACGTACTTTCATCAGCGGGCTCGGCAGAAACATTGCAAATGTGCGGCAACGTTCCCGCAGGCTTTAAGAAAAAGAACCCACCGGGAGAAATCTCGTACGCCGAGACAATTTTCTCGCTCGATTGCCAACCACAGGAACTGGGACACAATCAGACGATCGTCTTTTATAACGACTCTGACGTCTTCAGTTATGGACCACCGAAAGAGCTGTGCGACGTCAGTAGCGGCATCATTTGTTCGCCGAACAACTTTCAGTACGGCGATGATCAGCAGCTCGACGAAGGCCGAATCCGAGTCACAGCTCTCGCGAGTCCTGCAGGCTGGATGAACATCCCAGACGACGTCTACTACCCGCAGAAAGAAGAGTGGTCCGGAAAGATCGTTGACTCAGCGTTGCGATTCATGCCGGACTTCCGCTCGCACGTCGTCGATACAGACATCTTCACTCCGCGTACAATTGCGAAGTTCACCGGCCACGCGAACGGTGCTGTCTACGGTGCCCCAAACAAAATCCGAGACGGAAGAACTCACCTCAATAATTTATACCTTTGCGGAACGGATCAAGGTTTTCTTGGCATCATTGGCGCGATGTTAAGCGGCATCACAATTACGAATCTGCACTTACTGAAGTAGCGAGAGTCTAAGTACGTGATTCGAAAGTTCTAATCTTCAAGCGGCGCGACGTCTCGATACTTACCCGCGAAGTAGAGCAGTGGATCGCCGGAGTTCAGCTCGCCAGCGACGATTTCGCCGATAAAGATGTCGTGGTCGCCACCCGAAATAATTTCAGACAGCTTGCAGTCCACCCATCCAAGGCTGTCGGCGATGATCGGTGCGCCGGTCGCCGCAGTCTTGATGTCCAGGTCTGAGAAATCTTTCGGGCCAGGTGTCGCGAATTTGTTGGAAACAGTCTGCTGCTTTGCCGTCAAAATGTTCATGGCGAAACATCCCGCATCTTTAATGGCCTGATGCGAACCTGCCTTCTTGTCAACGGCGACAAGCACAAGCGGTGGATCGAGCGAAAGGGACGTCACCGCGTTGGCCGTCAGGCCCGTTGGTAGTTCGCCGCTCGTCGTGACCACGGTCACGCCGGTTGCGAAAGAGCCCATGATGCGTCGCTGTTCTGCCGGATCAAAAGCCATGTCTCACTCCCGATTCATTTTTGATTTAAGAACTTCAGCAATCGAAGTTCGAACGTCTCGAAGCGTAGTCGGTTGCACGATCACTCGTGACAAAGCGTTAAGATTCAATTGTTCTTCCACATCCTTTTCAGAGGCCGCAGCAACGACGACAACTCCAGTACCCTTCAGGTTGCACCAACGCAAAGCCTCGTCGTAAATATCCTTGTTATCGCCGTCGCCGACAGCTTCGCCCATCAAGAGCAGACAGTCGGGCGGGTTGTTCTTGATTCGCGTCAAAGCACGATCCCAGGCAGTCAACATCAGTACTCGAAAGCCATGCTTCGAGAGGTAATCACGGAGCATGTCCTGCTGTTTGACTCTGTACTCGACACAAAGCACGGTCGACAGTCGCGGTGTCTGGGACGTTTCCGCCTCCGGCACGCTGGCACCGAGTTCCTTCAAAGCAACTCGCAGGTCAACAATCAGCTCCGTCGCAGACTGATAGCGTTCTTGTGGAATAATCTTCAGGAGTCGGTCGACGATGTCGGCAACTCGCTGGTTAATGTTTGGGTCGGCTCGCCGAATGGGGCGGATACCGGAATAGCGGGAAAACATCTTTCGATCTTCGCGACTCCTGGTCGGAGGGTACGGACTAGTGCCAGTTGCCAGTTCGTAGAGCACGGCTCCGAGAAAGAACAGATCACTACGCGGGTCGTTTCGAGGGGCGCCTGTGTGTTTTTCCAGAGTCGCATATTCAACAGCCTGGACGTCATCGTCACTACTGGAACCGTCATCGCCGGCGAGCCCAAAGTCGACGAGTTTGGCGACTCCCTTACTACTTATAAGGACGTTTGAGAGTTTGAAATCACGATGTGTCATGCCCTTGCTGAGCGCGTATTCAAGACCTTCTGCCATGTCCGCCGCACAACGCAGGAGTTCAGCTGCCTGAAACTTACCTCGAATGTTGGCGAAGTCGCGAAGGTTTCCACCTTCCACAAACTCCATCGTGAAGAAGTGATTGTCACCTTCGACGCCAACGCTGTAGATCGGCACAATATTTTTGTGCTTCAATTTCATGCACAGTTCCGCTTCCCGATGGAAATGGGCAATCGACTGTGGGTCGTCAAGGTATCGCGTGCGGAGAACTTTCAGGCCGACTATCTCGCCGCCTGGAATTCTGCTGCCGCGAAAAACTCGCGCGAAGCTGCCCGACGCGTTCTGATACATCAGCTTGCAGTCACCCATAACCAGTGGCTCGTCTTCATCGCTGCAAAGCTTTGAAACCTGATACGACGTGAGCACGTGCTGCCGCTCCAGAGCTTTCAGGAGAGACTTTGGTTCAGACGTAATAGGCTGGCCCGCCTGGCACTGGGCGAGTTCCGCGGCGGTCACCAGGCGAAGTTTGAGCAACTCACGAGTGAGATCGTCTGTCGTATCAAATTGCATTTATAAGGGAGCCATTGAGGCTATGGTGACAGGGTTTTGTCTCGTTAATCATGCATCGGAGGGTGCGACTGTTTTATCGTCATACTAATTGAGTCGAACACCGACATGAGCAATTCTAGGTGCAGGATAAAGACCAGGTCGACAGGGGCCAATCGATGTGTGAAGAATTGAACCGTCATTATCGAAACTGCCGTATTTTCGAGCACACTGGCAACGTTTTCGCCGGAATGACCAGGGCTGCTGGATTCGAGCAAACACTGCGCCAACTTCTGCTCCCGGTCCTGCAGCCTGGGTCCTGCCAACAGTTCTGCGGGTTCCCGTCATTTCTGTCCATTCGATTTCGGTGAAATGCTGTCCGTGTAAATCCTGCTCGTCAAACCGGAACAGCGTGAAACTCAATTTGCGTCAGAGTGTCGATAGGGTTCCGAATCGAAGTGCTCCTGAAGCGACCGTCGCTCGCCATTCGAACCTTGCTCCCGGCCCGGCATAGTCAAAAACGACGAGATTGGCGAGTGAGCCAGCGGAAAGCTCTACTTCCTCACAGCCAAGCAGCCTGCACGGATTTCTGCCGGCCATGTCGAACGCTTCTCGGAGCGACAAATCAGCGACACTCAATGCGTGAGCTACGCAGACGTCGGTTTCGAGACTCGATCCCGCCAGAAGCTGGTTTTGCCCCGCAATGACAATGCGGCCGTCTTTAAGAATTTCAACCTGCCCCGAAGCAGCTTCGTATCTCCCGGGCGGACAACCGGCCAGACCGGCAGCGTCGCAGGTGATGACAATGTTTGACTTCCCTTTTGCGGCGATGAACGACCGAATCAAGGATGGCGGAAGATGATGTCCATCCGGAATGATGCTGGCCATCAGCCTTGAGTCACCAAGTTGATCCCAGATGTAGTTGGGATGTCGGCGAATTTGACCGTGGGCTCCGTTGCCCAGGTGTGTGCTAAGCCGTGCTCCGGCGTCAGCAACGGCGGCGACCTGCTCTGACGTTGCTCCCGTGTGCCCGATCGCGATCGTGATTCCGTCCGCGACAGCTTTTTTGGTAAACGCCACAGCTCCATCGGCTTCCGGGGCGAGAGTCACGAGACGGATTCGCCCGCCTGATGCAGCCTGATAATTGCAGAATTCGTTCCAGTCTGCGGCTCGAACGTGTTGCAGAGGGTGCGCTCCCCGAGGCCCATCTTCCCGCGAAATGTACGGTCCTTCCTGGTGGCATCCGGCGACCATCTGATCAACCCAGCTCTCCTGCTCGCACGCCTGTCGAATAGCCGAAAAACCCGAGATGAACGCTTCGCGAGAAGCGGTCACCAGCGTCGGCATCAGTCGCGTGATGCCAAATTTGTAATGTGGCTCCAGCGTGCGGATAACTTTTTCCGGAGTCAGCGATTCGTCACTGAACCATGTGCCGCCATGCCCGTTGATCTGCAGGTCAAACAGACCAGGAGCAACTAACGGCAACGTGCCGGGGTCTGTCGATGATGGCAGCGACTCGACAGACCTGATTCGATCCCCCTCAGTTTCGATGCAGACGGCTTCTCCGGTGTCGTATCTTCGGCCATAAATCTGCAGCATTCCTGATACTCCTTGTCGCAAGTTCAGATCGGTCTCCGAGAGTGGTCGACCATCGTAGGCCAGCCGGCGACGACGTTCCATTCTCCGTGTTCCTTTGAACCTGTCACGAGGTTGCGTAGACTCCAGGTGTTTAATTGCACAGCGTTTCAGTCAGTGAAACATCAGCCCCGAGTTAAGGGAGTTTCAGTTATGGGTTTGCTCGCAGAAGATTGGACACCGGGGGAGCTTATTTTTGCCTTCCTTGTCGGAATCCTTGGTCTAGCCGCTCTGGGCTTTGTGTTCATGTTCTTGCGTTATTTCAAACTGTGGCTGCGCGGCTTTGTAACGAAAGCGGGGATCAGCCCGCCGACGCTGGTGTTCATGGCACTTCGAAATGTCAACCCCCACGTCATCATGGACGCTCGGATTATGGCCGTGCAGGCCGGGCTGACTGATGTGACTCCCCAGGGGCTGGAAGCTCACTATCTGAGCGGCGGTAATGTTCGCCGAATTGTTCAATCGCTGATCGCTGCTCATCGAGCCAAGATCGACCTGAACTGGTTCACCGCTTCGGCAATCGATCTCGCCGGACGAAATGTGCTGGATGCCGTCCAGACAAGCGTGAATCCCAAAGTCATCGACTGCCCGGATCCTCGTCGTGGCGGCCGAAAAACACTCGATGGAATCGCCAAAGACGGCATTCAGCTTAAAGCTCGCGCCCGAGTCACCGTTCGAACCAATCTGGCTCAACTGGTCGGCGGAGCGACGGAAGAAACGATAATCGCCCGAGTCGGCGAAGGCATCGTTTCTGCGATCGGCTCTTCGTCAAGCCACAAAGAAGTTCTGGCGAATCCTCAATTGATTGCCCGAGCCGTACTCGCCAAGGGACTGGATTCACAAACTGCGTTTGAAATCGTGTCGATCGACATTGCCGACGTGGATGTTGGAGAAAACGTTGGAGCCCGCCTGCAGGCCGATCAGGCCGAAGCCGACGTCCGCGTTGCCCGAGCAACGGCAGAAGAACGTCGAGCGATGGCCGTCGCGAATGAGCAGGAAATGAAGGCCGTCACTGTGGAAAACCAGGCTCACGTCGTCCTCGCCGAAGCCGAAGTCCCATTAGCACTCGCCGATGCCTTCCGCCAGGGCAGCCTGCGATCCTCGTCGACATCCTGAACCCAGGTAAAACAAGTCTGTTGCGGCGGCTGGTGAGACTCGGCAGCTCTTCGTCGAGGATTCATCGATGCCCTGGATTTACCTGGTCGGCGTTGCGAAAATCTGTCCGTTTCTATTCGGATGGCCGGTCAACCGAACACATTCGTCGTCAAAATCAGTACAGATCACGCATTTCGAATCTGACAGTTAGCAAGTCTCCGAATCCCGACTCAAGACTTTCTGTCCAGAATTTGACACCTCTGTAACTATCGTGCGGCTATCGGGGAGCGGGCCGGATGTCCGTCTGTGCCGGGATTTCCAGAATCCAACGTCCGTTTGACAGAAAACCTCAAGTAAGGGGCAATCCTTAGATGATTTTTAAGCCGCCTCGACCGAAAATATGCGAGAGTCGCTCAGAGATCGCGCGGCTCGGTTCTTGAGAGTCCGATTCGGGTTGATTACTATCGGCTCAGCACATTTTCGATTTCGGTCGTAATGGGACGATGGAATGCTATTCTGCTGGCTTCCGAGCGACTCCGAAACGAAGCAGGCCTCAAAGATTTGAATCAACCCCAGGCAAGGATCGCCCGGATGACATTGTGCATGGAAGACACGGATTTGCTTCAGAGCGAGTTCAACCCCATGAGTGATCTACTGACAGTCGAACTAAGCAAAGAGCAGCGAGACGAAATTCTCCGCGGACTGCGGTACGTTAGAAGTTCGGTCATGCTGACTCCCGCAGAGCCTTCCGAGAAAGTGGCCGAAGGTCGCAACGAAAAGCTGCAGCGAATCGCAGCTCTTTCGAGCTTGCTAAGTGGGCAGGAAGTTGTGCAGAAAGCGACCGTTTAGAACATTGCCGCAAGTTTCTTGAGGTTGACCGTCACATTGACGCCACTTCGAGAGCTGAAGCGATCAGGAATATGCTGCCACCGGGCAGTCAGAAGCCACGACTCCATCAAGGGTGTGTCAAGTCGCCGACGAGCCATGTCGATTCGCCCGCAGGGGCCTTTCGGCATGGCTCGTTCTGTTTAACGAACCACCGCTTAACGAACCACCGCAATCAAACTTTCTTCCCGCCAAAGCGAATTGACCATCCCGCCACAGAGACGAATCGGCGATCAGTATCTGATAGATTTGAAATCACGGGGCCTCACCACTATCAAGAGTTTCTCAGCTTGGATTCAGTTGGACACTCTCCCTTGTGACGATTTCGCCGGTCGTCCGGATATACAAATCCTTCATGCGATACCAAAACGTTCGCCTTGAGGCGTTTGCTTATACGCTTCCCGATGAAATCGTCACATCCGACGACATCGAGGAACGATTGCGCCCGGTTTACGAACGGCTTCACCTGCCGGTCGGCCGGCTGGAACTGATGACCGGAATTCGCGAACGCCGCTTCTTTCCAGTCGGTACAAGGCCCGGAGACATCAGCGCTCAGACCGCAAAGAAGGCGATCGAACAATCTGGAATTCCGCTGGAGTCATTCGGTGCGTTGATTCACGGTTCCGTCTGCCGAGATCAGCTCGAACCCGCAACGGCATGCGGAGTTCACTCAGCAGCGGGATTGCCAGGTTCGTGTGCGGTACTTGATGTCAGCAACGCGTGCCTTGGCATCCTGAACGGAGTGCTGCTTCTGGCCAACATGATCGAACTCGGTCAGATCCGCGCCGGAGTCGTCGTCGGTACAGAAGTCGGTCGCGGTCTGGTCGAAGGAACGATCGACACTCTGCTCAAGACGCCAAACGTTTCGCGTAAAGATGTGAAGGGTGAGTTCGCTTCGTTGACGATTGGGTCCGCCTCGGCAGGGATCGTCGTGTGCGACGCAAAGCTCAGCCGAACAGGAAACCGTCTGATTGGCGCGCACTGCCTGGCTGATTCGTCGCATCACAAACTGTGCGAAGGTGGCGTCGAGTCAGAAATCTACGGCGACGACCGACCGAGAATGCAGACCGATTCCGAAGCGCTGCTGCATGCTGGCGTCAATCTCGCCACGCAGAACTGGGCCACGACATTGAAGACGCTCGGCTGGCAAAACTCCACCGTCGACAAGGCATTCACGCATCAAGTTGGCAAGGCTCACCGAAAACTTCTTTATGACAGCCTTGGATTGAAACCGGAAATTGACTTTGCAACCGTCGACTTTCTAGGCAACACCGGCGCGGCAGCGTTGCCAGTGACAACGGCAATTGGCCTCGAACGTGGGCACGTTCAAACCGGCGATCAGGTCGCGATGCTGGGAATTGGCAGCGGGCTCAACTCCATCATGATGGGGTGGGAGTTTCAGCAGCTTCCGAGTTGAACGCGAGTACCTGGGAACTGGCGGTCTGCATTGACTGTCGATTCAAGCAACGCGGACGTAATGTATCGGTACGAATCGTACCTTTATCAAATGAGCCTATGTCGCACTGTGATCAACCATCGCTGGACCAGACTCCTCGTCAAACGGACGAGCAGCTTGAGCGTTCGCGATTGTTAAGCGAGCAGGCCCCCAGCAGTGCGGGGTTAAAGGTTCCGGGCTTCTCGTTAACCGAACGTCTCGGCGAAGGAGCATACGGAGAGGTTTGGCTGGCTCGTGAAGACAAGACGGGCAAGCATGTCGCCATCAAATTTTACACCCACCGTCGAGGCCTCGACTGGTCCCTGCTTAACCGCGAAGTTGAGAAGCTCGCTTTGCTTTATACGTCGCGCAATATCGTCAGGCTGATCGACGTCGGCTGGCAAAGCGACCCGCCTCACTACGTGATGGAGTATCTGGAACGCGGTTCGCTGGAAACCCTTCTCAACGAAGGAACTCCAGATCCTGAAGAAGCCGTGCGGATCATTCGATCGGTTTGCCTGGCACTCGTTCATGCGCACGGGCGAGGCGTTTTGCATTGCGACCTCAAACCCGCCAACGTCTTACTCGATTCTGATCTTGAGCCGCGACTCTGCGACTTCGGCCAGTCAAGACTTTCTCACGAACAGAATCCGGCGCTCGGCACTTTGTTTTATATGGCACCCGAACAGGCCAGTCTGGACGCCATTCCAGACGCTCGCTGGGATGTCTACGCACTCGGGGCATTGCTGTTTCAACTACTGACTGGTCATCCTCCATTCAGAACCCCCCAGAGCGAAGCGCTTCTCAAAGAAACAACAACACTGAAAGAACGCCTGCAGACTTATCGGGAAATCGTCACGACCAGCCCGCGTCCGCGCGAGCACCATCGCGTTGCGGGAGCAGACCGACGGCTCGTTGAAATTGTCGACCGTTGCCTGCACCTTGAGCCCGAACGACGCTACGCGAACGCCCAGGCCGTGCTCGACGTTTTGTACATCCGCGAAAGGCAACGCCGAGTTCAGCCACTGGTCGCAATGGGTGGCATCGGGCCAGCGGTCATTCTGCTGGCGATGTTTCTCTTTGCCTCAAGATCAATTCAAAGCGCGGTCTCAACAACCAGCGACAACTTGACTGCGCGAGCTTTGGAGAGCGACGTCATCTCTGTGACAATCCTCGCTTCAGGAGTCGAGAAAGAGCTTCAGGACCGACTGGATGAACTCGTCGAAGTTGCTTCTGATCTGAATCTGCGTCGCGCCATTGAACACGCAGAAGGGACCGCATGGGCCGATCGTAAGTTGTTCCAGAAAATCCTCGACGAGACCCGCAGTAACGTCGACGAGCGTCGACTGAAGCGGCATCGGCAGCTTGATACGAGTTGGTTCTTCGTTGACGCAACTGGCTTTCAACGCTGGCGAAACCGCTTTGACCCGGCAGTCATCGATAAAGACTTTTCCTACCGCGACTACTTCCACGGTCACAGCGTCGAGTACGAACGCGGCAAGGCGACAGACGGCACCGGCCCTATTCAGCAACCGT
>CALGTK010000187.1 GCA_937904325.1 uncultured Planctomyces sp.
CCGAACAGGAACGCGAAGACGCTGCTCAGAAACGTCGAAACTGGAAACGACACCAAAACAACATCGATCCTGAGCACGTCGTTTTTGGTCGATGCAACGCGGGCAAAGATCAACATCACGCGGACGTATGGTCGTTAATAGCGTGGGACCCGGAGACATCGTCGTGATAGATCAGCTGTCGAGTCACAAAGTGAAAGGCGTTCGGAAAGCGATCGAATCCGATCGAGCTTGCATTCTCGAAACTCAACAAGCTGCTCCGCGATGGAGCTGAGCGAACTGTTGACGCACTTTGGAATCTATGCGGTCGCATCCTCGACCAGTTCTCAAACCAAGAATGCCACAACTACTTCAAACACGGCGGCTACCGCTACGATCGAATCCAGGCCGGTTGAATCCAGGCCGGTTGAAAGATTCTTCTCGCCGAATGACTGTGCAAATCGGGGGGGGATATGCGACGGCGGGAATTGGGCAGAATCTGGTAATTTTCGGCTACTGGGTGGAGATACGACGCTCCCGCTTCCCAGGGACGATCGTCCAGTCATCTTTGCTGGCAACGTATACGCTGCCAACTACGTCTGTGAGACGGCCAGTTATGACTGACAATCTACTCTTGTTTTACGATCCCGATACTCGGCAGTCGTTGGCGGCACTCGACTGGTCATAGACGCCAAATACCCGGTCGATGTTCCTTCGATGAACGCTTCTTCGATGCACGCCATTTTAGAGGTGTCGCCGTAGACAAAACCGCGTTCGCGACCAATCCGTAAGAGTCGGATTCAACTGACACCGAAAAAACGGTGGTTTCAGGACTTCGTTGGAAACACCGCCAGAAGGTGTAGGTAGCATGGCCCACACGATGTCTCACTCGCCGCGTGCCAGATCACACGAACGACTTCCTCTCTTCTCAACGCAAGGCTCTCACATGACCCAGGAAAACAACGCGCAGACAGAATCCGTATCAACCAGTCATCCAGTCTTTTCTTACCACCTGGCGAAACTCAGAACAGACGGGGCCATCATCGGCGGAGCGGTTCTATCCGTTGCTGCGACGCTCGGAGCCGTCGTTCTTCTTCACGAAAACGTCAACAATCTTTGGATCGTTCCGGCGACCGCCGTCGCGCTGACGGCGGTTCTCATTCCGCTCACTGTTGGAGTACGAGAAATCTTTCGTCGTCGTCGGGCTCAGCTTTCGGTTCAGCCGACAGCTTCGACGGTTCGTCCACTGGCTCTTTTTACGTGTTCGCTCGTCTTTGGCATGATCGTCACGGCGGGAGTTTCGAAGAACACTCTTGAATCTGGATTCTACTACCAGACTGGCCAGCGTCAGCTTGAGAACCAGGACTATCTCGCCGCAGCAGAAACGTTTTCGCGATTCATCAGCATCTCGCCGCAGTACTCGATCGGTTACTACAAGCGCGGCCTTGCGATGTACGAAGCCGGCCAGTTTGATCAGGCGTATACTGACCTGAAAGTCGCCATTGATAAGAAGCCGCGAGACTGGCACTCGCGAGTTCTGTTCCTCGGAACGCTGGACCGCCTCGGTCGCGACGACGAATTGAAAACGGAACTCGAACGTGCGGAGCAGCTGAATCCAAATGCTCGACGTTCGCTGAATCAGTTGCTCGAGTCGGTCAACGGCTGATCGCGGCTGATAAACTTCGATATGGCTGAAAATGGCACAACGCGGCCTGCGAGTGATCTCATTCCTCAAAGGCCGCTTTCAGATTCGGCGACCCACTCGATAGCTGAACGCATCAACGTACATGAACGCGTTACAACCAAAACCCGACGATCGTGGGCAGGCATCGCCGGAAATGTTATTTTATTACTTCCGCTTACTTTTCAGCGCTCACCGTTGAGTCGCCTGTCGCACGTTTCCCGCTCAGCGGTTTGTTGAGAAAACTCGATTCGAACATGGCATTAGAGGAAAATAACTGGATACCGGCTGCCGTTTTTGGTGGGTCACTCGTGCTGCTCGGAGCCGGCATGATGTACGGTCACGCTCGTGCCTGGCAGCAGCAGCGCGCGGACGAATCGCTGGAAGATGCCGACCGCCAGCATCTTCGAAACCGCTATCTCAGGCGGATGCAGACGTCGGCGGTCGTTGCTTTTACTGGTTGCCTGATCGGGATCGGAGACGCATTCATCTGGCAACTTGGTCCAGCAGTTGCGACTTTTTACTGGCTGTTTGTCATCATGCTTGTGTTCTGGATCGCTCTGCTGGCGTTGGGCGACCTGACGTCCATCCGAACACATTCGCAAACGGCAATGACTCAGCTTGAAGCGACTCGAACTGAGCTGGAATCCGAACTCGCCAAACACCGGCATCGGTCAAACGGCAAACCGACCCAAAGAATAACCAATGATTTGCCAGACTCGCCGAAGCAGAACCAGCCAAACACATTACAAGAACCCCGGTAACGCTCATGTCGACGCTTGAAGCTGCTTCGTCAATGACCACAAAGCAGGACACTGCCTGGCAGGTCTGCATTCACCCGGACTGTCGATCGACCTACGGAATCGACGAAATCCTCGTTGGCTGTCCCAAGTGCGGAAACCTTCTCGACATTGCCTACGATTGGGATCGCCTGGAAGTTCCAGCGTCTCTTTCCGAGATCGAAGCACGTTGGTCGACTCGTCGAAACCCACTCGACTTCAGCGGCGTCTGGCGTTTCCGAAGCCTGCTGCCCTTCGCTCCTGAGCAGAGCATCGTGACGATCGGCGAAGGGCAGACAATCCTGCGTCAGAGCAGCCCGGTCGCGAAGTACGCCGGGCTGGAAGAATCCAATCTGCTTCTGCAGTACGAAGGTCTGAATCCGTCGGGAAGTTTCAAAGACAACGGGATGACCGCCGCGTCGACGCACGCTCGCATGGCCGGAGCGAAATACGCCGCCTGCGCATCTACCGGAAACACCAGCGCGTCGCTGGCCATCTACAGCAGCGCTGCTCAACTCTTCAACGCGTTGGTGTTTGTGGGCAGCGGAAAAATTTCTTTCGGCAAGCTTTCGCAAGCACTCGACTACGGTGCCCGCACTCTGCAGATCGCCGGCGATTTTGACGATGCCTTAAAGCAGGTTCGTGAAGTCTGTCAGCGAGAAAAGATCTACCTCTGCAACAGCGTGAACCCATTCCGACTCGAAGGTCAGAAAACAATCATGTTCCGCGTGCTGGAAGCGTTGAACTGGGAACCGCCTGACTGGATCGTTGTTCCCGGCGGTAACCTTGGAAACTCAAGCTCTTTCGGCAAAGCGTTTCTGGAACTGAAAGAACTGGGCCTCATCGATCGAGTGCCTCGCCTGGCCGTTATCAACGCCGCAGGCGCTAACACCCTGACTCAGCTTTACAACGGTCAGGGACTTCGCTGGAACGACGGCCGCACCGACGATGCAATGATCGACAGTTTCTTCTCGCAGATGGATGCAGAAAACCGCCGAGCATCAACACTCGCCACGGCCATCGAAATCAACCGTCCGGTCAACCTGAAAAAGTGTCTCCGAGCCCTTGAAGCCTGCAACGGCGTCGTGCGACAGGTTTCCGATCAGGAAATTCTCGACGCCAAGGCCCAGGTCGGGGCCGGCGGCTTCGGCTGCGAACCTGCTAGCGCTGCCAGCGTTTCTGGAGCAAAGCAACTGCGTGAAGAAGGAATCATCGCTCCGAGTGACAAAGTCGTATGCATCCTCACGGGACACCAGCTCAAAGATCCAGACGCGACGGTCACCTACCATTCGTCAAATGCCGGCAACATTGATCCGAAGCTTGCGGACAAGGGTATTGATGCGGTTTCATTTGCCAACAGTCCCGTTCCTGTCGACAACGATTTGGAACGGATTCTCGACGTAATCCGAAGTCTGTAGTTTGCTTGAATCATGTACAGCAGGAGAGCCAGAGTGATATTCACTCAGCGTCAACAGAACGGAAGCCACCAGCGGAAGGCCGCTCAGGAAATCCTCGTCGCAGGGGCATGCTTTGCAATTTGTGTTCTCACTGCACGGGCTGGTTTAGCTGCGGAAGCCATCGAGTCTTGCGTAGCAAGTGGGGGCAACTTCAATCCGGCAGCTCTTAAGCACGATGAGAAAATCAGGCAATTCGAATTCGAATATGCGAGCAAGGCAGTCGGCCTCAAGCCAGGAGCGAACGTCCGAGTCTGGTTGCCGATTCCGCCAACCAATCAGCATCAGTCGGTGTCCGTCAAGGCTGCGAAGTTTCCTGCCAAAGCCACGACGGCTCGCGAGTCGCAGTATGGAAACTGCATGGTCTATTTCGAAACGGTAGCACCTTCCAATGGCGAAGTCAGTTTTTCGATGGTTTTCGACGTGACTCGCGCTGAAGTCAAAGCTCTCGGCCGAGATGGCAAGACGCTCAGCAAAGTTGAACGCCGCATGTTTTTGAAACCAAACCGACTCGTTCCGACGACAGGCCGACCGCTTGACCTGCTTAAAGGCATCAACGCTCCCGGCGATCAGCTCGACCTGGGGCGTTTCCTTTACGAACGCGTCGACACACACATGAAGTACGACAAGTCCCGCCCAGGTTATGGGACCGGAGATTCCGTCTGGGCCTGCGACAGCCAGTTTGGAAACTGCACCGACTTCCATAGTCTCTTCATCTCGCTGGCGCGAGCCAAGGGGCTTCCGGCACGGTTCGAAATCGGTTTTCCAATTCCAGAATCGCGAGGAAAAGGCACAATCGGAGGCTACCACTGCTGGGCTTTTTTCCACACGGACAAGCACGACTGGGTTCCGACCGACATTTCCGAAGCGGACAAGCATCCGGAAATGAAGGACTACTACTTCGGAAACCTCACCGAAAACCGCGTCGCCTTCTCGATCGGCCGAGACTTGAATCTGGTCCCACGCCAGGCTGGCAAGCCACTCAACTTTTTTATCTACCCCTACATCGAAGTCGACGGCAAACCGCTTTCCAAAGACAACATGGAAAAGGCGTTCCGGTATGTCGACCGCGAGTGACCTGCACCCTTCAACTCATCAGGACATCATCGATGCGAGCCAGTCTGCAAGCAGGAGAAAAAGTACTGAGCGAAGAGCTTGCTGCTTACTTCCCAAGCCGTTTCTGGCCTTGGGCGAACATGGGTAATCTTGTCGTCACCAGCAACCGAATTCTCTACGAGCCCTCAGTATTTTCGCGCTTCCTCGATGTGTTTTCGCACTGCCTCGATACAGTCGAGATTCAGCTCGCTGAGATCGTCACCGTATCCAAGGCTCGCTGCCTGGGAGTTTCCCCGACTGTGTGCGTCACAATTGCAGACGGCAAAACTTCCTGTTTTTGCTCTTTTTCGCGGCAGCACTTGATCGAGACGATCAAGTCGGCTGCTCCTCACCTGAATCACGAACCCTAGAGTCGTTTCAAAAACTGTATGGACTCTCGCATCCAGCCTCGGCACAATGGAATTCATGACGCGTTCCATCGGACATCTTCTGCTGATCTTCGTCGTGCTGGCCTGCCCGGTTCAGTGCGTAATCGGGGCCGCTTCGTGCTGCGACTCCGGAGCGACTTCTGAGCACGCCGATTCAGTTAATTGTGATCGGTTGTGCACGCCAATGGGTATCTGTTGCGTGCACTCAGAATTCGCTGACGATTCTCAAGACGCCTCGAACAAGCAACCGAAGCACTCCCCTTCTTCGGACGACGCCTGCCGTTGCGATTGTCTGTGCAAGGGAGCGATCTCGACTTCCGTGCAAATCGTTGAGGACTTTGGTGCTGCAACACTAAAGTCAGGCGGCGATTGCGACACGCTCCTGAGCCACGTGTTCGGCTATACGAATTGGCCACTGACTGATTCGCCCGACGCACATTCCGGGCGAGAGATCCGCACTCTGCGGATGTCATTCCAGGTCTAGTCGAGAGCTCTCGCTGAAGACCGCCCGCTCGCGGTCTTCAAACCGCTTTGCTGCTTTTCACGATAAGGGTCCAACTTTGGCTGCGAATGCAGAGCCGTTGGACACTCTCGACTCAGCACTCTCGGCTCTGGATTAATCGTGTCGCTTCTTCCGTGGGAATATGGAATTCGCAACCTGCTCCGTCGTCCGCTGCGCAGCGGATTGACGCTGCTTGGGTTAACGACCGTCGTACTGCTGGTACTCGTCGTCGTGGGCTTCATTCGAGGCTTGGAACGAGCGTTAGCTGTCAGCGGCGATCCACGAACGGTCATCGTCTTTTCACTCGGCATGGGCGAGAACCTGGAATACTCATCCGTACCGATGAGAACCTCAGACCTTGTCGCCGCCAGCATCGTCGGCGTTCAGGAACGACACGGAAAAAAGTTCGCTTCGCCGGAACTCTACCTTGGAACCCAGATACGAACGTCGCAGGAAGGCAAGCCGGGCATGGGACTGGTTCGAGGCGTCACTCCGTCGGCATTGCTGGTCCATTCGAACATCGAAATCATCGCTGGAGACTGGCCGCAGCCCAATGAAGTAATGATCGGTCGGTTGGCAGCGACAAAAATCGGAGCAACGGAACAAGAAACTCGCATTGGCCAGTCATTGTGGCTGGAAGGTCGCGAGTGGCGTATCAGCGGTGTGTTCTCGGCCGCGGGTGCCGTCTTCGAATCCGAAGTCTGGTGCCGACTGGACGGGCTTCAGCAGGCGATGAAGCGACAGGATCTGAGCCTGGTTGCCCTGATGCTCGAACCGGATGCCGAATTCCAGGATGTCGATCTGTTCTGCAAGGAACGGCTCGACCTGGAACTGCAGGCGGTTTCGCAGATCGAATATTTCCAAACGTTGCGAAAGGATTACGCACCCGTCCGGATGCTGGCGTGGCTGGTTGCGTTCCTGATTTTTGCGGCGGGAGTCTTCGCCGGTCTGAACACCATGTACGGAGCAGTCGTCGGCCGGGTTCGCGAACTCGCCACCTTGCGGACGCTCGGTTTTCAACGTCGAGCGGCAATCATCAGCATCGTCCAGGAAGGTACGATGCTTGCCGTAACGGCTTCGCTGATTGCTTCCGTTCTCGCATTGCTCATCGTTAACGGATCCGCCATGCGGTTCACGATGGGAGCGTTCGAATTGCAGATCGACAGCGTCGCACTTTTGTACGGATGCGGAACTGGGCTGGCTTTAGGGATCCTTGGATCACTTCCGCCGGCTCTTCGAGTCCTGCATTTGCCCGTCGTTGACGGGCTGAAATCTATTTAACTCACTAACCAACTTTTTAATCGAATGATCGAAGAAATCACCGAAGAAATGGAGTCTCCAATGAAATCACAATTCTCAGTAGTCGTCATCCTTGCCAGTTTGCTACTCGCCGTTGGGTGCACTCAGGAATCGTCAACAACGACGACATCCACAAACACTACACCTGAAGCATCGATCGACGGTTCCAGGTTTCTGTTGAACGAAGAACCCGCTGAAGCAGCAACGGTGATTGAAGCTCGTGAAGATTCGGAAGATGGTCAGGATGTTGTTCTTGTTGGACGAATTGGCGGGAGCGTTAATCCCTGGGTCGAGGGCAGGGCAGCATTCTCCATCGTCGATCCAACTCTCAAGGCATGCAGCGATATTCCCGGCGACGAATGCAAAAAACCGTGGGACTACTGCTGCGAGACTCACAAGCTTCCAGCATCAACGGCGTTCGTGAAGTTTGTTGGCGACGACGGACGGCCACTCTCCGCCGACGCCAGAGAGTTGCTCAACTTGAAAGAACTTCAAACGGTCGTCGTCCGCGGGAAGGCGAAACGTGACGAAGCGGGCAACTTAACCGTCCTCGCCGACGGTTTGTTCGTGCGTGACACGAGCAATCCCTTAGCTAACGAATAAACCTTGCGATGGTGTCACCATGAGCGTTGACCTTAAAGAACTGGCAATCGATCGAGGAAGTCCTTCACGATCTCTAATTGCGCCACCCCGACGTTTCGTAACACGGTATATCCTGCCGGCGATTCTTGTCGCAGGGTTCGTCGGTCTGTTTGCATGGGCCACTCGCGATGCGTTTCTTCCTCGTACGAAAGTAACCGTCGTTTCTGTGCATTCGACGAGGGAAGAAATTCAGGCATCGGGCACGCCCTTGTTTAAAGCCGCGGGGTGGGTCGAACCCCGTCCAACACCAATTCGAGTTGCAGCCCTCGCCGAAGGCGTCATCCAGGACCTGCTTGTCGTTGAGGATCAGGCCGTCGCCAAAGACGAGCCCATTGCGATTCTTGTTGACGATGACGCCAAATTGAACCTGGCCGCCGCGAAGGCAACGCTTGCCCTGCGAACCGCCGAACTGCAACAGTGCCAGGCAACGCTTGATGCGGCGATCACGAATCTCGAAGAACCAACGCATCTGCAGGCCGCCGCAGCCGAAGCACAAGCGGAATTGGCGAGCGTCGAAACAAGGCTGACTACGATTCCGTTTCAGGTTTCCGCCGCCGCTGCGAAGTTGAAATTTGCCGAGGCAACCCTCAAAGCTCAACAAGAGGCGGGCAACGCGGTCTCGGAAATTGAACTCGACGAAGCATTAAGCATGCGTGACGAGATGAAGGCGATGTTCGACGAGCTTGAACGGCAAAGCTCGTCACTCGAAGCCGAGCAAAAAGCACTCGCCGCAAAACGCGACGCTGACAAACGACGACTTGAACTTAAGACCGACGAACGTCGAATCTTCGAAGAATCTCAAGCGCTACTGAAATCGGCGATAGCCAAACTGGACCAGGCACAAGTAGCAGTTGACGAAGCGACGCTGCGTCTGGACCGAATGACGATTCGGTCGCCTGTCGATGGTCGCGTCATGCATCTGCTGACAAGTCCGGGTACGCATCTAATGGGCGGACGTGGGAAACTCGGCGAACACGATGGAGGAGTCGTCGTCACGCTGTACCAGCCGAAAATGCTGCAGATTCGCGTGGACGTACGGTTTGAAGATTTGCCTCAGACCGGCCGCGATCAGCCCGTACTGATCGAAAGCCCTGCTCTGCTCGAACCGTTGAAAGGAAGAGTGCTGTTTCCGACGTCCTTCGCAGACATCCAGAAAAACACATTGTCAGTCAAGGTTGTCATTGACGATCCACCAGAAGTCATGAAGCCGGACATGCTGGTCGATGTGACGTTTCTCAGTCCCGAGCGAAATGATGCTGAGGATGCCGGAAAAACCGCTCCGATGCGGATCTATGTTTCACGTCGACTGGTCGTGGCCGACAATTCCGGCAGCTTTGTATGGGTAGCCGACCAGGCAGCTCGAACAGCTCATCGAAGACGAATCACGCTCAGAAATCCAGCGGCTCCTGGAGACATGCTGGAAGTGACCGATGGGCTGAACATTGCCAGCCGGCTCATCGACTCCGGCGCCGATTTACTGAACGATGGTGACAGAATCGAGGTTACCGGCCATGCTGATTGAAATTCGCAACCTTACAAAGTCATTCCAGAAGGGCGACGAGACAATCACGCCACTTCGCGATGTCAGCCTCGATATCGACGAAGGTGAGTTTGTTTCTCTGATGGGGCCAAGCGGGACCGGAAAATCCACGCTGCTGAACCAGATTGCCGGAATCGACAAACCAACATCCGGCACGATCGCCGTCAACGAGACTGAGATCACGACTATCTCACGCAGCCGGTTGGCGAAGTGGCGAGCCGCCAACGTTGGCTACATTTTCCAGACACACAACCTCATCCCCGTCTTGACGGCGTACGAAAATGTCGAGTTGCCTCTACTTCTTCTTCCGTTCAATCGAGCCGAACGACAGCGGCGCGTGCAGATTGCACTCGAAGCTGTCGAACTTCTTGACCGGGCTAATCACTATCCGAGACAGCTTTCCGGTGGACAGGAGCAGCGAGTCGGCATCGCACGGGCAATCGTCACTGACCCGAAGGTTGTGGTCGCTGATGAACCAACCGGCGACCTGGACTCAGCGACGTCCTCGCATATTCTGGACCTGCTGAAGCGATTGAATTCCGAACTTGGAACAACGCTGCTGATGGTCACTCACGACGCGGACGCGGCGGCGACTGCAGGACGACAGTTACGGCTGGACGATGGCAGGCTGATCGATGAATCGCGGCAGAAAGATGAGCTCTCACTGGCTGTACCCGAGGGCAATGCCCATGTTTAAGTTCGCGCCTTATCTACTGAAAACGCTGTGGCGGCATCGCGGGCGGACAATGCTTACCGTCAGCGGCTCCGCCGTCGCGTTGTTTGTTTTCTGCTTCGTCGGCTCCGTTCAGGAAGGGATGGACCGGTTGACCTCGCAGAGCGACTCCACGTTGATCGTTTTTCAGGCCAACAAGTTTTGCCCGGCAACCAGCCATTTGCCGCAGGACTATGATCAGATCATCGGAAAGATGCCCGGCGTGCAGGAAGTTGTGCCAATTCAGGTCTTCACGAATAACTGTCGCGCGAGTCTGGATGTTGTCGTTTTTTACGGAGTGCCGGCGGAGAAGATTCAGAAGATTCGCGATTTCGATCTGATCGAAGGTAGCTGGGATGAGTTCGAGTCGAATCAGGACGCGGGCATCGTTGGTGAATCCGTCGCAAGGCGGCGTAATCTGAAACTCGGAACGAAGTTCTCCGTCGGTGAAGTGAAGGTCACTGTTGCCGGCATCTTCAACAGCTCTGATCGGTCTGAAGAAGACTATGTTTACACGCACCTGGATTTTCTGCAGCGAACGCCCGGCATGAATCTCGTCGGGACCGTGACGCAGCACGAGGTTGTGCTTGACGATTCCGCCGACGCCGTCAAGACATCCAGCTTGATTGACGATGAATTCCGTGCCGGACCGGTAGAAACTGACACACGCACAAAGGGTGTGTTTCAGGCGTCGAGTCTCGCTGATCTTGTCGAGCTGATCGAGCTTTCGCACTACCTCGGTTATGCCTGTATCGGGCTAATGACGATGCTGATTTCGACGACAACCTTCATGGCCGTTCAGGATCGAATCAAAGAACACTCGGTCCTTCAAACGCTGGGGTTTTCTGATTCGATCGTCTTTGCTCTCGTCCTGGCCGAAAGCGTTCTCATTAGCGTTGGTGGCGGAGTAGTTGGAACTGGCGTAGCGATGCTGACGCTGGCAGGCTCAGGATTGTCAGTTGGAGCGGAAGCGGTAACGATCGCCTTCTCGCCGTCAGTCGGTTTAGCTCTGACCGGCCTGGTCGGGTCATTGGCTGTTGGAATTGCAGCGGGAGTTCTGCCAGCAGTGGCTGCCGCACGAGCCGACATTATCAACGGGCTTCGCCAAGCCTGATTAACCGCAAACTGTCATTGTATAAAGTTGTTTCCCCATGAAACTTATTTGCATTGCTCTTCTTCTGGTTGCCACGACTGGTCTGTCTGTTTCAGCTCAAGGTCCTCACCCCAACATCATCGTCATGATGGCAGACGATATGGGCATGGGTGATACAAGCGCCTATCAGGACTTCACGGGCAACAGTGACGACGATCAGATTCACACTCCAAGCATGGAACGTCTCGCGCGAATGGGCGTTCGATTTACAGACGCTCACACACCCTCGTCACGATGCTCGCCGACGCGTTATGGACTGTTGACAGGGCGATATCCCTGGCGAAACCGACTGAAACACTGGGTACTGTTCGGTTCGCAGGGTGATCCGATGATCGAAGCTGACCGTCCAACACTCGCTACGCTGCTGCGAGACAACGGCTATTACACGGCGATGGTCGGCAAGTGGCATGTTGGACTCAGGTATCGTCGGTCCGACGGAAAACCGGCTGCCGGCTGGGACGATGCCGACCTGACCCAACCATTATTCGATACTCCGCTCGACCATGGATTTGACGATTGCCAGTTCACGTCAAGATCGCACGGGACATCCGGCCCGTTTCGTGGAGGCAAAAAACCAAACGTTCCTGAACAGAACGTCGGCCCGGGGCACATTTCTGGACGGACAGCAATCGCAGCCACGAAGAACGGCAAGCAACTGATCGATGACGGTACGAAGGCATATGTGCTTGAAGAACTCGGCGGACGCCATTCGGACAATGCGATGCGCTATCTGCAAAGTCACGTTTCAAGTGACAAATCGAGTAAGAAACCATTTTTCCTTTACTACGCAAGTAACTCGAATCACGGGCCACACACGCCGGATTCACACGTCGGAGACCAACCGGTTGCTGGAGCCGCGAAGAACGTCGCCGGCAAGTCGATTAACACACGGGGCGATTACGTTTACGAAAACGATGTCGCACTCGGTCGGATGCTCGACTGGCTGGAAGAGACGGACGACCCTCGAAACTCGGATCAGAAGCTGATCGAGACAACAATTGTCATCTTCACAAGTGATAACGGAGCCGAAATCGACACAACTGCTGCAACGGGGCCGTTCCGCAGTAACAAAGGGTCTGTCTACGAGGGCGGGCATCGCGTGCCATTTCTGGTTGCGTGGCCGGGCGGCGGAGTCGGAGACGGTAATGAGAAGACCGCCGGACGCGACAGCCACGAACTGATCGGACTGCACGATCTGTTTGCCACGTTCGCAGAGATTGTTGGTGACGATTTGCCTGAACTACCTGCTGGTGAGAAAGGTGCAGAAGACAGCGTCAGCGCACTATCTGCCTTGCGGGGAAAGAAACATCCAGCTCGGCCAATGTTCTACCACGATCACAAACAGGCGACGGACGGAGCTGCTTCGGCAATCCGGATCGATAATCCGTCAATCAGCGGTCGAAAGTTCCATGGTAAATGGAAACTGTTTTTTGACGCAGCGTTGCTACGGCTTGGAAAAGCTCGACCCGATGAGTTGTTCGACCTGAACGTCGATCCGCAGGAAAAACAAGATCGACTGGATGACGAGTCGCTAAAACCTCTGGTCGAACATTTAATTCAACTGGCGGAGCTACATCGCAACTCGGGCGGGCATCGTCTGGCGAAGGTCGCCACCGAGAAGCAAATCACGTTCGACTGGAGTAAGAAAGGTCCTCAAAAACTGCGAGGCGGTGTCGCCATGAACCAACTCGCAGCCGAGTTCGAAGGCAAGTCTGCTGAGCAATTGACGACCGCAGTTGATGGATTATCCATGACGATGCGAGGAGTCACCGGAGACCGTGCAATTCCGGGAGCAATCTTCAGTTTGAATGAGCGGGGCGTGGGCCTGTCGTCAGGAAAATTCAAGCAGATCGGCGATGGAGAAGCTTTGCTGATCACATTTGACGAGGATGTTATCGTCGAGTCTGCCGCCATTGTCGCCGGGAACGGAATCTGTGGCGGATTTTATCGAGTTGGCGGTCACGCTCCATTGGCGATTTATTGCGTCGATGCTGACATCGATGCAAAGGACCAGTCAGGGATGCTCAGCGATATTGGGGTGCTGAAGAAAGGTGAGACCTTAAGACTCGACAGCTCCCCGCACTTTGGCACGGAATCGCCGGGGCAATGGCGGCTTGGTGCTTTGACGGTACGACTTATAAAGAAGTGAGGCTGTCATCTCAGTGCCTGTTTCTACGCACGAATCGCCACGCATTTCTTATCCGAAGGTGATTCAGAACGTTATGGCACGGACCTGAA
The DNA here is from genome assembly GCA_937904325.1 of uncultured Planctomyces sp. Classification (GTDB taxonomy): domain Bacteria; phylum Planctomycetota; class Planctomycetia; order Planctomycetales; family Planctomycetaceae; genus JABMPE01. Next base: position 13,461 of record CALGTK010000187.1, read on the forward strand.
ACTACCCCTGACTTTCGTCATTGTGAGGCGTCTCTTTCCCTTCGTCCAACGCTGATGCATCGACGCCGCGGCTTTCCATAATACCCTCAACAGTTGCTCTCACACCGGGCAGGTGTGTTGCCAACTGCTTGAAAGCTGGTCGCGACACACTGATGACATCCGTGTCGATTCTGGCGACGACAGCAGCTGATCGAGGTTTGTCAGAGACCAGAGCGATTTCACCGAATACTTCTCCTTCGCCGATCGTTGCCACTGTGTTCCCATTGACCACGATTTCTGCCTCGCCTTTGACGACTGAGTAAAGCTTGTCGCCAAAGTCGCCCTGATCGAATATTTTTTCGCCTTGATGAAAGTGTTCCTGGATAATTGACTGGTCCTGGAAGATACGGACCTGAGTGATATCTCGCGGTAGAAGTAGATCGAGAAACCAGTCGACTCCGATTCGAATTTGACGATCGAAGCCTGGGAACTTTGACAGATAAACGGCCCGCCAGAAGATCCAGGCAACGATACCTTTCAGCTTGAAACCAAAGACTTCTGCGACAGCTGACATTCGACCGAGCGATGCCAGCTTCCCGAGGCCCGTAAATCCAAAGCGTTTCATCTTCTTGCCGCGAATGGTTGCCAGGATGTTGTTGGCACAGGTCTTCGCCTGGCGAAGGGCGTGCTGTGCGGTCGGTGGCGAAGTAATGCCGTCAACCTGCGGCACGGCAGCGCAGTCACCCAGGGCCCAAAGACCAGGGTGATCAGGAACGTCCAAGTATTCCGTGACGACAATACGACCTCGGTCCAGTTCGCATGGCAGACTGGTGACAAGGTCGTGCGGAGCTGATGGAACGGTCGTGACGATCGTTCGTGACGGAACAACGACCGACTCTTTGGTCGCTTTGTCCATGACGATAGCTCCGTCGCCAGAGACTGCTCGCAGGCGAACGTTGAGCTGAACTTCAACTCCACGGCTTTCAAGAATTTCCTGCGCATAGACAGCGAGACTTTCTCCGAGTTCGGGCAGGATTCGACCAGCACTCTGGAGCAACACACAACGAATCTCTTCGCGTTTGATGCACGGGTAGGCTTTGATAGCGCTTGTCAAAAAGTCGTTCAGTTCGGCGATACATTCGACACCTGAAAATCCACCACCGCCGACGACGAATGTGAGGAGGCGTTGTCGTTCTTCCGGGTCTTTCTCAATAGCTGCTTCTTCCAGAACACCGACTGCCTGGTTACGAAGACGCAACGCGTCGCCCAGATATTTGAACGGAATCGCGTGTTCCCGCATACCAGGCACAAGGTCGTAATTCAGCTTCGTGCCCATTCCAACGACAAGGTGGTCGTAATCAAGGACGATTGGCCGTGGGACGTATTCAGGTGCCAGTTGAACCGTTTTCTTCTCGATGTCGATTTCTTCGATCAACCGCGTGTAAAGCTGAGCGTGTTTGGCCATCCGGCGAATCGGCGTGATGCAGTGCAGAGTCTCGATCGTGCCGGAGATGACTTCCGGTAGAAACGGCTGGAAAACGATATAATTCTCGTTGCTGACAATCGTGACTTCGATGTTCGCCCGCTCTTCTGCGGTCATCGCTTTGCCAAGATACATAGCAGTGTAAACGCCAGCGAAACCGCCGCCGAGAATGAGAATTCTTTTTTTACCGTCTGATGATGCCATTTAGATTTTTGCTCGTCATGGGATGAGAATTGCAGTGCCGCGGGACGCCAGCCGGCGGCCAACTCTGAAGATTTCTGGGCAGCATAACTCTGGCCGCCACATTCGCCAATCTGGGTGAGTAATTCGTACGCTTCTGCTCATGTTCGAATGTCTGAAAAACGCATTCCGGCAGGATGGCTTTTCCGCGACAATCCCGGACTCGTGCTCACTTTCAGTATTCGCTCATCCGGCAAAAGATTGCCACCGCCCGTGAACGACACCGTCTTCATTCGCCGAATCCCGTGGACTCTGGTTGGAACAGCCATCGTGCTGTTTCTGATCGGGCTGAGCGCAATTGCGCGCGGCGACGCTCTGTACGACCTCGGCGAATTCGCACCTCGACAACGAATCTGGGCAGTCATGGGGATCGGTGTTTTCATCGGAGCCGCTTCCTGGCCGTATCAACGACTCAAATGGCTCAGCTACGGACTCTACGGGTTGTGCCTGGCGTTGCTGGTTGTCGTTTTTTTTATGCCCGCGAAGAATTATTCACACCGCTGGATCCCTCTCGGATTCATGAACTTTCAACCATCGGAACTGGCCAAGCTGGCCTACATCGCGGCCCTTGCTCGGTACCTCATGCATCGCGACAGCTTTCGAACCTGGTTGGGTCTGGTGCCGCCGTTTCTGATGACGCTTGTCCCTGTCACGCTGATTCTCAAAGAGCCGGACCTCGGCACATCGATGCTGTTCTTCCCGGTTCTGTTCGCGATGTTATTTGCAGCGGGGGCTCGACCGAAGCACCTGATCACTATCGGCCTGCTGGGAGCGATGTGCGTTCCGATTTTGTGGATGCAGATGAGTGCCGAGCAGAAGTCGCGCATCGTGTCGGTGTTCACACAGAGGTCCGGCGGCGAAGCTCCGGACGACGACGGCTACCACCTTCATCAGTCTAAACGAGTCTTCGCATTGGGCGGTGTGTGGGGCAGCAAGCTGGCTGGGATGCCCATCCAAAGTCGACGCGCCTACCACCTGCCTGAATCGAGAACGGACTTCGTGTTCTGCCTGGTCGGAGAACGATGGGGACTTGTCGGCTGCCTGATTACAGTGATCCTGTTTCTGGCATTGATCGGGCGAGGGTTGCTCATTGCTGCCGATACTCGAGATCCGTTCGGCCGTTTACTGGCAGTCGGCATCGTCTCGTTGATTGGATCTCAGACGCTCATCAACACAGGCATGTCGGTCGGGCTGCTTCCAATTACCGGCATGACTCTACCGATGATGAGTTACGGAGGGTCCAGTCTGCTTGCTACATGCCTCGCACTCGGCCTGCTGGTTAACATCGAGCTGCGTCCCACGTACGCCACTGGCTCAGAGCCGTTCCGATTTGCTGAATGATTATAAACTTTCAGACTCACGGTTTCATTCACGGTGATCGTTGCTCTTCCCGATCCTTGGCGTCTCCGTGATCTTACGTCAGACTCGTCACTGTTCGAGGTCTGCCACAGGTGAGGAGCCAACAATGAAACTGGGACTGATCAATTCCGCATGGGCTCAGGCCGGTCGAGACACGGCCTGGGGAATTCAGAAGACGAAAGAACTCGGCTTTGACACGATCGATATCTTCACAGATCCACTCGATATTGATATTCGAGAGCGACGTCTCATCAAGGATGAGTGCGACCGTGTCGGCTTGCCGATCGTCTCGATCTGCTGCGTCGCCGTCGGATTGATCGATTTTAATCCAAGCGTACAGAAATTCAGTATCGACCGAGTAAAGGCGTATCTCGACCTTGCGTACGAGTACCAGGCAAAAAACGTACTGCTTGTTCTGGGAGAATATATCTGGGCACGGGAAGTCATTCCGCCGGCCGAACAGTGGAAGACTGGCGTCGACAATTGCCGGCTGCTCGCCGATTACGCCGAGAGTCTGGGGGTTCAAATCGCGCTGGAGTTGGAGCCGTTTCCTCTGTCGCTTCTCAATAACGTCAACAACATGGCTCGCTTCATCGACGACGTGAACCACCCTGCCCTGCAGGCCAATATCGACATCTCACATCTCTTGCTGGCAGATGTTGAACCCGTCGAACTCCAGAAGCTCGCGAATAAAGCGATCCACGTTCACATCTCCGACTGCGACGGCAAGATCCACGGAGATCTTCCGCCCGGTCGCGGAGTCGTCAACTTCCAGCCGTACCTCGAAGAAATCCGTAAGCTCAACATTGAAGGAGCGATTTCAATTGAGCTGGAATACTCACCCGAACCCGACAAGATCGAAGAATGGGTCGCCGAGGCCTACTCCGCGACGGCTGACCTCCTCCTGGAAACCGGCCTTCGCGGTTGACCTTCAAAATCCTGACCTAATGCCTGGTCAACTTTTCGCTTTGACGAAGCACTGGTTTCTCCGCTTGCCTGAATTAAATGCCAACCTCGCACGCTGTTTGAGGCAGAGTGACTTGACCATCTGCGGTTGAGAACCAGCGAAACACGACGCCTTGCTCGCAGGTCGCAACAGATAAAAGAGTCGCTACTTGCACACTGCAGGTGAAGCTTCCTGTCGCTTTGCGACGCAGTCAGTCTGGCTGTGCCACGCGAGGTGGCTACCTGCAACGGATTGGGCAGGCTCAGACGCGAGGCAATTCCCAATTGCTGGACATTGCAGCCTGACGATTTTCTCTTCGTACTAACTGGCCGCAGGCCGCTGCGATGTCGCTGCCGAGGGAATATCGGACGGTCGTTGTCAGACCAGCATTTTTCAGTTGTGCGGCGAAGGACCTGATCTTTGTGTCTTCCGTGCCGGTCAGGTGCGGGGCGTCTTCGATTTCGTTGTATGGGATCAGATTCACGTGAACGTTCAGACCGTAGAGCCACTCGACCAGGTGTGACGCGTCGTCGGGGAAGTCGTTCTTCCCAGCCAGCATGAGATACTCAATCATCACCGGAATGCCCTGCCGGCGATTCAGCTCACGAATTGTTTCCTGAAGTTCTTCAAGCGGGTGCTTCTTTGTCAGTGGGATAAGCTCGCGGCGGACGTCGGGATTCACGCTGTGAAGACTTAAAGCCAGATTCACTTTTGGAAAGCGATCGGCGCACTGCAGCATTCCGTCTGGAACGCCGACTGTGGAAACGAGAATGCTACCGGGCGAGCGGTTGAACAAGTTCGGCGCAGTCAAAGTGTCCAGTGTTTCGAACAGGTTTTCCTTGTTGTGAAATGGCTCACCCATCCCCATGAAGACGATGTTTTGAAGTCGTCGTCCTTCGGTAGCCAGAAGCTGGCCCGTTTGCACCACCTGATCGAGAATCTCGGCTGACGACAGGTTCTGTGCGATCCCCATCTTGCCCGTCGCGCAGAAATCACACGCTGCAGCGCATCCGACCTGACTGGAGACGCAAAGTGTCGATCTGCCCGTCGCGATGCGCAGGATGACCGATTCGATCAACATTCCGGCTTTAGTTTTCAAAAGCAGCTTCGATGCGCCGTCGACCTGAGAATCACACCGACGAAACAGTTCGAGCGCGTGGCAACGGACTCGGTCACGTCCAGGAAATCGGTCCAGCGCGACATCGTCGGCCTCGAACTTCTTGAATAGTCCGTTTCGCAATGCGCGAATATGCTCGGGATCAAGCCGCGTTTCTTTACGCAGCCGCTCCAGCGATTCGTTGTCAAAGATGCTTACCAGGTCGGTCACGGATCAACCAAGTTTGTTTTCGCCTGCATTTTCATTCTGATGAATCGTCACTGGCCAACCCGGGAACTGGTTACCAGCTTTTCCATCGGTCGCGTCGATGAGAAAACGAAAACAGTCCAGGTGGTACGTTTTCGCTGCTGTGTCGATCGTTACCAGACCGAAACCGCTCGCCTTCTGATGGGCAAGCTCATAGCGATTCTTGTTCTTGCCGACCTCGGGATTACCGACCGCGTAGACGTAGACTTTGTTGCCGAAGCCGTCGAGGAACTGGCCTGTGTTTTCGTGTCCGTGCTTCGGACGATTCTGATGAGGCATGCCCATTTCGTCCGGTCGCCACCAGCGAGGATAACCGGCTGCGATCGCGGGCGTGCAGAACGACCAGTTGCTGTCTCGCTGTTTTTCGACTCCGTATTGTGAAAGAGTCGTCAGATGCTGGTCGCCGTTGATGTGCAGCGCCTTTGACTTACGGAGAATATTGATTGCGTTGTTGCGAGCGGTCTGCGGCCAGCCACCGGAATCCAGGTCGGCCTTCAAGTAACCGTTGTAGCCGCCGTGGTGAGTTGCGACTCCGGCAAAGACCGTCTGGCTGAGCAGCACTTTGATCGTGTGGCCTCGCCAGTCGTTGCCCCACTCTTCCAGGAATTTCTCCTGCCGTTCGCCGAGCAGCACCAGGCCCGGCTTGTCGAGGTGTGCTGTGGAGACATTCTGGTCTTTCACATGGTCAGCGCGACCGCTACCGGTTTCGACTCGTTCAGGCCCGCTCTTGAACTGGCGATCGCTCAGAATGGCAAAGCTGACGCCACCATAGACCATGTCTCCGTAATAGACGCTCATGTTCTGTTTAACCGGTGTGGGGTCGTAGAAGTCTGGATGATGCCCCGCGCATGTTCGATGCACGGCGTTGACCATCCTGACCGGTTCGCGGTAGCCGCCTTTCGACGATGCCCCCTTATCCAGTTCCAACATCGGGGCACCGCCTTCGCCCCAGTAATTTCCCTGGAAGACGTCGTGGTCATCGGGAATACAGACCGTTGGCCGGTCCTTCAAAGCGTGCCGGAACGCCCAGCCGAACATGTAGAATTTGCGAAGGTAGTTGAGGATCGCCCGATCAGCCGGGTCACGAATCAAACCGTAACCGCCGTGGTTTTCGTAGAGCTGATCGCCCGAAAAGTACAGCATGTCAGGGTCGAGTTTGACGAGGTTATTAGCAACGGGTTCGTAGGGAAATCCGTAATCTTTCTGGCAAGTCAACGCTCCCAGACGCAGTGGACGACCGCTCGGATTAGCCTTGATTGTGCCAGTCCAGTCGGAGTCAATTGTTGTACCGTCTGTTCCCTTTTCCGAATAAACCAGCCGGTACGGAGTGTCTGACTTTTCATTCCAGTTGGCGATGCGAAACGTCGCCGTCCAGGCATCGGTGTCGAGCTTGGAATTTCCAACCGACTTCCATTTTCCGTCTTTCCGAATCTGTAGTTCGACGTTCTGATTATCTTTTTCGCCAAGCGGCCCGGTCAAAGCACTCATCTTCAGAACGAAGCCTTCGTCACTGCGAGAATCGCTCAGCGAATACATCGACCAGAGAATCGGGCCAAACTTCTGTTGCGGCGAGACGGTGAAGGCGTCCCCATCGACTGCCCAGTTCTGGAATCGATATCGGCTACCGCGGGCTTTGCCTCTTTCCGGCAAAGAGAAGTTGTTGACAATCGCCACGTTGCCGAGCACGGCCTGAGCTGGCGCGTTGAACGCGACCGTTCCAATCGTCTTGCCGGACTTGTCGGTTGCTGTCAGCGCCAGGCGAAAGCGGCCACCTTCTTCAGGTTTTCCCGTCAGGTGCAACGCGAACAATTTCGAATTAGATCCTTCTCGAATCTCGCTTTTGTTTCGCCCCAGCACGAGCGATCCATCGACCAGCCCAGCGTTCAGGCCGTTCTTGGCGAAACTATTGCTGCGGTACTCGTTGATTTCGCTGCGGATGCCGACTCGAAATCCCGCGCCGCCTGCGGTTTTTCCGGCTTCGATTTCTTCGATGTCGACCGACATCTCAAACGAGCCTTTGAGATTTGTAATCTGGTGAGTGATGAGGTGAACGTTTCGATCGCCACCGGTCGACTGACACTCGGCTGCTCCGTCAGCGATCACCCAGTTCTCCATGGGGTTGGCCCAGAACTCGCCACCAAGCCACACGCGATCCTGCGTCGTCCCCCACTTCCCAACGACTGAATGGCCCTTTTTGTCCCTCACAGCAGCCACGGCTGGATCATTTGCTTCGCCCGTCGCCAGCAATGTTGTTCCTGCCGCCGCGATTTTCAGAGCTGTTCGTCGATCAAGTGAAGTCATTTGTTTCCTCAAAGTGAGCAGGCCGGCCGCGTGATTCCAGTGCAGAGTCTGCCGACGAAATTACGGGTCTCTCGCACGATCTTCAACACAGTCGCCACACAGGCAGTCACGAAAAACGAAAACGGGCGTAAACACAGCGATCTTCGGCTACCATCCTGCGACTAACTTTCCAATGTCTCAGACCAGCCGATGTGTCATGACTTCAACTCGAATTCAAAAAGTTCATGCCCGAGAAGTTTTCGACAGCCGCGGACGGCCGACGGTCGAAGTCGAAATCGCGTGCGAAGGTTATCGGGCCGGTCGGGCGATCGTGCCCAGCGGTGCGAGTACCGGCGTGTTCGAAGCTCTCGAACTTCGAGACGGCGATGCCGACCGACTTCAGGGGTTGGGAGTTCGTCGTGCCGTGGAAAACGTCAATTCCGAAATTCGATCGGCACTCGTTGGTCAGGACGCCACCGATCAGCAGACAATCGATCAACTTCTGATCGAATTGGACGGGACGCCGAACAAGTCCCGACTCGGCGCGAATGCGATTCTCGGCGCGTCGCTGGCTGCCGTTTACGCCGCGGCTGAAGCTGAAGATGTCCGGCCAGTCGATCAATTCCGTTTCATCTGGAACGAACACTCCACGCGTGTCAGTTCCGGGAGAACCGGTAATCCCGGTTTGGCTTCGTGCTTGCCACTTCCCATGGTGAATATGATCTCCGGAGGCAAGCACGCTGGCGGGAACCTGGACTTCCAGGACTATCTTATTTTGCCGGTCGGAGCGACGTCGTACCCGCAGGCTTTTGAGTGGATCGTCACGGTCTATCAGCATGTTGGGCGACTGCTGACGAAATCCGGATTCGAAGGCGTGTTGGTTGGTGACGAAGGCGGGTACGGGCCGAAGCTCGCGTCGAACGAGCAGGCGCTCGACTTTGTCGTCGCTGGAATCGAAGCGGCTGGACTTCGGCCTGGCGAGGATGTTTGCATCGGACTCGACGTTGCTAGCGCGCATTTTCATCAAGAAGGGAAGTACCGACTTGCCGCAACCGGCGAGGAAGAACTCATCGCGTCGGAGGTGATCAACCTGCTCGAAGACTGGGTCAATCGGTACCCGATTATCAGCATCGAAGACGGCCTCGACGAAAACGACTGGGATGGCTGGAAAGAATTGACGCAAAGACTCGGCGATCGAGTTCAACTGATCGGCGACGATCTCTTTGTGACCAACAAAGAACGTTTGCAACGAGGTATCGATTCCGGAGTCGCCAACAGTGTGCTGATCAAACTGAACCAGATTGGGACGCTGACCGAGACCCTTCAGGCGATGAAGCTTGCATTGGAGAATGATTATTGGCCGGTCGTGTCCGCTCGAAGCGGCGAGACTGAAGACACAACGATCGCCGACCTGGTTGTCGCAACGGGTGCCGGGCAATTGAAAGTTGGCTCGGTCGCAAGAAGCGAGCGTCTTGCGAAGTACAACCAGTTGCTTCGCCTGTCCGAGTGCGACGAATTCAGCTACGTCGGCGGAGCAATCTTCGACGCGATCCGTAATTAGACAGAAATTCGCAGGGAGCGTCGAGACACACCCTACCAAATTACGGGATGGTCCTTGCAGCGGTCGACGTTGCTGCTGGCAGAAACTGCAGGCTGCGAACCTGGGCGATGTCCTGACCACCGAATTGGTCGACGAGTTTGCTTTCGACGGCGTACACAAAGGCGACCTGCCGACCGTCGGGGGCGGAACACAAGTAGTAGAACCAGTGCATCGGGGCGTTGCCGGCGACGCCGGTTGCGGTCACGCGATAGAGCCAGCGGCCGTCGGTTGTCGGAATCTGTTCGGCCCTTTCGATTTTTCGAAACTGAGTCCCGAGTGCAGTCTGAATGTCAGACTGAAACTGCGGCTCGGAAGTGTGGCTTCCGGCGGCCGCCTGCGGAACTGGCGACACGTTGCACTGTGCGATCAAGCTTCCGTTGCGAAGATAACGGAGCACGGCGACATCTTTGGTCTGGTGAAAAACGTGCCAGTCGCGATCGCAGGCGAACGTCAGATTCCAGGGACACGAGAATCCGAGTGCAAGTTGTTCGGCTTCCGGACTGATGGGAATTGCGTCGATCGCCGAGTCCGTCAAACCGCCCTTTACTCCAGAAATCTGTCGGTCGACATAGACGGTAGCCGTGACGTTCATGCCGGGGCTGACCGCCCCAACAGTTCGCTTTTCCGTCTGAGTAATCTTCGCCTGTCGGATGTGATTTGCTTTGCGGTCAAAGGCAATCTCACCGTCGACCTCGATGTTGGCGAACGCGCCCAGCGTCGCTCCTTCGACTCCGCCAGAAATCTTTACGATGACGTACTGATCGTCGATCTTGCTGACCGAACATTTAAGCGAGCTTTTGGAAACCGCCTCGATGCCCGTCAGCATTGGCAGAGTCCAGTAGTGAGGTTCCCACGACGTTCCCTGCTCGACCTGAGTTGTTGGCAGCAGCGCGGCCAAAGCGAGACTGTCGCCGGGCGACCGCAATAGTTCGGTGGCAAGGTAGGACATGCGAGTGTCCGGCGACCAGACCCGGATACCGGTTGCCGTTCCTTCGGCAACGATCTGTCGAGAGTTGGCTGGAAGCTGGTTAACCGTTCTTTGCCTGTCGATCGTGATGTCTGCTTCGGCGAGTTGGTAACGCCGCAACGCTCGGAAAGCATCGGCATCCTGACCACCGGCTGCGAGTCGTCGTTCGAGGAAACTGAATTTACCGTCAACTTTCAGCTTCAATTCAGAAGGCTTCTTTGCATTTGCGACCGCCTCTGCAGCGGCGGCCGGCTGCGACGAAGTTTCGATCGTGCCGCTCACCTGGAGCCGGCACCTCACCGAGAAAACACGTTGCTCGGTGACCAGTTCACTGATTGAAACCGGTTCAGCCGCCGATAGCCCACCACTCAGCGACAGGAATTGCAGGATGCTGGCAGTGAAGACGGTCAAACTCCGTCCGTGTCGATATGTTCTACCCTGCCGATCCATGGCGGGCTCCTTCGATAAAACCATAAAGCCGCGATTGTGAGAGCGGAAATCGCCAATCCGAACGCGGTAGCAGAGCCAAAGTGGCGATTTCGGGCAAGATGAATCGTGGCGACGGGCGGGCCAGCCTCTAGCGGTTACTCGCCTTCTTCCTGGCCAGACATGATTCTGAGGTAGCTGTGGTAGCGGGTTCGGGTGATCAGGGCGTCTGAAACGGCCTGTTTCACTCGGCAGCCGGTTTCGTGGGTGTGTGAGCAGTCCGGGAAACGGCACAGCGCAACAAACGGGCGAAACTCGACAAAGAAGCCTTCGACCTCTTCAGGGATTACATCCCACAGGCCGAGCTGCCGGATGCCTGGCGTGTCGACGACCCAGCCACCGAATTCAAGCGAGACCAGAATCGCTCGCCTGGTCGTATGTTTTCCCTTGTGCGTCCAGGTGCTGACATCTTTGGTTGGCTGTGCCAGCCCAGGCTGAATCGAATTGAGCAGCGACGATTTTCCGACGCCACTCTGGCCGGTGAAGACTGACTGCTTTCCTTTAAGCAGGTTTCGCAGCAACCGTATTCCGCCACCGGTTTCAGCACTTGTCAGAACGGTCTGGTAGCCGAGCTGGCCGTACAGCCCGAGAATCGGCTGTAGTTCCACCGGGTCAATAAGGTCGGCTTTATTAATGCAGACGATTGCTTCGGTACCGCCCTTGGCAGCGCTGATGATGAACCGGTCGATAAGGCTCGGTTTGAGCACCGGGTCGACTGCCGACATCACAATCACGACCTGGTCAACGTTGGAAACAATGACGTGCTCATGCCGCTTGCTGCCTCGCGAAAGCGTGCTGCGTCGAGGGTCGACACGTTCGATGACTCCGTGCTCTTCGTCCAGCTTCTGAAACAGTACGATGTCGCCAGCGACAACCGCGTTGCGAGCGTCTCTCGACATGGTGCGAACGACTCGCCGAACGGTGCATTCGTAGCTTTCTCCGGTGTCGGTTTGTACGATCGAGTTCAAGCCCGTGGCACTCAGAATCCGGCCGGACTGGCAGTTGGGCGAGTCGACTTCGATCGTCAACTCGCCAGATGCGTCGTCACCGTCCTGGACGATGACTGTCCGGGATCGGGTCAGATCACCCTTCCCTGACAGCCGTTCGGCGGACGGCAAATCCTCTACACGGGCGCCCGCTGCGTCGTCGGTATCGGTAATTCCCGACGCATCTCGCGTCAGTTTGTTGTCGTTCCGCGACCGTTTGCCACGATTCTTTCGAAACGCAACCCGCTGTTTCTGTTTGTTCTTGCCGCGTTTCGCCACGAGGACTCCGAAGTCACTTCACCCAATTGGATTATAGTCAGTTTTTGCCGCCATCGGCTGATTTTGTTGTATTTTGCAATCTCGAACACAGAGTTGCATACTAGCCGGATTCCACGAACCCGCCGATGCAACAAAGGTTCGCCGTCCAATTTTCCTGCGGCTGAGCTTTTCCCGCCCTCAGAGTTCCAACCGGACCTGAGATATCCAAACAGGAGTCGTCATGACCACCGCTTTTGATCGAATCGCTGAGCTGAAATCTTCTGAAGGGCCGCAAGCGGCAATCGATCTGCTGATCGAAACTCTGCGCGAAGAAAAGAACTACCACCGCGTGTTTGACGCTCTGCTGATGAAAAAGAAGAACGAACTCGGTCTGTCGCTGCTGAACCCGACGTCGCTGGACGACGTCCCTGCCAATCAGCGATCCGACTTCGAAAAATACTACGTCGATTGTGCTCGCGAAACCGGCACGCTGTTTCTCAAGAGCGATCAGCTCAGCGAAGCGTGGGTGTATTTCCGCACGATTCAGGAGCCCGATGCAATCTCGGAAGCTCTCGAAACCGCGACACTGCCCGAGGACTACGAAAAATCTCAGGAGCTGATCAACATCGCGTTGTACGAAGGGGCGAACCCGGTCAAAGGACTGCAGTTCCTGCTCCAGTCAAACGGAACGTGTAACACGATCACGGCGATGGACCAGGCGATGCAGGGTCTGGAAGGGGAAAACCGACAGAAGGCGGCGGCGATGATCGTCAGCCATCTTTACGACGAGCTGGTCATGACGGTGAAGTCGGAAGTCGAACGCCGTATGCCGCTTCCGCCGTCGGCCAACGAACCGACTTTGCGTGAATTGATCATGGGGCGTGAGTGGCTTTTCCAGGAAGGCAACTACCACATCGACGTCTCGCATCTGAACTCGGTCGTGCGATTTGCCAGGTTCCTCGATCCGGGTACGCCGGAACTCGAACTTGCCGTGCAACTGGCCGATTATGGCTGCAACCTGGACACGCAGTTTCAGTACCCGGGCGAGGCACCGTTCGAAGATTTCTACCCATCGCACCAGCACTTTCTGAACGTGCTGCTCGGTCGAAACGTCGATGAAGCGATGGCGTACTTTCAGCAGAAGCTCGACGCCGAACCGGACGAACCTGATCAGCAGATGATCGCGTACGTAATGGTCGACCTGTTGATCCGTTGCGACCGCATCGACCAGGCGATGGAAGTCGCCGAAAAACATCTGCGGTTCCTGGAAGAGCAAACATTTTCGTTCGCGGAACTTTGCATCAAGGCCGGGAAGCTGGATGCCTGGTCCGAAGCGTCTAAAGCAAAGGGCGATCTTGTCGCATTCACAGCCGCCATTGTTCACGGTTCGTAGCACAAGCAGGCCGGACCAGGGAGCGAAGCGACGATGTTCCGGCAGCAACATTTGTTGATGATGCAACAATGCCGGAGCGGCGTTTCGCTTGATCCGGCCGGTACCTATTCATTTTCAACTGGCTGCTGACGGCATCCTTTATGACCAACGTCAAACAAAACCGCGCTGCGTGGAACCGCCTGGCAGAAACCGGCAGCCAGTTTGCCAGCGTCGCCACCGACGAAGAGCTGCAGAACCCTCTGCAAACGCTGGAAACTCGCGGCTGGCTGCCTCCCGAAGTCACCGGCCTGAACGTGCTGTGTCTGGCTGGCGGGGGTGGTTGGCAATCGATTCTTTACGCCGCCGCTGGCGCAAACGTTTCCGTTGTGGATCTCAGTCCGTCGATGCTGGCCCTCGATCAGCGTGAGGCCGAGCGACGCAATCTCAAAGTGAACTGCGTCGAGACTTCAATGGATGATCTCTCGGAGTTCGACGACGCGTACTTCGACATCGTGCATCAGCCGGTCAGCACGTGCTACGTCTCGGACATCGGCCGCGTCTATCGCGAGATCGCTCGCGTCTCCAGAGACAACGCCCTTTACATCAGCCAGCACAAACAGCCGACCAGCCTGCAGATCGTCCGTCGAGACCATCACGACAACTACGTGCTCGGCATTCAGTACTACCATGAAGGGCCACTGCCCGCGACGACGGACGTTGCTTACCGCGAGCCCGGCGCCGTCGAGTACATGCACCGCTGGGATCAGCTGGTGGGCGAGCTATGCCGATCGGGGTTCGTCCTGGAAGACTTGCGGGAACCCTACCGAGGCGACCCTCACGCCCAACCCGGCCACTTCCGCCACCGAGGCCGCTACATCGCCCCTTACGTCCGCATGAAAGCCCGCCGCCAACCGCGGTCAGGCGAATCTTCTGAGCAGATAATTAGCCGGATCTGGACTCCAGATTGAGCTAATGCTGCCCAAAATACTGTGGTAAACTGAGCGAGTAATTCCTCAGGAGACGGGCCGATGAGACATCGCATAATCCGATCCAGGCATCGATTTGCGGGAGCAAGGATCAATGTCGTCGTGATGCTCCTGATTCTTGCGATACTTGCTGCATTGGGCCTGCCCGCCGTCCAGCAAGCCCGGGAAGCTGCTCGACGGTCGACGTGCAAAGGCCGACTGAAGATGATTGGCCTCTCGCTGATGAACTACCATGACGTTCACAGGACGCTGCCGCGTGGGGTTGTGGTGTCTCAGGTTCCCACGCCGTCCGGTGGAAACCACCTCGGCTGGGTCTATCAGATCCTTCTGTACCTGGATTCCTCGCCATTATTCGAACACTTTGATTCTAATCTCGACATTACGTCAATCGGCGCCCGTTCCAACTCGGTTATGGCTGCCGAAAACGTATACCTCATTCGATGTCCCAGTGACTCGTCTTGGTGCAGCGTCTCCGGACGGCGGCTGCACTTTCTGGGCGGGATCTGGCAACGCTCAGAGTGACCTCATGGCATTCGTGGATCCAATGCAGGGTGGAGCAATTCCCACAATTCCTTTGTTTCAGATTCTCGGCACGACGCGTAGCGGTGTCGTTAACGATCCGACTGAAAACCCATACGAAGGAAACCTTGGTCCTGGAGCGGTTCTTTGGGACTCAGCACCAGGCACGATCAGAATTAACAAGACCATCGCTCGCCTCGACGGAACTGATACCGTTGTGCCAATGTCCGGCGAATACGAAGACAAAACGACTGTTGGATTCAGTAGCTGGCACTCCGGCGGAATATTCGCAGGTCTGGGTGACGGCACGGTGCGATTTCTTAATGAGAATATCGACGTGGACATATACCAGAACCTGTCTCGACGGTCCGACGGGCTGGTGCTTGGCGATTTTTGAGTCACATAGTGACTTGCCCCGAACCCATCGTGGAAATCAATAAATTGAACCGGAACCTTGTTAGTCCACGATATGATCGCCCAATTCGTGCAGCGGGTGAGCCATGTCAGACAGATTCAACAAGTGTGATCCGGAGACTCGTCGTGCAATTGCAATTGTTGGCTCTATGCATAATTGCCTTAAGCGGCTCGATTGTGCACGGCCAGGAAATTGGTCAGGTCCTGGACCGGAACATTGGGAAGGAGCCAGTTTGGAGTTTTCTCGAATAACGGAAGTCGTCTGGTTTTGCAGACGGGAGCGATGCGGTCATTGTTGGCACGGTCGACGGTGAGCATCCGGTTCGGCTGTCCGGGCACACGAAGCCGGTGTCGGTGGCTCGGTATTCGGGGGACGGGACGAGGATCGTCACGATCGGACAGGATGAAACCATTCGACGCGGAGTCCGGAAAGCAGATTTCAGAAGTCGCTGCCTCACGCGGAGCTAGACTTACCATTGAGTCTCTACAATACGAGACTGCCACTTAACCGGGAAAGGATGGATTCTCAGAATGAATTCCCCGTTGCCTATAGAGTTTCCGGAATCTCAGGACTGGCTGGACTGTGGCTGGCTGGACTCACTGTCCAGCGTTCGGGCTCCGGTCGACGAGATCAATCGACGAATTGTAAATGGTGCCTTGGATGAAAAAGTGGCGTCTGTTGACGCAAAGTCACGCTGGATCGAGATCGGCGCCGGCGACGGAAAACTCCGCAAGTGGCTGCCCGATTGGTTGCGCAATCAGGTTTTCCATACGGAACCATCAGCAGAATACCTGCAACAGTTTCGCCTCGAGAACGTTGACGCGGAACCAGTTGAAGCCTCCGTTTACGATCTCCCATATGACGACAATTCGATCGATGGAATTCTTGGCCTCTGTGTCTTCGATGCCCTGCACGATCTCCCGGCGGCGGTGACTGAACTCCGTCGGAGTTTGCGGTCTGGTGGGCATGTCATCCATTTTCTCGATCTCGGTCTCGCCTGCCTTGAGACGATTTTCCTCGACATACACGAAGCCGGGCAAATCCCCGTACCAAACTACCTTGCAGAACCGGCCATGAAATCAGCTTCCTTCGCCGGGCCGGCATCGGACGGAGACGAAATCCTCAACGACCTCACGCTCTGTTCCGTCGATCGTTTTAGCCAGGTTGTGCAGTACCTCGAAAGCGTTGGACACGGCTACGGTGCACCAATGAGAAAGTGGTTGAACGCCTGGCTGGATTCGCCACGTTCCGCCGCTCGATTGTTCATGGGTATCGTTTCGCATGCCGGTGATCGAGCACAATTCATGCAGATGTTGATCGTAGTTCACCAGCTCACAAATGCGTATCCGAATCTGGCCATGGAAGCAAAGTCGGTTTCCACCGTTTCGCTGTTTTGCAAGCGGCTTAGCTCTCTGTTCTCAGATGAGAATGGTTTTCGTGATGCCTCTTCGGAGATTCTTGTCGGCCGAGAATGGAAGTCACCCTGGCCAAGTCTACCCGATCAGTGTTCTTACTTTGGCCGATTTGCGGGGCAGGTTGTCGCTCACCGTGCAGCCCGCCCAATTCCGATTGGACGTGTAATTTCCGAACAGGCTGGCATTCCTGCTGCAGAGTCTGTTTTGGTTGAGTCCGGCATTCTGTTCTTTCACGCCGTCGCCAAATGACCGCTGCTCCGCATAGAGCCAGAATGAGACGTTCAGCAGAGGAGTGTGGCTGAGTGTTCGGTCAACTGTGAAAGTCGCCAGCGGACCGTTAGATTTCCCGATCGAACGGGCGGAACGCGTCGGCCAATTTTGCCGATGGTGGCCCGAAACTGCTCCGTACAAACCATAATCGAATCGTCGGAAGTACTGCTATGATTGTCAGTTGGGACTGGCTGCTGGAATATGTCAAACCGACCGCGTCGGCGGCGGAAGTGGCTGATAAGCTCATGATGACCGGGCTGAATCTGGAAGGTCTCGACGAGGTCGGCGACGATCTGGCGATTGACCTCGAAGTCACCAGCAATCGCATGGACTGTCTGGGACACATCGGTGTCGCTCGGGAAATCAGCGTCTGCTTCAGCGATGAACTGACCATTCCGGCGGCACAGCCTGCGGAATCGGGCGGGACAGTTGGCGATGCGACTTCGGTGACGATCGAATGCGAAGACGTGTGCCCTCGGTACGTCGCTCGTGTCATTAAAGGCGTGAAAGTCGGTTCGAGTCCCGCGTGGATGCAGAAGCGTCTGGCGACGCTGGGCATCGCACCGGTCAACAACATCGTCGACATCACCAACTATGTGCTGATGGAATGCGGACAGCCTCTGCACGCGTTCGACTTCGACAAGCTCGCCGAAAACCGGATTGTCGTGCGACGGGCTAAAGACGGCGAGACGATCGAAGCCATCGATCACAAAGAATACAAACTAACTTCCGACATGTGCGTCATCGCCGACGCTGAGAAGCCCGTCGCGATTGGCGGAGTCATGGGCGGAGCAGGCACGGAAATCGGCGCCGGCACGAAAAACGTGCTTGTCGAGGTCGCTGACTTTTCCGTGAGGTCGATTCGCGGGACGGCTCGCGAGTTGAATCTGCACAGCGATTCGTCGTTCCGCTTCGAACGAGGGGTCGATGCCGAACAACTCGACTGGGCCAGCCGTCGGTGTTGCGAGCTGATTCTGGAGCTGGCCGGTGGCGAACTGCTGGAAGGCTCGATCTGGACGGGTGAGCAACCGCCAGCCGCACCGGATCCCGTCACTCTTCGCTTCGCACGGACAAAGCAGGTACTCGGTGTCGACGTTCCTCGCGAAGAATCGCTGAAGATTCTGGAATCGCTGGGCATGGTTCTGGTCGGCGAAGCTTCGGAAGACGAAGCATCGTTCATCGCGCCGAGCTGGCGACGTCGAGATATCAGTCGAGAAGCCGACCTGCTGGAAGAAGTGGCTCGAATCTACGGTTATGAAAAAATTCCAGAAGACGCGGCCGTTCCACTGACCGTCAGTCAGAAGTCGCTGCGTGACCGAGTGATCGACCGCGTCTGCGAGGTTCTGACTGGCAACGGTTTCTACGAAGCCGTCACCATGACATTTACCGATGAAAAGTTGAACGGTCTCTTCACGCCTCGGAAGATCAAGCAGACGCTCAGCGTGAATCATTCGTCGCGTCGTCACGAAAACATTCTGCGACAAAGTTTGATTCCCAGTCTTCTGCAGTCGCGGCGTGAGAACGAGCGGCACGGCAGCTTTAACGCTCAGCTCTTCGAAATTGCATCCGTGTTTCTGAAATCTGATCCGGGCAACCCTGCCGCCGAGCCAAAAGTCGTTGGCATGGTCAGCGGTAGTTCGCTGGTCGAAATGAAAGGTCTTCTGCAGGCAATCGCCGAGCGAGTGAATCCAGTATCAACAATCACCGTCAAGCCGAGCGACGTTTCACAATTCGTCGAAGGTCGCGGTGCGGAGATTCTGCTGAACGGCGAACACTGGGGGTGGTTCGGAGAACTGGATCGATCGGTAACCGACCAGCTTGATCTGCGTGACGCGTGCGTTGCTGCGGAAATTGATCTTTCGTTGCTCGAGCAGTCAGCCAATCTGCGACCCGAGTTCGAAGAGTTGCCTCGATTTCCAGCGTCGACTCGTGACCTCAACTTCGTCTTGGAAGAGTCAGTCACCTGGAGCCAACTCGAAGAAGCGGTCACAAACGTCGCCGGGCCGAATTTTGAGTCCATTTCTTTCAGTGGTCAGTTCCGAGGCAAACAGCTTCCTGTGGACAAAAAGTCCTACCTTCTAACAATTAGCTATCGATCGGCTGAGCGGACGCTGACTCATGAGGAAGTCGAGGAATCTCAGCAGGCGGTCATCAAGTCGTGCGAGTCGGCAGTCGGCGCGCAGCTTCGTTAAGGGCTCAACCGCAATGCCTGTTCGACTCGGTTATCTGTTGGTGATTGTTATCGTCGGCTGTCGCGGCGCAGTGGACCAGGATATGGACGGTTTCGCCGCTGCCGGAATCACGATCAAGCAGAATTCGGCAGGCGAAATTTACTGGGTCGACACGGCCGGAGCGGACTTACCCAATCACTTCTGGAAGACTCTAATCGAATTCGAACACATCGAACAACTAGCGCTAACCGGGAGCCTTGTCACCGATGCTGACCTTCCTCAACTGACTTCTCTGCATACGCTGCGGAGTCTGGATCTTTCCTACACGCGCATCACGTCGTCGGGCCTGAGCGTCCTGTCCCGCATGGAAGACCTGCAGACTCTGTCGTTAAACGGCATTTCTCTGGATGAAATGGCCATTGAGTCGCTCGGCCAGTTGACCCGGCTTCAATCGCTAAGTCTGATGGACTGTGGACTTTCCGCGGAAGAAACGGTGAAAGTGCAAAACGCGTTGCCTGCGTGCCTTGTCGTACGGTGACTTCGAGACCGCAGCACCCGGCAGACCGCATAGGGGCTTCATCGATTGAGACGATTTCTGTACGATAACTCAACGTTTTTTTGAAGCATTGCCGTGACAGGTTCGACTGCCGGTCTCTGGCATGGGCAGAAAGAATTCAGAGTCAGAGACAAGATTCGGCGCTCGTTATAACGGTGAACCAGATGGCTGTTGATGGAGGAACCTGCTGATGCTTGATCAATTCGCGACTGGCGAGTCTGCCGGTGCAATTGCGCATCGGATCCTCGTCATCGAGAATGACGCTGACCAGGCTGCCGAACTTAGAGATCTGCTCCAGAAACACGGTTTCCAGGTGCAGACTGCGAAGGATGGAGGACAGGCTCACTCCGCTTTGCAAATGTACAAGCCGGACTTTGTTATCACAGGACTGATGTTGCCAGGTGAAACGGGCTACGAAATTTGCGAACGCTTCAAGCAACGCAACTCACAGATTCCAATTCTGGTTCTAACCGAGATTACGCTCGAAGATTCACGAAAACTTGCGACGCGAGTCGGCGCCGACGGTTACATGACGAAGCCATACACCGCGTCAGTGCTGATCAGTCAGATCTCCGAAATCGCTCAGCAGGTGTGGGACCGGACTCACCTCGGTAAGAATCAGGAAGAAGGTCGAGTTCGATTTAATTGTCGTTGCGGAAAACGTTTCAAAATGAGCCCCAAGCATCGAGGTCGGACACTCACCTGCCCGGATTGCGGCGAACCATTGGTCGTTCCTCATCACGATTGACACTGACTGAGTCGGCAACAAAACAACTCAGACCACCGTAAGTAAACTACCCGGAACGAAACGAGGCATCTGGATGACGTCCAGGCTGATCATCATGACCGGAAAACACCAGGGCAAGAAGATGGCCTTGGTTGAAGGTTGTAAGCTGGTTATCGGTCGCGACGAAGGCGTTGCCGTTCGGTTGGCGACTTCGGAAGTCAGCCGCCGTCACTGCGCGATTCGAATTCGTGAAGGAGTAGCAACGGTTGAAGACCTTGGCAGCCGCAACGGGACTCAGATTAATGATGTCACTATTGCCGATAAGACGGCACTACAGCCAGGCGATGTTCTGCGAATCGGGCCGATGCTGTTTCAGTACGAAGTCAAAGTGAAGGCGACCGCAGACGCCAGCAAAGACACGTCAGCTGAAATCGAATCAGAAACCGACGAGGTCATCGTCAAAGAGAGTACGGAAGACAGCATTGTCAACTGGCTGGCAGAGGAAGAGCCAGCTGCTTCTGACACCGACACTGTGGTCGGCAAGACCGATCCGGCCGCGGAACACTCTGCCGCTGACTCGGGAATGACCACCGAAGAAGACGAGGGCGGAAGTGGCTCGTCCGAGTCAGACGGTCCGGACGTTCCACCACCATCAAAGCAAGAATTCGATTCAATAGCAGAGGAAGCTCAGGACATAATTCGGCGGCATCTCAAATTGAAAGATCGTTGATTTCAATCGTTCATTCCGCCGAAGCATCAATGATGGAGCGATGTGCCAAACCGTTGAACTGGAAATTCCCGGCAAAGACAGTCCAATATTGGCCGCTCAGGATCGATAAGAAATTCAGAATGCAATTCGATTGAGCAGAACGTTCGACAGACACTAGCCTTGAGCCGGCCGCTCAAAACCAGGTACCTTAAATGCAGGAAAGCCATGCCAATAAAAAAGCGAACAATTGCTGGCGGGCTCCTGCTTGCCGGAGCGGTGCTTGGAGCTTTCATGAGCGGGCTGCTACCTGGTTTTGGATCGGGTAACGGAATTCGGGTTCAAGGGGCGGGTGACGACTCAACTCGTGCCAGCCAGAGTGCAACGGACGAAACGCCTCGGGAGCCGGCCCAGGCAGAAGTACCGGCGGTCGTAGACGTGAAATCACCCCCGCCGGTCGTTCTTGAGATTAGAATTGACAATCGCGACTACATCGTTCCCGATGATAGTACTGCCACCGGTGTTCGCACTGTTGACCTGGACGAAGCCGTCGAACTCGCACAACTGACGACCGGCAACGATGATGGAATCCGAGTCCGGATTCTCAGAACCAGATCGGCCAGGCTGACTGCCTGGACAACGCTACACGACTCGCTTGTAAAATCCGGATTGTCGTTGGATTCAATTCGAATGCCGAAGGTTCTGGTCGAGTAACCGCTCGGACCGACGGTGACTTTCAAACGACAACCCGATAGCTGAATAGGGCTCACGGATGGTTCGACAAGCCGCGGCACTTCTTACCTGGCTGTCAGTCTTCACATCCTGTCACTCTATTTGTCGAGCTGACGATTCCTCTGCATTTCACGGCGAGTTGAAAGAGCTGGCTGAGTACTCGCCGATCAGCACGTCAATCGGTGTGACTCGGCGCGGCGTGGCTATTTCCGCGTTCCTGACCAACGGCATGCTCGACGTGAGGAGCGATCGAACACGAATTCTGGTCGTCGCCAACCTTGCACCGGATTCGCCTGTCAGCAAGCGACTGGTTTCCGAATGGAGCGACTTGCTCTCTCGCCGCTCCTTCGAAGCGAACAAGGGCGAAGTTGAGATAGGCATTGTCCCCTTCGCGAATCCTGACCACTTCGAAACAGCATTGGCGGACAGTGACAAAGATAATACTACCGCCAAGTGGGCTTCTGAGTTTCCGCCAACCGGTGCTGCCTATAACGACAAAAACAATTCAGAACGTCACTATCTCTGGCGATGGATTGGGATGCTGGCTCCGGACATTGTTATTGTCGTCAGAGAAGGAAACGTCGATACGCTGGTTGTTCCTGAGACGCTCCCGTTGAACCGCATCGCGGTCAATGCTCGGTTGCCGATACGGACGGCTGATTCAGGTTCACTGGCAGACGCACTGACAATCGGAGAAGCAGCGAACATTGGTCACGTACCGTCCGTCGAGTTTAGAACTTCAGGTCGCATGCCGCTGCTACCTGAATTCGTACAACTCGCCACGTCGATCCGATCGAAGGCTCGTACAGAACTTGTTCGACGCAAGGACCGCAGCCCGATCGAAGTGGCAAGCGAGCTGGCTCAGGTCTATGGACACAATCTTAAATCCGTAGCCTACATTCCCGCGTTGGCGTTGCTCGGACGTGTGCGTCTTTCCGAACTGAAGAACGACGACAGCCACCTTAAAGACGTACTCAAGATCGTCGCCCCGTACGCCAGTGGTAAAAAGTCGAGCCTTGGATCGCGGCCAGGCGGCAGCACGCTGTCCGGGCATTTGATCTTCGGAAAACTGTCAAAGGCAACTGGCGACGAACGCTTCATCAAACTTGCTCGGACCGCCGCCGATCTTGGCTTCGACAATGATGGCAAACTTCGTGAGTCCATGCCGTTTCACAATGAGATGAGTGATGCAGTTTTTATGGGCACACCAATCCTCGTCGAGGCCGGTTACTTAACTGGAGAAACGAAATACTTCGACATGGCCGACCGGCATCTGCAGTTCATGTTGAATCTGAATCTTCGCAACGACGGACTGCACCAGCATTCGCCGCTTGATCCTGAGCACACTGCGTGGGGGCGAGGAAACGGATTCCCGGCACTCGGTCTGGCACTTTCACTTTCTGATATGCCGGTAGATAGTAAATATCGACCATCGATGGCTGCCGCTTATCGCAACCACCTGCTTGCGATGATCGATCATCAGGATGAGATGGGGATGTGGCACCAGATCGTCGATCATCCGGAAAGTTATCGCGAGTTCACTGTCACCTGCATGACGACATTCGCAATCATTCGTGGTCTGCGCAACAACTGGCTTGACCGTCAGACGTTTGAACCGTTCGTGCAGCGGGCGTGGGAATCGATCAAGTGTCGGATCGGCCGGAATGGAAACCTTGTCGACGTTTGCACGGGAACCGGCAAACAGAAAAACCGACGCGCTTACTGCGACCGTACGGCAATCCTCGGCAAAGACGACCGCGGTGGAGCGATGGCTCTGATGGTTTCAACCGAACTGGCTTTTGCGGTTCGGGAAAAGTCCGTCGAACTGGTGGAGACCGGTGATCGTTCCCGTTAGTTTGAGATAGCAAGTATCATCTGTTGTTCGTTAGAGGAGCAGGAAACATGATTTCCGTCGATGAATTGCGAGTCGATTATGGAAACTTCTGCGCCGTCGAGGAGTTGTCGTTTTCAGTTGCGGAAGGCGAAGTTTTCGGATTGATCGGGCCAAACGGTGCCGGCAAGACCAGCACGATGCGTGCCCTCGTCGGATTGCTGACGCCGACCTACGGAGCGGTCCATATCGCCGGCTTCGATATCCGGGAAGAGCCACAGGCCGTCGGTCAGGTGCTTGGGTTCATGCCCGACTTCCCGCCCGTCTACGAAGACCTTCTGGTTTGGGAGTTCCTTGACCTCTTCGCCGCCAGCTATTTCATTCCGAAGCCCAGACGCAAGTCTGAAATTCTTCACCGTCTGGAACAGGTCGGCATTTCCGAGAAAACAAATTCGCTGGTCGGCAGCCTGTCGCGAGGCATGCGCCAACGATTAATGCTTGCGAAGACGTTGTTGCCCGAGCCTAAGGTATTGCTTCTCGACGAACCGGCCAGCGGCATGGATCCGCACGGTCGTGCTCAGATGAAACAGGTCATCAGGGATTTTGCCGATGAAGGCGGTACGGTCCTCGTGTCGTCTCACATCCTTTCCGAAATGGATGAGTTCTGCACGTCAATCGGCATCATGCAGCGAGGCCAGATGATCGTCACGGGGAAGGTCGATGAAATCACAGAGAAGGTGTTAGGGCAGTCGATTCTCGAAGTCGAACTCGTCAGCGCAGGTGACGGTTTACTGAAGATTCTAGCGAGGCACGGAATTGACGCGGAGTTAGACGAATCGAAGCAGCGATTCGCGATCCCTTTCGGGGGTGACGATCGTGCAGCCAGCGATCTTTTGACAGAACTGGTGAACGCCGGCGTTCGTGTTTCATCCTTCACCAGAAAACGCGAGTCGCTGGAAGACGTCTTCCTGCAAATCGGTGCGAAGGAGTTGTCGTAATGTTGAAACAAGTGCTGCTCGACAATCCTTTGCTTGTCCGACACGTCAGATCGAATCTTCGGCCACCGCGAGCTGGTTACCTGGCCGGAATCATCGTTTCGCTCAGTAGTCTGCTGATGTTTGCTGGTTACAAAGCTGGAGGGTTAGGCAGTTCGGGATTCTTCTGCTTTTTCTTTGGTGTCCAAGCCCTGGCGTTGCACTTTGCAGGGACATCTCAGGTCGCCTCGTCGATCAGTGCTTCGAATGATTCAGGTATTCTCGACTTTCACAGAATCGCTCCGTTGTCACCCACCGCGACGACTCTGGGATTTATGTTCGGCGGCGCCGTCCGAGAACATCTGGTTGCGCTAGTTCTACTCCCCTTCACGCTGGCGTGTTCTTTGCTGAGTGACGTCGGAATCGTTGGGTTTCTAACGTCGACCATCGTTCTGATTTCAACAACGTTGCTGTTCCACGCGCTGTCTCTCACGGCCGGGCTTGTCGCCAGAAAAGGTAAGACGAGAAACGTTAATTCGGTGCTGAGCATCCTTGTTTTTGGAGCGGGTGCTTGTACGGGAATGACTACTGTCGGGATTCCGATCCCTGGAATGCTGTCTGTCGGGCCGGCGTTTATGGAAGCAGTGAATGGTGCCGCGCCGCGTAACGCCATTCCGGCGGCCACGTTTTTCGGAATTCAGCTTCCGGTGTTTCTTCAGTCGCTGTGTTACCAGATTCCCCTGACGCTGTTTCTGGTCGTAGCGACAACCCGGCGAATGGAATCTGCCACGGCGATGTTTTTCTCGAAGTCAACGGCTGTTGCGTTTCTGGCAACTATTGCGGCGTTGAGTCTTGGCGGTGTCATCAAGCACCCGCTTCTCGACGCCGTCTGGCTTGTGCCAATGCTGGCTTACGTCGAATTCATCATTGCCGCGTTGATGATTCTTGCGATTACTCCGACTCACGGGCGGTACCAGGGGGGAGCGAGACGAGCCAAACGAAGAGGGATGGGCCGGGTACCGCTTTGGCAGGATGACAGCTCCAATCGAGCGGCTGTTGTTGTGATGGCCAGTCTGCTGTTGGCAACGGTTCAGGTCATTCAGACTCTGGTTCCGGCATTGAATATCGATGCTCGGTTCTGGCGAGTCGCCGGGACAGCTGCCTCGGTGGTCGCGTACTTCGGCTTTGCGACGCAGTATTATTCGTTGAAGTATCAGAATCGTGGCAAACTGGTCCTGATGATGTTTCTGTTTCTATTCTGGATGCTGCCACTGTTCGTTGCGCTGCTGCTGGGAACGATTTTGCAGCAGGAAGATTTCGCATTTCATGTTGCCTGCATTTCTCCGTTTTTCGGGATTGGAGCTGGCTCGTGGGGAGCGTTCATCTTTGCCGCATCGATGGCGGCGATCTTCTTCGCTCTGCTGACAATGAAAGAGCGTGAGGTCTGGGACGCTTTATCCATTCGAGAGATCGTCAAAGCAGACGAACTGGCCGACGACGCGTCCGACAATCCATTTCAGTAATCGAAAAAGACCGTCAGTGTGCGAGGCATTTTCGGCGAAGTCGCCGCCCGCCGGCCCTCAATAGAGACGATGTCAACATCCGCAGTGCATCCAGCTTTGTGACCACCGGACGTGTCTCTAAGACGCGGAAATCGATCTGTTCAATTCGCTGAAGAATGCACAGTCCGCCACGGGTGAAGAGATCGATGTCGATCTGAAGCGGCCCCGGCAGAGCTTCGACCAGCGGCAGGCCGCTTTCTAACAATTCCCGGGAATGGTCAACCTCGTACTTCATCAACTCCAGAAATCCGTCCGTCGTCCGGCGTGCAAGCAAGTCTTCGCGCGTCACTCCGAAGCGGTCGCGATCCTCTTTCGGAATATAGATTCGGTTGATATCGAGATCGCGGCTGACGTCCTGACAGAAGTTAGCCAGTTGCAGCCCTGTGCAGATTGAATCGGACCACGCGAATGCCTGCTCAGAAGTCTGTCGACACAAATGCAGAACAATTCTGCCGACGGGATTCGCGCTGCGAGTACAGTAGTCCAGAAGCTGCTCCCGAGTGTCGTATTCAAGAACGTGCTGATCCTGCTCGAATGCCGAGATCAGATTGTCAAACAGTTTCTCGGGAACGTTGAACGTCTCGATTGTTGGCCGCAACGCGACGAAGACGGGGTGTCGACAACGGTCGGAGTAGCAGAGTTGTAACTCGTCTCGCCACCACCCGAGCAACTCAAGTGAGCGTTTCGTATCGCCGATTTCGTCGCCGAGGTCGTCGGCCCAGCGGCAGAACGCGTAGACATTGTAAAAATGTTGATGCAACCCCCTGGGTAGCAGCCACGAAACCAGTGGGAAGTTTTCATAATGACCTGTCGCCAGTGTTCGGCAATAAGAATTCGCGTCTTCGAGCGACGGATCTATGTGTGGATGAGAAGTTTCTCCGGCTTCACCAGAACCGCCGATCGGTCGCCAATCAGCGGCCTGTTCGGCAACGGGCCGCGCGGCTTCTTCCCGGATCGTGCGGTTCACAGAGCGACTTTCAGCGGAGTATCGGATTAATAGTGTGGCGGCTTTTCATCTTCGGGGCTGGGCGATTCTTCGGCATTCAGAAGACGCTCCATGTCTCCGTTCACTTTTGAAAGGTTCGCGTTCAAGCGTCCGATTTCTTCCTGCTGAGCAAGCAAAACGTCATGCATCTGCTGCTGGTCATTTTGAATGTGCATCAGCGATTCCTGCATCGCCAGGAATTGCTGCTGCAAACTGGCCAACTGATTCGCAGTTGTTTCATCCGGTGTGGGTTGCTCTGTCATGCTTCCGATTCTGGATTCGTTATTGGTTCGGCGTTTCCACCGGCGGCTGATCGATAAACGGCGTGCACAACTTCGACGCAGTGTGCAGCCATATTTGCAGTTACATCGGATTGTCTATTTTGCTCAAGGCAGTCAAGGAATACTGACGCGTCAGACTTTGCCGACGGGTTGATTGCCTGCCAGTCGTTCTTTGTTTGGACCCCGCCCGCAATTTGAGTACTCGACCAGAAGCCCATCGGATCTTCGGGGTGACCGACGGGTGGTTGGCTCCAAGGTAAAGAATCTGAGCACACTTCCAGCCGCGGCCGTTGGGCATCGATTGTGATGCTCCCGCGACTTCCGACCAGGCGGATGTCATGAACTCCGTAATCGCGATGGCTCATCCAGCCGCAGCGGCCGGCGGTGATTGTTGCTTCGATGCCATCATCCATCGCGAGCATGACGCTGGAAAAATCCTCGACGTCATTCTTCTGGTGAGCGTCGAAAAAGTAATTAGCAGTTGTCGCGTCGACGGTTGTGAAACGCTTTCCGGTCAGCCACTGAAACAGAATCAGCGGGTAATAACCGACGCAAAGGAATTCACGCTTTGAATCAATGAACGAGAATCGCTCGGCGGTTGGCTTTTCTTCCCGGGCGAAGTTCAAGTCGGCAGTGCCGGGGATTCCTTTTGCAAAAGTGACGTCGCAGTGAAGTCCGATCAGGTCACCGATTTCTCCAGACTCGACAATCTGCTTTGCCTGCTCGCATGCCGGTAACCGGACCAGGCTGAAAGCTTGAGCAAGCAGCCTGTGTTTCTCAACGGCCGCAGAAATCTGCAATGCATCAGCGACTGTCGGTGCGGGGTCTTTATCGAGGTACAGATGCTTGCCGGCTTTTATACAGGCGATTGAGAGTGGCAGACGTCGTTCGGGCTCGGCACAGATCGACACAAAGTCAACGTCGTCACGGCTGATTGCGGCTTCGAAATCGTCCAGATACGGAATGCCTAATTCACTGGCGAGGTCTCGATTGAGTTCCTGTCGCCGACTCGGGACGTCAGGGGCGTCAGTTAGGCCGATCAGTTGGCAGCGGTTGTCCGCGGCGAATGCTCGCGCGTAGTTCTCCTGGTGAGTTTGATTACCAGTGATCAGGAGCAAGCCAAATGGAGCGGACATTGGGAAAAACTCTATTCGCTTTGCGCTTCCAGGCAGGCCAAACGGTGGAACGAACGCAGGAACAATCGTCCGTTGGCGATTGCCGGCGTCGAGTGGCTGGAGTCACCCAGCTGAGTTCGTCCCAGTTCTTTGAATTCGGGTGAGGCTGCGATGACGACGACTTCGCCGTCTTCGGCGATACAGTAAAGCTTTCCGTCAATGCAGATCGGTGAGCCGCTGTAATTGCCTCCAAGCCGTTTCACCCAGATGTCTTTTCCATTGTCCAGATCGACGCAGGCGCAAATTCCTTCGTCGCTCCATTCGTAAAGATGCCCTTCGTAGACGACGGGCGTCGGTACGTAAGGAATGACTTTCTTTCGCTCCCACACAATCTTTGCTCGGCCGTCTTCGTCGAGGTCACCGTTCAGACTGACTGCCATTTGCTGGACACCCCAGCGTCCACCTTGTCCGCAAGACGCAATCAGCAGGCCATTTCCATAAACAGGCGATGCGACCGTTCGGAGTGGGAACGATTGCCCCTGCCAGTTCATGACTCCGGTGTGAGGATTCAGGCTGGTGATGCCCATGTTCCCGCTGACGCAGATGAGTTGCGGCTTGCCGTCTTTGTCGGGGACGACAATTGGAGTCGCGTAGGATGTTTTACGGTGGTCGCGAACGGTGCTCCATCTGGTCTTTCCAGTCGATGCGTCGAGGGCGACAACCCGGCTGGGACCTTTCTGATCGTTCGGGCAAATGAGCATCCCGTCAAACAGGAACAATGAAACGCCAAGATTGTGCTGGCTTTCGTACTCGCCAAGGCTCCGCCGCCAAGCGAGGTTTCCGTCAAAGTCGTAGGCGCTGACGAGGTATCGCTCGATGTCTGCGAAGGCAACGTAAACCAGCTTGCCGTCGGTGACCGGGGTACTGGATGCCCAACTGCTCTTGCTGTGTTTGTGGCTGTCGCTCATCGGAATTTCGCGAATCCACTTTTCCTTCCCATTTGCCGGGTTAAGGCAAAGTAGTCGCCTGATGAATCCATGGTCAGTCGCTGCAGTTACAAACAGGTTGTCGCCCCAAATGATTGGCGCTGCGTGTCCTACACCCGGCAACTCGATACTCCATTTGTAGTTGCCGGCGCTCCAGCTTGTCGGAATTCCCTTCTGATAGCTGATTCCGGTGCCGTTGTTGCCTCGGAACCGTGACCAGTTTTCTGCTGACACAAAGTTTGCGCCGAGGGCAAAAATCGTAACAACGGAGAGCAATGCCAAACGCGTCATGGCGTGGTTCCTGCTGCGTGAAAGTTGTTGAGATAATTGTACCGTTGAGATAATTGTACCGACGAATTACACCGGTCGACATCCGCAGAATGGTGAAACGGCATCGGCAGTTCAAGCAAGCGACCGATGAACTGTCCCGATTCGACGCTCGAAACTAATCATTTCTGAATGGCCACGTGAACTCAAACTGCGGCTGCTTACCGAGAGGCCGGACGCGTCTCGCGGCGATAGTCAGTCGGGCGTTGCTTTGTCTGTCGGAAGAACGCGTCGCTGAAGTACTTCTCGTTGGAGAAGCCTGCCTGATCAGCAATCGCTGCCAGACCTAGGTCTGTTTCAGTCAGAAGTTGCCGCGAACATTCGATCTGGATCCGCAGTAGCTCTGCTTTCGGAGTCCTGCCGAGAATCTTTTTGAAACGACGTTCGAAAACGCTTCGAGACATGGCAACGTGTCGTACGACAGCGTCGACTCGGACACCGTCGCAAGCGTGGTCACGAATGAAACGGACCGCTTTTGCAATGTCAGGATCATCAATCGCCAGCATGTCCGACGAGCGGCGGGCGACAAGTTTCTTAGGCTCGATGAGCATTGGAACTGCTGTGTCCTCTTCGCCAATCATCATGTGGTGAAGCCTTGATGCCGCCTGGTAGCCGGTGCGAATTCCATCCGTGTCGATACTTGTCATCGGCGGATTTGCCATCAGACAGAGGACGGGGTCATTGTCGACGGCCACGATCGCGACCTGATCGGGAACCTGAATAGAAGCTCGTCGGCAAGCATCGACGAGCTGATAACCGCGAGGATCGTGACAGGCCATGATGCCGACTGGCTTGGGAAGCGACTCAACCCAGCTCGCAAGATCTGCCTGCTCCTCTTCCCAGCCTCGGGTGCCGAAGTCGGCAGCGGGAATGCCCGGTGTGCCTGGTTCCGAATTCTGCCGGGAAGTTTTTTTTCTGCGTTTCGATTTCCTGACAGGCCCACCGGTGTAAACGTCGCACGAGAAACCTGCGGACTGAACATGCTGCTCGAAATGAGTCCGTCGCAGATCGAGAGTTCTCATCTGTCCGGAGGGCACACCACAGAAAGCAAAGCGTCCTAGTCCTCGATCACGCAGATGGTCGAACGCCAGACGTGTGATGGATTCGTTGTTGCCGCCGATGAATGGCAGGTCAAGTTCCGGTAGCCGGCCACGCAGATCGATCGCGGGAAGACCAGTCGCCAGTACGGCATCCGCCATGACTGGATCATCGATTCGAGCGAGGATTCCATCGCCATCCCAGGTCGACAACCATTCTGGAGGGGCGGCTCCCAGGCCTTGAGGCTCGAAATACATCGACCAGGGGCCGTGCAGCCGGCTGTAACTGGCGATGCCTTCGATCATACCCCGCCCCAACGCTCGGGACGATTCGATCAGGACAGCAACTCTTAATAGACGAGGCATAGCGGGTGAAGGCAGCGTTGAGGGTGATGAGCGGCAGAATCTGTCGTTGAAGACGTGCGGCCGAATTCGTTTTCAATTCTCAGAGCGTGAGCATGTTTGTTTCAACTGGCGGATGATGGTCGTTGCGTGGACGCTCGTCGACATGAGCTCGTTGAAAATTCCTTGCTTACATTTCAACCCGGCCCGTATGACACTGGTTGCGTCGAGAACGATCCAGCGCGAGAATGGTCGGTAACAGCTCAAGACAACCTTCGATGAGGTAGCGAAATGGCTCAGGCAATCGTTGATCCGGTGCAGCTCCGACAGTTTGCTCAGACTTTGAAGAAGTTCAACGAGGGACTTCTCGAGCAATCAACGGCTTTGGCCAACCAACTGGCGACCGTCAGTAACACCTGGCGTGATCAGGAAAACAAGAAATTCTGCGAGCAGTTTGAGCAGCACATGCGACTGCTGGCTCGGTTTGTGGAATCGAACAATGATCACATCCCATATCTGCTTCGCAAAGCCGAGCGAATCGAAGAATATCTTCAGCAGCGGTAAGTCTGCTGCTTGTCATTTTTTGCCGAGCAAATGCCCTCATGTCGACAGCCAACGTCCTATCTATTGAAGCCGTTCGTGACTTTCGCATTGCGTTGTTGATGTTTCAACAAAACGTCGGCGATGCGCTGATGGCGATGCAGGAACAGGTTTACTCGGCTCTAGAGTGGATAGAAAACGATCGGCCGAGACATTGGCATCAGCAGGAACTGAAGGCTTTCGATCAGATTTCTGAGGCGAGAATTGCACTCGAAAGTGCTCGCATGCGGAAGTCGATGGATGACTACCGCCCGTCGTTGATCGAGGAGAAGCAGGCTCTGAAAGAAGCAAAAGAGCGGCTCACCTTTTGTCAGGAAAAGATGCGAATCGTCAAAGCAATGTGTATCAAGGTGCGACACGAAGCGGACGAGTTTCGCGGGCGAATGAGCCAACTGGATGGGTTGATTGAAACCGATTTGCCGAAGATGATCGGCCTTCTGGAGCGGATGCTGACGGCTCTGGAATCGTATGCTGAAGTCGACACACGCAAACATGAGGACTAAGAACTTCGATGACGACCACGTCTGCAGAACACTCTCCGTCGAACGGTGACCACGACCCACTCTATCAGGAAGCGATCAACGCCTTTCGGGAAAAGCACGCACGGACATCCGAACTCGGAGTTCGCGAACCATCTGCAATGAGCCTCGCAACCGTCGGTGCCAATGGTCAGCCTTCGATTCGAACCGTATTGCTCCGTGGTATCGACGAGCGAGGGTTCGTCTTTTTTACGAATTCGCAAAGCCGCAAGGGTGAGCAGATGGCCGGCAATTCACAGGTCGCGTTGACGTTTTTCTGGGACGCCTGGGCTGAGCAGGTTCACGTCGAAGGTCGCGTCGAGGTCATTCCAGATTCTGAATCGGACGAGTACTGGAAGACTCGCGCTCGTTTAAGCCAGATTGGCGCGTGGGCCTCGGATCAGTCGCGGCCATTGTCCGGGCGTGATGAATTCATGGCGAGCGTCGCAGAAATCCAAAAACGCTTCAAAGATCAGGACGTCCATCGGCCGCCTCACTGGTTCGGTTACCGGGTTGTTCCCAGCAGAATCGAACTCTGGTCCGGCCGAGAAGGCCGTCTCCACGAACGCTACATTTACGAATCCAACGGCGAAACCTGGACAAAGCAGATGCTTTATCCATAGCTCGGTACAATTTGTCGGATGGTGTTGTAAATATATTTCATAAACAGGGTTATCGAATTCGGGACAGGTGTATTTGTCTGCTGTACTGCGAACTATTTCAGGCCTGCTGTCACCAGATCAACTCCGTCCGTGTGATTCTATCGACCACCGTCTGTGCGATGGGTATTATCCCGGCCTTCAGTTTCCGCAGGATGCCCCGCCCCTTGACCTGCAGCAGGGAACAAACTTCCCTGCGTCCCTCCCCGGCGGCGAACCGCTGTACTCCGAACTGGCTACCTGTCCATGGACACTTCGTTAATTCGCAACTTTTCTATCGTTGCCCATATTGACCACGGTAAGAGCACGCTGGCTGATCAGTTTCTGCTGCAATCCGGAGCAATCACCGAGCGGGAATTTAAGGAGCAGATTCTTGACGACCTGGATGTCGAGCGAGAACGAGGCATAACCGTTAAGGCTCGAACGGTGGCAATTTACCACGAGCACGAAGGTAAAACTTACGAGCTGAATCTGATCGACACGCCTGGACATGTCGACTTTCATTACGAAGTTTCACGCAGCCTTGCTGCTTGTGAAGGCGCGCTGCTTCTGGTCGATGCTTTCCAGGGAGTCCAGGCTCAAACCGTTGCGAACACTTACGCAGCCATCGAAGCGAATCTTGAAATCGTCCCGGTGATTAACAAAATCGATTTGCCCGTCGTTCGCATCGACGACGTTATGGAAGAGATTGAGACGATTCTTGGTCTGGACGGCCTCAGTTCGATTCTGGTCAGCGCAAAGACCGGGCTCAACGTCAAAAACGTACTCGCCGCCATCGTGGAGCAAGTGCCACCACCGGAAGGTCAGCCTGACAAGCCGCTGCAGGCGCTCGTTTTTGACAGCAAGTACGACCATTTCCGAGGCGTCGTCACTTACTTACGAGTGAAAGAAGGAAGCGTTCGGAAAGGGCAGCAGATTCAGTACATGAGGGGCGGTTCGGTACATGAAGTCCTGGAACTCGGCCAGTTTCGCCCAGACATGAAACCCTGTAATGAGCTTGGTCCCGGACAAGTGGGTTACATGCTTTGCGGCATTAAAGAGCTAAGCATGGCGCACGTCGGAGACACCGTTACTGGCAAGTCGAATCCAGCGATAGAAGCTCTTCCTGGATATGCAACTCCACAGCAGATGGTGTTCTGCGGAATGTATCCGATCGATGCGACTGACTTCGAAAAACTACGTGGAGAGTTGCAGAAGATGGGACTTAACGATGCCAGCTTCTCGTTCCTCGCAGAAACGAGCGATGCTTTGGGATTCGGTTTCCGATGTGGTTTTCTTGGCATGCTTCACATGGAGATCATTCAACAGCGTCTCGAGAAAGAAGCGGAAATTGATCTGATACAAACTGCGCCAAACGTTACGTACGAACTGAAGTTCAATACAGGCGAAGTCAAGCTGATCGACAATCCGCAGGATGTTCCCGATGCCGGACAGATCGAGGAATTTCGAGAGCCGATTGCGAAAGTCACATTCATCGTGCCTTCGGAAAACATCGGTGTGATCCTGCAACTTTCAGAAGACCGGCGTGGGATTTACCTCGGCACGGAATACCTGGGCAGTAACCGGGCGCAGGTCACGTACGAACTGCCACTTGCCGAAGTTATCTACGACATGCATGACCGACTGAAGAGCGCAACCCGCGGCTACGGCACGATGGATTACGAAATTATCGGCTACCGCCCGGCCGATCTGGTCAAGATGGACATCCTCGTCAAAGGCAACAAGGTTGACGCCTTGTCCACGATCGTCCATCGCGAAAATTCTGATCGCCGAGGTCGCGCGCTGGCCAAGCGATTAAAGGGGGAAATTTCGAAGCACCAGTTCGAAATCGCGATTCAGGCGGCAATCGGAATGCGAGTCATCGCCCGAGAAACAATTTCTGCTCTTCGTAAGAACGTTACGGCAAAGTGTTATGGTGGCGACATCTCGCGAAAGAAAAAACTTTGGGCGAAGCAGAAGGAAGGCAAAAAACGCATGAAGCAGTTTGGGGAAGTCGAGATTCCGCAGAAGGCGTTCCTCTCCGTCCTCGAATCAGGCAAAGACGAGTAAGCTTTCAACGGTTGTTCGGTGTAGTGCATATTTGAAGCGATTTTCTCGCAAAACGCCGCCCTGAGGACTCGTATAGACACGTTTCAGCTCGCAGTTTCTAATCCGTGTCCCTACTCGACCTGGAAGGTTCGAAATCCGCCTGCATGGATGCTGGAGCTACTGAGTGGAAACTGCTAGCCGCCTCTTCCCGTTCGTTTGGCCGTACCGTCGGATGGCCATTCTGTCGATAATCTGCGCTCTCTTTATCTCCGTTTTATGGGCCGGAAACCTCTCGACCGTTCTGCCGATGGTCCGCGTTCTGTTTCAGCAGAAGAATCTGCATCAGTACGTCGACGAGCAGATCGACCTGGTTGAAGCCGACATCGAGCAGCGTAAGGCAGCCATCGAGGAAATGGCTGCAAGCGATGTCGAACGGCGTGCTCGCGCGCAGAGATATCAGAGTGACGCCACTCGTCAACTGTCACTTCTGGCAACAACTCGGCAGTATGTGCTGCCGTATGTTCCGGCCGATCGATTTGACACCATAGCCCTCATCTTTGGCTGTTTTCTGTTTGCGACATTCCTGAAGGGCGTTTTTGTCTATCTACAGGAAGTGTTAGTTGGCGGGATCGTCAATCGAGTTATTATTGACATTCGGAAGAAGTGCTTCCGGCACGCGCTGTCTCTCGATTATCAGACGATCGCGACCGCTGGTCCGGCAAATCTGATGGCCCGGATCACAAATGACGTCGAGATTCTTGCGGCCGGTTTGCGAACGGCCCTGGTTCGCCTCGTTCGAGAGCCATTGAAAGCCGGCGGGTGCATCGCTTTTGCTTTTGTACTGAACTGGCGATTGACGCTGTTGTCGCTGCTCGTCGTACCGTGCATTGGCTTGTTGTTTGCGAAGTTTGGCAAAAGCCTGAAGCAAGCGTCCAAGGGCACGCTGCAAAGCATGTCCGGCATCTACAAAGGGCTTGCCGAGACGTTCGATTCACTGAAAGTCGTTATCGCGTTTGGAGCCGCTCGCCGGCATCGTCGACAGTTTCATCTGGCAAACAAAGAGTATCTCGACAAATCGATGAAAGTCGTCCGGCTCAGTGCGTTAGCTCGTCCAACAACCGAGTTGTTGGGCGCAATTGCTGTGCTCTGCGCCGTCATTCCTGGCACGTATCTTGTACTGCGAAGTACAGACGAAATCTGGGGCGTGAAACTGGCTCCCGGACCAATGGACATTGCACAGCTCTCAGCTCTGTACGCACTCCTTGCTGGTACACTCGACTCTGTCAGAAAACTGTCATCAGTCTATAGTGACCTGAAGCGCTCGTCTGCTGCCTCTGATCGAATTTTCGAAGTCCTCAACGAGAAGACAAAAGTTCCCGAACCCACCGATCCACAAATCGTCAACCGGCATAGCAAAGACATCGAATTCAAAAATGTCTCGTTCTCGTACTCGCAGGAATCCGTGGATGGAAACCCGCGGCCACCAGCATTACGAGACCTCAGCTTCACCGTTTCTGCCGGCGAAGTCGTCGCAGTAATTGGGGAAAATGGGTCCGGCAAATCAACGCTCCTGAACATGCTGCCAAGATTCATGGACCCCGACCAAGGAGCTGTTCTGATTGACGGAGTCGATGTGCGGCAGATTCGGAGCAGCGATCTTCGCAGCCAGATCGGAATCGTCACTCAGGAAACGCAGCTCTTCGATGACACGATTGCTGAGAACATTCGATACAGCAAACCAGACGCGACGTGGGAAGAGATCGAAGAAGCCGCGAAGCAGGCACATGTGATTCCGTTCGTGTCACATCTTCCAGGTGGCTTCAGCACTCAGATCGGTGAAAAGGGGCAGAAGCTTTCGGGTGGGCAACGTCAACGGATCGCTCTCGCTCGAGCGATTCTCCGTGATCCGTCGATTCTGATTCTTGATGAGGCGACTTCCGCACTCGACTCTCAGAGCGAGAATATTATTCACAGCGTTCTCAAGCAGTTTGTCCGAGGTCGCACTGTCTTTGTAATTACCCACGTGATCAATAACACGTTCCTCGACCTTGTGACGCGAATTGTTGTCATGGATGCGGGAACTGTCGCTGCCATCGGTACTCACGACGAGTTGCTGAAAACATGTCCGATTTATCAGCGACTCTACCATTCGAACGAGCGGCAACGTGCCGCATGATTCGCATGGAATGACTTAACCGAGTTTTGAGTACGCACTGCAGAAAGTCTGGGAACTAAAAGGTCGCGCACAGCGTCAAATGACGTGCAACTTGAGGTCTGTTAGCAACTAACCTGAGAAGTTCTTTTAACGCGCAGTACGTGACATATCGATAGTCAGATACAAATCTGACAGATACAAAACTACCTATCCAACTCTTTTCCCCCGTCTTCCGATAGAGTGTGGTAAGTAGTTTCCAGCGAAGCAGATTGGCGTTGCTTCTCTTGATGAATCAGCGTTACTTTTCACCCGTTGTCGCCCGATTGGCTAGCTGTAGAT
The DNA here is from genome assembly GCA_937904325.1 of uncultured Planctomyces sp. Classification (GTDB taxonomy): domain Bacteria; phylum Planctomycetota; class Planctomycetia; order Planctomycetales; family Planctomycetaceae; genus JABMPE01. The sequence continues at coordinate 51,016 of CALGTK010000187.1, forward strand.
TGTTAACTGCAGCCGGGTATCAACAGATTAAGTCGACTTTTAGCGAGCGACACACGAATTAGGGAGCATACGCAGTGGCGAAAAAAGACGCAGCACCAGCAGAAGAGAAAAAAGCAGACGACGCACCAGCAGCAGTTGCCGAAGCACCGGCAGCGGATGCTCAGGCACAGCAGACACTGACCGTTGACGACTCAGGCGTCTCCGCTGGCTATGCCAACTTCTGCCGAGTTTCGAGCACACCAGAAGAACTCATTCTGGATCTCGGACTTAATCCTAATCCGTACGCCACCGGCGAAGTGAAGGTTCCCGTTACACAGCGGATCATCATGAACCACTTCACTGCCAAGCGTCTACTGAGCGCCCTTTCGATGGCTCTGCAGCGTCACGAGCAGGCCTTCGGCGTTCTGGAAACCGACGTTCGTCGTCGAGTTCGACGTCAGACAACGTAAGTTTGTGGATGACTCATTACTAAATTCGGCCGGCCGATCAGTTGATCAGCTGGTCGTTTTGTTTTCGCCTATCAGCAACAGCCCTTATCCATAGTGGTGTCGCTGTGAAAACGAAAAACGCCGTGACTCATTAACTGAGCCACGGCGTCTTTTTTTGTCAGTTGTCTCAACGTTGACTACGCCTTCAGAAGCGAATTTTTTGTCAGACGCTGAACCTTTGAAAGCAGGTCTTAGACCATGTCCTTCAGAGCTTTTAGTGGAGTCACTTTGACAGCCTTTGAAGCTGGCTTGTGAGGAATGTCACGGTATTCCTGAACGAGTGGGACCCAGACATGTTTGCGAGCTGGCCTGGCGGGTTTGTCTTTAACGACGATCTTGCACAGGCCAGGAATAGTAAAGGCTCCGGGACCGTTCTTGCCAACGGACTCACTGATCAATCCGGTCAGGCTCTCGAGCACTGCCTGGACGTCTTTCTTAGCAATTCCACTTGATTCAGTGAGACTGTTAAGAATCTGGCTCTTCGTGAGTGGCTTAACTGCTGCGTCTTTCTTTGCCATCTGAGGCATCCTTTCAAAGATGTAGCTGGGTGGAAGCTGGGATACGTTGTTTTGGATTCTCGATGAAACCCGCGGTGCCGTCCAAACTGGAAGACAGGTTGAATTGAGAGTTCAGTGCCGATCAGGCAACGCTGAGCAGCGTGCGATTATTAAGGTGTGGGCTCTCGTAAAGTCAACTAATATGCCAGAAAACCTTGAAAAACAGCATTATTTTGTATTCCAGCCGTTCAGAGTGGCAACTGAAGTCGAATTCTGTTTCGCGGCATGCCTCTGTTTCACGACGCAAATCGATACGTGCTTAAAGACGTGGCTATTCATAGTCAATGGGACATCCCACTGGCTTCGTTTCGGTAATCTCGACACGCTTGCCAGCGAGTAACGATTCGATTGCATCCTTAAGGTAGCGTCTTTTGACTTTGTCCGGATACATGCTGTCGTCGATCCCTCCCATGTAGGCAATGCGACGTTTGCCATCGAGCAGAAAGGCACTGGGCGTCCACAATGCACCGTACTGCTTCCCGATTTTCTGTGTTGGATCCTGAAGATAGGCGAACGGATACTTCCGTTCCGCCGACCGTTTCTTCATCGCTTCAAGGCTGTCTGCTTCGTAGCGGCTCACGCTGACCGTAACCAGTTTGACGCCCTTCTGAGAATACTCGTTTGCGAGTTTGATCAGCCGCTGTTCGTAAGACTGCGCGACCGGGCAATGGTTACACGTAAACACGACGACAACAACTTTGGCTTTCTTCAGATTGTTAAGGCTATGTTTTTTGTTGTCGACGCCGAGAAGCTCTTTCCATGTCGGAGCCTGCTTACCGATATCCATCACTCGGTTGAATTTCGCAGCCATCGTCTCTGGAGAAGCCGCTGGGCTTATGCTTGAAAAGACAACGAATAAGTAAAACCATCGTGATGTCATGAGACCAAACCTTCCTGATGATGCCTGCTTTACAGTGTCTCGTTATTTGTCGACCGATCATGAACATGATCGCTGCAAGTTTTACCATGGCGAAGTGATGCGGGCGAGATTGCCGTCTCAAATGAAGACTTTTCAGCGTTCAACGAATCATTCGATGGCTTTTTCTTCGATGCTTCTCTGGCTGGCGAGTGACCGACTGAGTTCAGACCGGCTGTTGGTTTGTCATGGGGGAAACTCAGTCATCCGAGCGCTGTAATCAGGACACAATATTGCCAAATTGCCGTAAGCAATAGCCTTGCCCGACTCTTGTGTTTCAATCCATGTTGAGCAGAGGACGATGCATCACTCGGCACTTCGAGGTATGATTTCAGTATCTACTGATGTGTTTTGGGCTTGCGGGGATTCTGCTAATGCGGCTTTCGATTTTCATGCTCACCGCTGTTGCTGTCTTTGCGGCGCCGTTTTCTGTGCTCGCTGCAGAGCCAGAAATTCCCAGGGATGATTCTGCCGCGGTTGATTTCTTTGAGAAGAAGATTCGACCGGTTCTGATTGATAAGTGCTACGATTGTCACTCTGAGAAGGCCCAGGCGGACGGAGACCTTAAAGGTGGATTGCTGCTCGACAGCCGGCAGGCTACACAGGCAGGCGGCGACTCGGGTCCGGCCGTTGTTCCGAATAAAATCGAAGAGAGTTTGATCATCGATGCGATCAGGTACGGGGAAGATTCTTATCAGATGCCTCCGGCTGGAAAGCTCTCGCACGCGGTCATCGCAGATTTCGAAAAGTGGGTGTCGATGGGCGCTCCAGATCCAAGGGATACTCCGACCGCCGCGTCGCCACGCAAAGAGATCGATTGGAAGCTGGCCCGCCAACACTGGTCGTTACAGCGACCTCACCAGCAGACTGTCCCGGATGTAAAGAATGTGAAGCAGATTCAGAAGCCGATTGACGCTTTCATTCTTAAGCAACTGGAAGACGCCGGACTGGAGCAGGTCGAACGCGCCGAGCGGAACACACTGTTGCGGCGAGCGTGTTTTGACCTGACTGGATTGCCGCCGACTATCGAACAGCTTGATGAGTTTCTGAACGATGAATCCTCCGACGCCTTTGCGAAGCTGATTGACCGGTTGCTGGATTCAAAAAGCTATGGCGAGCGGTGGGCGCGGCACTGGCTCGATGTCGCGAGGTACTCGGAAGACAACACGAATATGGGGCCGCACAACGGACCTTATCCTCATGCGTGGCGTTATCGAGACTGGGTTGTCCAGGCTTTGAACGAAGATGTGCCGTACGACGAGTTCATCGTGCGGCAACTTGCGACCGACTTCCTGCCGAATACCGGCCCGGAAGATAACGCGGCACTCGGTTTCCAGGGATTGGCACCGTCTTACCACAAGGAGGTCGCCCTTGCGAAACTGGTTCTGGAAAACCGCTACGCCGACGAGTGGGAAGACCGTGTCGATGCGATCGGTCGAGGATTGCTCGGTCTGACACTTGCCTGTGCCCGGTGTCACGACCACAAATACGATCCAGTGACGGTCGAAGACTATTACTCACTGGCAAGCATTTTCGCCTCGTGCCGGCAGACGACTCGGCCGGTGATTTCAGACGAAGAAATCGCAAAGACGCAACCGGTTCGCGACAAGGTCAAAAAGCTCGAAGAACAGATTGCCGAGTGGGCAAAGCAGATCAAAGAACTCCCCAAAGAGATTTCCGATCTTGAGAAGAAGCTCAAAGAAGATTCAGCGCCAACAGCGACCGGAGTGGAGTCAGCAGCCGACGATGCGAAACCGGAAGTGTTTGACGTCGAACAGGCCCAGCAACGAATTGCCGACGCGAAGGCTCTGATTGAAAAGGCCAAACAGGAAACTCCCAAAGCGAAGGCGGAGGTCGTCGAACTTAAGAAAACGCCGGGCTTCGAGATTCCCATTGCCAATGCACTGACCGAAGAGCAGGTTCGCGTTGAAGAGATCACCAAAGAGAAAATGAAGATCGTTTACTATGAGAACAAGCCGCGTGACTTGAACATCTTTATCCGCGGTGACGCCGGGCGACTCGGGAAACCTGTTCAGCGAGGTTTTCTGCGAGTGCTGTCTCCCGAAAAAAACGAATCTTACACGAACGGCAGTGGTCGTCTTGAACTCGCGCGGGCGATCACGAGTCGCGATAATCCGCTGACCGCTCGTGTCATCGTCAACCGAATATGGATGCATCATTTCGGAACGGGGTTAGTCGATTCGCCAAGTAATTTTGGCATCACCGGTTCGAAGCCTTCGCATCCAAAGCTGCTCGACGATCTGGCCGTTCGGTTCATGGACAACGGTTGGTCACTGAAGTGGCTGCATCGCGAGGTCATGCTGTCTTCGACGTACCAGCAGTCTTCAGTGTCGGTCGACGCGACTCAACTTAAAACTGTCGACCCAGACAATAGACTGCTGTCGCATTTCAACCGTCGCCGCCTCTCTGCCGAAGCGTTTCGCGACTCGGCCCTCGCCGTCAGTGGGCAGCTTGATACGACGGTCGGAGGTCCATCGGGCGATGCCGACAAGGCTGATTTCAAACGCAGGACGATTTACGCCGCGGTGTCGCGGCACAAGCTGAGCGACACGCTGCAGACGTTCGATTTCCCCGACCCTGCGATTCACTGTGAACAACGAGCGGACACCACGACTCCGTTGCAGCAGATGTTTGTCCTGAACTCGCCGTTCATGCGCAAGCAGGCCGCGGCCCTGGCAGATCGAGTCGGTAAGATTGCCGAGCTGACGGTCGAGCAGAAAATCCAACTCGCGCATCAGTTATTGTTTGCACGCGATCCGTCCCCGACGGAACTGGCGATTGCTCGCGAGTTTCTGTCCGAAGTAGAGCCGGCATCCAAATCTGCTGCTCTGTTAAGCGATACCGAAGCGGTCGCACCGACGTTTTCAGGCAAGCGAGTTCGTGCGGACATTTCAGAATTCGGTGATGATTACTCTGTCGAAATGTGGATTCGCAACACGCTGCCGAATTCGTCGCGGCCGGTGACCGGCTACTTCTTCTCACGAGGTGCAGAGAAACCTGCCACCGACCACGGAGACCACTTCGGAATCAGCGGCACGTCGGGCGGTCAACCAGGACGGCTTCTCTTTTACAACGGCGCAACCAATAAACAGTCGATAAGCGGAGCTGAGGTGCTGAAGGAAAACCATTGGTATCACGTCGCCCTGGTGCGGAACGGCGAGACCGTGTCGCTCTACTTAAACGGCGATCTCAAACGTGGCGCTACCGGGACGGCGAAGCTGGGATTCAAGTCCGGCGTCGAACTCCTTTTTGTCGGAGGTCGTCGTGACAACTTTGCAAACTTCCAGGGACAATTGCAGGAAGTTGCTGTATTCAATCGGTCGCTTGTAGCCAAGGAAGTTGTTCAACACTTCGCGGCCTCAAAGATTGTTGATACCGCAGATGAATCTGGTCGACTCACGTCTCATTCCGATTTCGCCGATGCGATACTTAAGTCAAAACCGATCGCCTACTGGCCGCTTCGAACGGACCCGACTGACGTGGGGCAAGCGAGCGATCTCTCTGAACATGCCAACCATGCTGTCTACGAAGGTCGAGGGACCAAAACGCCGATGCAGACTCGCTGGAGTCGCTACGCGCACGCTTTACTCAGCAGCAACGAATTCCTGTACATCGACTGATTTCACATGAGCGATTTCCAACGACAACCTGTTCTGCAAGTCTCTCGCCGTGAACTTCTCAGCACGGTCGGCGGTGGTTTCGGTGCGCTGGGACTGGCTGGCCTTTTGCAGAACGCGGCGCCCGCAGCCAACCAGCTTTCGCACTTTGCTCCGCGAGCGAAACGAGCGATCTTCCTCTTCATGAGCGGAGGACCATCTCAGGTCGACACGTTCGATCCGAAGCCGTTGCTCAAAAAGCTCGAAGGCAAAAAACCACCCGGTGCCGACATTCGCACGGCCTCGCCAACGGCCGGACTGATGCCGTCGACCGTTCGGTTTTTTCCGTCGGGGCAGTCGGGAATTCCGGTTTCGGAGCATCTTCAGAAGACGGCTCGGCACATCGACGACATGGCGATCATCCGGTCGATGCATACCGACTTTCCAAATCATGCGCCGGCGCTATGCATGATGAATCTGGGAGTGTTGACTCCGACTCGCCCGAGTCTCGGTTCATGGGTGTCGTACGGGTTGGGTACTGAGAACGACAACCTGCCCGGCTACATCGCGCTTTGTCCAGGTAAGCCGGTCGTTGGCCCAAAACTTTGGGGAGCGGCATTCCTGCCAGGCAGGCACCAGGCCACGCATATCAACAATTCGGATCTGACTCCGGCAAAGATGATCCCGCATTTGAAGAACGATTTTCTCGCGAGAGACGAACAGCGAGAGCAACTCGACCTGATTAAGAGACTGAATCGCGAGCATCAGAAACTTCGTCCGGGGGACGACTCGCTGGAAACGCGCATTCGATCGATGGAGTTGGCCTATCGAATGCAATTTGAAGCGTTAGACACTTTTGACATCGCGACGGAAACCAGGGAAACTCAGGCCGCCTACGGTAAAAGTCAGTTCTCAAAAGCGTGTCTACTGGCAAGACGGCTCAGCGAGAAAGGTGTCCGCTTTGTCCAGGTTTACTACGGAAACCGCCAGCCTTGGGATACTCACAGCAAGCACAACGAGAAGAATGAAACGCTCTGCAAAGACATCGATCAACCGGTCGCTCAATTACTAACCGATCTGAAACAGCGAGGGCTGCTTGACGAAACGCTGGTCATCTGGGGCGGCGAATTTGGAAGAACGCCAACGTCACAAAGCGGCGACGGGCGAGACCATAACCCCAACGGCTTCACGATGTGGCTGGCTGGAGGCGGTATCAAAGGCGGGACGATTCACGGTGCATCTGACGACTTCGGCTTCACGGCGGTCGAAGACAAAGTCCACGTCCATGACCTCCATGCCACGATCCTGCACCAGTTCGGTCTCGACCACGAAAAGCTGACCTATCCATACAGCGGCCGCAACTTCCGCCTGACAGATGTTGAAGGCCGCATCATCCGCAACATTCTGGCGTAACGGCTCGGCAGAGAGCCAGCATCAAGGTACGGCCAACTGCGATTTCTCAAACGGAGGCACGGCTTGTTGTTCATTCAAATTGATACATGCATCAGGCGGCTCGCGGTCTTCAGTTGCCTGGCGATGTCTGCATTCTTGATGTTCCAACCGTTGGTTCGTGCCGAAGACAAAACGCCGAACATTCTATTTATCCTGATCGATGATCTGGGTTGGATGGACCTGGCTTGTCAGGGCAATAAGCTTGTCGAAACTCCCAATATCGACCGTCTCGCGACTCAGGGCATGCGGTTCACAGATGCTTACGCAGCCGCGCCGGTCTGCTCTCCCACCAGAGCGGCAATCCTGACGGGAAAATTTCCAGCAAGGCTTCGAATCACTAACCACTTGCCGGATCGACCAGCCTTTACGCCGCCAAAGGCGAAGCTAGGTCCGGCTGAAATGCTGGATCATCTTCCACTCGAACATGTCACGATTGCCGAACGTCTTAAAATAGCTGGTTATAAGACGGGATTCTTTGGCAAGTGGCACCTCAATAGTCGAGGAGCGACGCAGTTTTATCCTGAACATCAGGGTTTCGATCTGAACGTCGGAGGCTGTGCATTCGGAGGCCCTCCGACTTTTTTCGATCCATACCGAATTCCTACGATCCAAAACCGTCAAAAGGGCGAGTACTTGCCTGATCGCCTGGCCGATGAGGCGATCAGTTTTCTGCAGCAGAATCAGGATGAACGCTTCATGCTCTTCCTGTGGAATTACACGGTGCATTGGCCCATGGAAGCTCCGGAATCGTTGCTGGAAAAATACAAGGCGCGAACAGGCCCCGGTCTGAATGACACACGGTATGGCGCCATGATTGAAGCGATGGACTTGTCGATAGGCCGAGTTCTTGGGGCGCTCGATCGGCTGCAGCTTTCCACGGATACGCTCGTCGTTTTTACATCAGACAACGGAGGCTTCGGAGGAGTCGCCGATAATCGGCCCTTACGAGCGGCAAAAGGGCATCTCTACGAAGGTGGCATTCGAGTTCCGTTGATCATTCGTTGGCCGGGAGTCATCAAACCAGAATCGATCAGCGACACACCGGTCATCAGCACCGACTTCTACGCAACAATTGTGAATGCAGCAAGACTTATTCTAGCCGACAATGAATCGCCAGACGGTGAAAGTCTCTTGCCGATTCTGCGTGGCGATGGCTCATTGAAACGCGAGGCGATTTTCTTTCACTTTCCGAACTACGCCTGGCATCGCTCGAATCGTCTCGGCAGTGCCGTTCGAGCCAGAGATTACAAGCTCATTGAGAGGTTTGATGATGGTTCGGTGGAGTTGTTCAATCTGAAGAATGACCTTAGCGAACGGCATAACCTTGCCGATGCACAACCCGAACGAGTTGCCAGTCTGAAAAAGCAACTCGTTGATTTTCGAAGACGTACAAACGCCGCGATGCCAGTCCCGGTTGAAAGGTAGCTTTGCGGTCGCCTGGACTGGATCTGCCTGGGAGCTTTTACCTGGGCTGCTTCGATGATGCCGCGGGAGTCAGCCGACGCCCGCTAATCTTGTGTCCTGTCTGATTTGTGCCAGAGTAGCTCGCTCCGTTTGCTGCCAGAGCGACTCGGTCAATCCAGTAGCCTCCGGGTGCTTTGGGATCCTTCCACTTCATGAGAAGTTCGCTTCCCGTTAGCTCCCATTTTGCTTCGCCTTTGGTTCCAGTGATCTCACCAGTCGACTCGAAGAAAATATCATAGTGATCACCGTCCCCAACCGAGTGATCCCAGCGACCGACCAGTGGTGAGAATCCAAGCGGTGCTGTCGTTTCTGATTCGCGGACCAGTGGCTCACCGACTTTCGGCCAGCCATCGTCGGCCCATTCCAGCGTTCGAAGCTGCAGGATGCGTCCCTCCTCTGGAGTTTTCGCATCAATCACGTGGTAGACCAGCCAGTCGCCATCGTTTGTTTGAAGCACGCTGTTGTGGCCAGGGCCTCGCCAGCGTTCGTCGCCCATCAGCAGTAAAGTGCCGCCACCTTCTGACAACCGCTTACCAGCCTTATCCAGGTATGGGCCAAGTGGTGAATCCGCTCGACCGACCATCACCTTGTATGTGCTGTTTTCGTGAGCGCAACAGAAGTCCCATGATGAAAACAGGAAGTACGAATCTTCGTGCCTGATCACGAAAGCCGCTTCAATCGAAGTAGGGGCAACATCACGACGACTCGCCACGGCGACGGTCTTCGGCTGAGACGTTGCAAACTTTCCAGTTGCAGAGTTCAGCTCTGCGGCTTTGATTCCGGTCCAATAAGAACCCCAATAAAGGTATGCTCGCCCGTCGCGGTCAGCCAGCATCGCGGGATCAATTGCGTTGTAGTCGTTCTTCTCGGGGAACGACTCGACGACAAGGCCATGGTCCTTCCACTTGTAGCCCGGATGCGAAGCGTCAAGAGTCGTATTCGTCGCCAATCCGATCACCGACCGCTGACTGCCAAACGTCGACACGCTGTAGTACAGCCAGTATCTGCCATTGGCATATTGAATTTCGGGAGCCCAGATCGAGTCGGCTCCGGGGATCAGTTCCAACGCCCACGCAGGAACAGCTTTGTCAAAAACGCGTCCGACCTTCTTCCACGCCTTGCGGTCAGTGCTGTGCCGAATCGAAATTCCTGCCCCGGTGGCAAAAACGTAAAATCCGGAACCGTCACGGGCCTGCACACACGCCGGATCGGGAGTTCCTTTCAACAGCCACTTCCGAAAGTCTGCCGCACTCTCCTGGGCAAATACCGACACATTTAGAGCAACGCTCAAGACCACTGTCTGGAACGCCGTAGCCGACTGATAATTCATCGTGGTGCCTTTCAATGATCGACTCACGCGTGGACCGTCCTACCCACTCGCATTGGATCACAGTCGACATCGAAGTGCAAAGAACACTCTCGCTACAGTTTAGTCTTAAGCTCACGCTTGTCGTGAATTGAGTCGTATAGCACTGCACGAAATTCCGAGGAGCATTGCGCCGGATGCCGAGGCCGTTATGATCGCGACCCAATGGGAACTCTTCTACGTTGCACATCGGTACTCAGGAATTCCGGCGCTGCCGCTTTTCGCAGAACAGTTTTGTTGCAGAGAAACCTTTGCGATCTGCAACTGACAGGTCACAACCGGGCGATGTTGCCGGTACGTGCAGGTAAAGTTGGTTCCAGAAGAATTCCGTGACATAGCGATTCCAGTCGCGGCGGAAGCGCTTACTAAGTTCCAGAGTACCTTCGGACAGTTCAGCTTGAACAAGGCCGGACGAGCGCAAGGCTCTACGCGCCGTCTCTGTCATCTTTTCAACCGCTAACAGCCGTATTATCTGCCGGCTTTGAGAATACTGCTCCGAAGAAAATATGCTCGTTATCGTTGCCAGCAATGCAATTCGCTTGCGGATCACGACTGTTTCGATCCGTTAGTCGTGCCGGACAGATCCTGCTAAAATCACTCGAATGAAACACATTCGAAATTTCTGCATCATTGCTCACATTGATCATGGTAAGTCGACGCTGGCCGACCGGCTGATTCAAACCTGCGGTGGCGTCACGCAACGCGATCTGCACGAACAAATGCTCGATTCGATGGACATCGAGCGTGAGCGGGGCATCACAATCAAGAGCAACACGGTTACGCTCGATTATCGACACACGGATGGGAACGACTATCTGTTGAATCTGATCGACACGCCTGGGCACGTAGATTTTTCACACGAAGTGCGGCGGTCTTTGATGGCGTGTGAAGGAGCGTTGATCATTGTTGACGCGTCTCAGGGAGTGGAGGCTCAAACCGTTGCCAATCTCTATCTTGCCCTGGAACATAACCTGACGCTTCTTCCGGTGATCAACAAAATCGATCTCCCGTCTGCCGACATCGACCGTGCGCAAGAGGCAATCGATGCCGAGTTAGGGCTCGATCCGTTTGAGGCGATTCCAATTTCTGCAAAGAACGGAATCGGAATAGAAGACGTGCTGGTCGGCATCGTCGAGAAACTGCCGGAACCAGAGGGCGATTCCGATGCGCCGCTTCAGGCACTCGTGTTTGACGCCCACTTTGATACGTTCCGAGGAGTGATTCTGCAGTGTCGTGTGATGCAGGGCACGCTCAAACCTCGCGATACGATCCATTTTATGCACGGCGGTCGGGACTTCACGGTGGACGAGGTCGGCTACAACCAGATGAAGCCCAATCCAAGTAAACAGCTCAGCGCTGGTGAAGTCGGGTATGTTGTCGCCGGAGTGAAGAGTGTCCAGGACATCGAGATCGGCGATACGATCACGCATTTGAATCGTCAGGCCGAAGAGCCGATTCCCGGATACGAAGAAGCCAGGCAAGTTGTCTTTTCTTCCATCTATCCCATGGACACTGGCGATTACGTCGAGCTGGCAAAGGCACTGGACAAACTCGCCATCAACGATGCCGCGCTCACATTCGAAAAAGACAGCTCGGCCGCGCTGGGCTTTGGCTTTCGATGTGGGTTTCTCGGGCTACTTCACCTGGACGTGATTCAGGAGCGATTGCGACGGGAGTTTGATATTGGTCTGGTCATCTCGGCGCCGTCGGTGAAGTACAACCTGGCCCTGAGAGATGGATCGACTATCGAGGTTGACAATCCAAGTTACTGGCCCGACCCCACGCAGATTGAATCATGCAGCGAGCCGTATATCAAAGCGTCAATCCTGACTCCCGAAGCGTACGTCGGACCAGTCATGGAACTGTGCCGGGACCATCGCTCGGAAAGCCAGACAATGAATTATCTCTCGGCCGACCGGATTGAAGTTATCAGTGTGATGCCGCTTGGCGAAGTGCTGTTCGATTTTTACGGCAAGCTGAAAATGCTGACCCGAGGGTACGGGTCGTTTGACTACGAACCGATCGAGTATCGAAACACGGATATCGTCAAGGTCGACATCCTGGTCAACAAGGAGCCGGTGGACACGCTTTCGTACCTCGTTCATCGTGAAAAGGCGCGACCTCGGGCATTGCACTACTGCGAACGGCTTGCCGAAGAAATCCCGCGGCACCAGTTTAAGATCCCGGTTCAGGGCGCCATCGGCGGAGAAATTATCGCAAGAACAACGATCGCGCCATTCCGAAAAGACGTGACCGAAAAGCTGTACGGCGGCGACGTGACACGAAAGAAGAAGCTGCTTGAGAAACAGAAGAAGGGTAAGGCGAAAATGAAGCAGTTCGGCAGCGTGAACATCCCGCAGAAAGCCTTCGTCTCAGTTCTTCGCGCCGAGAAGGATTAACGGTGTAAGTGGTCTTAATGTTGTGGCGATTGGTCGCAATCAAACTGAAACACCTCACTCGCCCAGCTCGTTGAGCAGCTGATTGTCCGACGGGTAGGGGTGCCCTTTGTGCTGGCGGAAGGCTTCTCCGTATTTGACGCCCAGTTCCAGGCCGCGGTGAGCGCTCCATCGTTCGCAACTGTTGAGGTATTCGTCGATGCCGTGCTGCTTGAGCAGCCAGTCTCGCTGGCTGGCGTGACAAGCGAGCATCTGCTGCTTCAGCTCGAACGTCGTTGAAATGTCGATGATGAATTCCGGTTCGACTCGTTGTCCGAACCAGTCGGTGCCTTCGATCGGGTCGACATAGTAGAGATGCGGAATTTTGTCGAGTGGCGGCGCCTGTGCTGAGTCGTGAGTTTCGTAGTTCGGAATCGGAGCGTTGAAACACGCATCGCGGACAAGCAGGCTCGTGAATTCATGATCGGGCATGTAGTCGACGGGCGGAGCTGTCAGCACGATGTCTGGTCGACTTTTTCGCAAGGCCTCGGTCACTCGGCGACGGGAGTCGTTGTCGAAGCAGATACTGAGATCACGAAATTCCAGACAGTCGTAGTCGGCTCCGAGCAGGTTGGCGGCGGCGAGCGCTTCTGCTCGTCGCATTTGAGCGATCTCTTCTGATGCGAGTTCCGCGCTGCCACAGTCACCGGGCGTCATCGTCATGATCGTAACGTGACACCCCTTCCGTTTTAGAAGCGCGAGCACGCCCGCACACTGAAACTCAACATCGTCAGGATGAGCGTGGATGGCCAGAACCCTTTTTTGATCAGTCATCGAAGCAAGCCTTGTTTGGATATCGCCGAATCGGGAATGACGCTGCGGCAGAATTGTCACAGCGTTCGAATTCTCGCGTCGACTGTCAACTGATCAACCGCCAGGCAGTTGTACAAAGGCTACTTCAGCACACACTCGTCGCGAAATTCATCCGCTCGGGACATGCTCACGATAATGCCCAGCGATACGACACTCACAACCAGACTCGATCCACCGTAGCTCACAAGCGGATGCGGGATGCCCGTCGTCGGTACAAGAGCCGTCACAACCGCCGTGTTGAGTAATGCCTGGGCGACCAGCTGTGTCAGCAGCGTCATCGCGACAATCGCGGCGAAGCAGTTAGGACGGTATTTAAGAAACAGTCGTGCTCCCGACCAGAAAACTCCGCACCACAAAATGGCGAGTCCGGCCGTTCCGGCGAGTCCGAGTTCTTCTCCGACGACGGCGAAGACGAAGTCCGTATTTGACTCCGGCAGGAAGCTGAGTTTCTGCGAACCTCGACCAAGGCCGACTCCCCACAAACCTCCAGCTCCGAGCGCGATGAGCGATTGTTTCAACTGCCAGGCATCGCTACTGCGGAAATCGGTCCATACCGAAACGAAATCCGTGATACGGCGCAGGCGGTAACTGGTCACGGAAATCAGGAAAACTCCGGCGGACGCTGCGACTCCGATTCCGACTGTGAAGTTGCGAATCGGCCAGCCGCCGAAGAAGAGCACCAGCCCTGCCGACCCAATCAGAAAGGCCGACGTGCCAAGGTCCGGTTCCAGTATCACGAGCCCAGCCGTCAGAGCCGTTGGTACGACAAACGGTATGGTCCCGAAGAACCAATGACTGAGCCGTTCCCGGCAAAGCAACATGCCTCTGGCTAGAAATAGTGGGAGCGTAATCTTGGCGAGTTCGGAAGGCTGCATCGAGAAGCCAGCCAGTCGCAGCCATCGTTGAGCACCGTTGACTCGCGTGCCGACTCCAGGGATCAGTACCGCGACCAGAAGGATCAACGTTCCGACGAACAACCAGGGAGCCACTCGAAACCAGAATCTGGCTGGCAAGGCACCGGCAACGCTTGCCGCGGTGATCGCGATTGCCAGTGACTTGAGATGCTTCGTCAGGTAAACGCGTTCAAAATCGGTTGGCCAGGATGTAATGCTGGCGCTATGAATCATCAACACGCCAAACCCTACCAGCACTAGAGCCAGGGAAAGGAAAAAGTGTCGGTTATCCTGATTCTGCCGAAGAGTCGGATTGCTCATTGAAGCCATGAGTTCTGTCTCGCGTGAAAGCTCACATTTTGTGATCGGCAATGACTGAAGCTGAGGTCTACGTTTTTAGCAATCTCGCCCAGGACTAAGCTTCCGGCTTTCTTTCCGGGGATGGTCATCCGAACTGAGCCAATTGCTCCAACAATCGTATCGGTCGACAACCAGACTTGCCGGCGCGGGCCGACTCGCAGATCAGCCTTTGATAGCGGGGCAACGGGTCCTGTTTACGAACTTGAATTCCGACAAGCCTGCTGCATTCGATTGCACGCTGGCGATTTCGACGCCCGTGGTGCGACAGGCCGAACAGTGTACTCTGTCGCCATGATTCCTGAGAGAAGCATCAGTGGGTATCATTGCAACGTTCGTCAGCCGGTGAACTCACCGGAAGCGATTATCTGTAACCCGCAAATCGGCTCAAGAACGGAAACGATTCTATGCAGCACGGTGTCGCCCTGTTTTCACTTTGCGTGTTCGCAGGATCGTTCTGCGAGTCATCCTGCGCGGCTGATCCGGTAAACTATGTAAAGCAGATTAAGCCGATCTTTCAGCAATACTGTGCCAGTTGTCACGGTCCGGATATGGTCGAATCTGGTTTTCGTGCGGACTTTGGAAGTCTGCTGTTGGAAGGTGGGGACCGAGGTGCGGCACTTGTAGCTGGCGATGCGTCAAAGAGTTTGATCTATCAGGTATTGGTCGGCGAGGGTGATGTAGCACAGATGCCGTTCGAACTGCCGAAGCTTTCGGACGAGCAGATTGCTCTCGTGAAAGCCTGGATTGATGAGGGAGCAAAGTCAGCGGGCGAAGACAAACCAACGGCAGATGGACGGCCGACAAGCGATCACTGGGCGTTTCAACCTGTCGTTCGCCACGCGCTTCCGAATGTTAAAATTGCGAGCTGGCTTCAGAACGAAATCGACGCGTTTGTCCTGGCGAAGCTTCAAGTGCAAGGGCTGCAGC
Organism: uncultured Planctomyces sp.; assembly: GCA_937904325.1. Lineage (GTDB taxonomy): Bacteria > Planctomycetota > Planctomycetia > Planctomycetales > Planctomycetaceae > JABMPE01. The sequence goes on from CALGTK010000187.1 coordinate 66,304, forward strand.
CGTCGCCGGAAGCGACTCGTTCGACGCTGATTCGTCGGTTGTATCTTGACCTCCTGGGGATTCTTCCGGATCCAGACGAAACTCGTGACTTTGTGCGTGACGATCAGCCGTTTGCCTACGAACGGCTCGTTGACCGTCTGCTGGGTTCGCCTCGGTACGGTGAGCGTTGGGGCCGGCACTGGCTCGACATCGCGCGTTATGCAGACTCAAACGGTTTTACCATCGATGGTGCGCGATCCATTTGGCCATACCGCGACTGGGTGGTCAAGGCAATTAATGCAGACATGTCGTTTGACCAGTTTGTCATCGAGCAACTGGCTGGTGACCTCTTGCCAAAGCCGACGAGTGAGCAAGTCGTCGCGACAGGATTTCATCGCAACACACTGATCAACCAGGAAGGCGGGACTGACCAGGAACAGTTTCGTGTGGAGTCCGTGGTCGATCGAGTCAACACGACCGGCGCGGCATTTCTTGGACTGACGGTTGGGTGTGCTCAGTGCCACGTTCATAAGTACGACCCGATCACTCAGCGAGACTTTTACAAGTTGTTCGCGATTTTCAACAACTGTGACGAGCCGAACATTCCGCTGCCGTCTGAAACCCAGGCTGCCGAACAGGTACGTGTCAAAACCGGACTGGCCGAAGTCACAAAGAAACTGAAAGAGCACGATGCGAAGCGTGCCAGCGGCCAGCCCGATTGGGAAACCAAACAGTCAGCATTCGCCGCCGCGGCATGGAACTTTCTCAAACCGATCGATGCGGCTTCCAAGGCAGGAGCAACTCTCAACCCAATCGACGAGAACACTTTGCTTGTCGGCGGCAACGGCAACATTCCAGCTACAGACGTCTACACGGTCACGACGACAATTCCGGCTGGCACAATCACTGCCTTTCGACTCGAAACGCTGACCGGGCCTTTGCTTCCGAAGAAAGGGCCAGGCTGGGCCAGTAACGGCAACTTCGTTCTTAACGAATTCGAGGCGACGAGCCAGCCTGTCGACGGCGATGCCAGCGCTTCGGCCACGAAGCTGACGTTCGCGACCGCTTCGACCGACTGGCAGCAGGATGGTTACCCCGCTGAGCACGCGATTGATGGAAACATGAAAACCGGCTGGGCCATCAATGGGACAAAGAAGAGTTCACCAAACGTCGATCGCGAAGCAGTCTTCACCCTGAAGAAGCCGATCGTGAGCGAGGTCCCGCTTAAGATCACGTTCAAACTCCATCATCAGCACAACGCGGCGAAGTATCTGATCGGTACATTTCGGCTTTCATCAACTAAGGCTTCTCGTCAGCAAACGAGGGTTCCGCCGTCGATTCATGACATTCTCCTGGTCAAAGCCAGCAAGCGTGACGACGGGCAGAAGGAATTACTGGCAGCCGCGTACGGACGAAGTGACTTGAGCCGGAAGCCGCTGGAAGCTCAGCAGGCGAAACTGAAAGCCAAGGAGAGTGTTCTCAAAGCGGCCATCCCGACGACGATGGTTCTTCGAGAGCGGACTAAAAATCCTCGAACAACGCACATCCATATTCGTGGCAACTTCCTGGAAAAGGGAGCCACCGTTCAGCCGGACGTACCATCGATTCTTCCGCCACTCGCGTCTGCGGAAACTCCTGTCAACCGTCTGGACTTTGCTCGTTGGCTGTTTGCACCGGAGCATCCGCTGACGTCGCGGGTTTCGGTCAATCGTGTATGGCAGCGTTTATTTGGTATCGGCCTGGTCGAAACGGAAAACGATTTCGGCATGCAAGGCGAACTGCCTTCACACCCGAAACTGCTTGACTGGCTTGCCAGCGAGTTTATGCGACTTGGCTGGAGCCAGAAGCAAATTCTGCGACTGATCGTGACGTCGGCGACCTATCGTCAGTCTTCCATAGTGACTCCGGACCTGCTTGATCGCGATCCTCGTAACCGACTGCTTGCTCGACAAAGCCGAGTGCGTCTGGAAGCCGAAGGGGTCCGTGACGTTGCCTTGTCGGCGAGTGGTCTGCTTTCTCAGAAGATGCTCGGCCCTGGTGTTTATCCGCCTCAACCGAAGGGCATTTATGTGGTCACACAGGTTTCGAAGCAATGGCCGGAAAGCAAAGGTGACGATCGTTATCGACGAGGACTTTATACCTACTTCTGGCGTTCGAGTCCGTATCCGATGTTGCCAACTTTCGATGCTCCCGACGCCAACGGGACCTGCACTCGTCGGAATCGCTCTAATACTCCGCTGCAGGCGCTAACGCTGGCAAACGACGGAGCCTTCATGGAATTTGCAGAAGCACTTTCCGACCGAATTCTGAAAGAATCGTCGGATTACGACGATGCTCGAATCAAGTTTGCATTCGACGCGGTTCTCGCTCGGCAACCGAGTGACTTCGAACAAAAACGTTTGCTGGCATTCGTCGCTGCCCAGCGGAAGCATTTCGAAGCGAACGCCGCTGATGCCAAAGCCGCAGCATCGCCGAGTCACCCAGAATCAGCCGACGAAGCGGCATCCGCAACATGGACGGCCTTCGCGCGAGTCGTCCTGAACCTCGACGAATTCATCACTCGCGAATGAGGTCATAATGAAGATTGTAAGTATCGACGTGCTGCCTCTGACCGGGGCGACTGTCGACGGTGGCTGGCCGCAAGGGCACGAGCCTCAGGAAAATCTGCATACGCTGGTCGAAATCCATACCGACGAAGGGTTCTCCGGTGTCGGCAGTTGCTTCACATCGGGCAAGTTGGTTCAGGGGGCGGTGGATCTGCTCTGGCCGCTGTTGAAGGATCAGTCTGCAGTTGAACCCGAACGAGTCAGCGAGAACCTGCGGCAGTCGTCGTTCTGGCAGGGCCGTGGCGGATCGGTTGAGCATGCAATTTCTGGAATCGATATCGCCCTGTGGGACATCATGGGTAAGGCGTGTGGGCAGCCAGTGTCGAGACTGCTCGGCGGGAACTATCGAAGCCGAATTCGGCCTTATGGTTCGATGCTGTTTGACGAACCGGATGCTTTGCGGACTTCGCTGGAAGCGACCGTCAGTCGAGGCTTTAAATCGATCAAACTCGGCTGGCGACCGTTCGGTCGGAGAGACCGGAAGTTTGATGAACTACTGGTTCGAACCGCTCGAGAAACTGTCGGGGCAGATGTCGAGCTGATGGTCGACGCTGGCGGTAGTGAGCAGTTCTGGCCGCACGGTTTGAACTGGGCCCGCGAAACCGCCCGGATGCTCGCCGACTATGACATCGTCTGGTTCGAAGAACCGTTACCTCCGGACGATATCGAAGGGCACATCGAGTTGACTCGGCAGTCGCCCGTTCCGATCGCCGGCGGCGAAGTCCTGACTCGCCGGCAGTCTTTCCAACCGTGGCTGGAACGGCGGGCCGTCGATATCATCCAGCCAGACGTTACGAAGAACGGTGGACTGAGTGAGTCGCGGCGAATCGCCTGGCTGGCATTTGACCATAACGTTCAAATGGTTTCGCACGGGTGGAATACGGCGATTGGTCTGGCGGCCGATCTACAACTGGCCGCGGCCATGCCGGTTGCCCGATATGTCGAGTATCTGACGCCGTGTGCGTACCTTGAGGACTTGACGGTTGAGCCGTTTGTGATTGACGATGACGGTTGCCTTGAGATTCCCGATCGTCCCGGTCTGGGTGTCGAACTGGACCGTGATCGGTTGAAACAATTCATCCGCTGAAATTCTCCACTGAATCAATGCATCTCAAATGCGACATGGAACTGGCTGGAATGGAACTGCTGCGAGGCTTTGATTCACTGGACCCATTCCGCGGCGGCTTTCTGTCGATCGGAAATTTCGACGGCGTCCACCGCGGCCATCAGCAGATGTTCGCTTGTCTGGTCCGACACGCCAAAGAGCACAACGTTCCGTCATGCGTGTTTACGTTCGAGCCGCATCCAATTCAGCTCTTGCGACCGGAGCAGGTCCCACCAGCCCTGACGTCACTGGAGCAGAAGGCCGAGTTGATTGCGGCCTGCGGCGTCGACTGCATGGTCGTATATCCGACGGACTTGTGGCTGCTGAATCTGTCGGCCGAGGATTTTTTCCATGCGGTGGTGCTTGGCGAATTCGATGCGATTGGGATGGTAGAAGGTCCCAACTTCTTTTTCGGTCGAAACCGCTCCGGAACGGTCGAACACCTCGCAGACTTTTGCAAGGTGGCAAACATCGAACTGGACGCCGTTCCGCCCGTTTATGTGGGCACGCAGATGGTTTCTTCCAGCGTACTTCGAGGCCTGCTGATTGACGGTGAAGTCGAGGAAGCCAGTGACCTGCTTGGGCATCGATATCGAGTTGCGGGGCAGGTGACCAAAGGGGCAGAACGGGGCCGCACCATCGGATTTCCGACGGCGAATCTCGGGCAAGTCACGACCGTGTTACCGCTTGACGGTGTGTACGCTGGAGTCGCTTTTCACAACGGGAAGAACTGGCCAGCGGCGATCAATCTTGGACCGAATCCAACATTTGGTGACCGACGGCGAAAGCTGGAAGTCCATCTGATCGGCTTTGACAGTGATCTCTACAATCAGCCGCTGCAGGTCGAGTTTGTATCACGGATTCGAGATACGCTGGAATTTCCTGATGTGAACGCCCTGAAAGTTCAGCTCGGGAAGGACGTTCAACAGGCCCTTGCAGTCGTCACCGGAAACTCAAATTGTTAGTCTTTCGTCGCCCGAACAGCATCTCGGGATGAGTTTCAACTCGTTCCTATGCTCTGCGTGGCAATGGACCTTGTGACGCTCCGCGTCTAATCAAGCTAAGGAATTGTCCGAAATAGCTTCGCAATTTCGATCTGAACGGCGATGTTTGTTGTTCCGTCAACCGGCGTTCACCCTCTCGCTTGCGAGAGGGTCGGCTTCCCAGAACCGGGTCGGGCTTTTGTCTCGTCCTCTCTCCGGCTCTGGGAAGCCGACTCTCCCAGAGGGAGAGTGAGCGAGTGTATCTACAATCAGGGAAGTTATTGTGAACACGCCCCTTAGCGACCAATGCCAGCAGACCTGCCGGACGCAGAGCGTCCAATCCAGCGTTCCCACGCAGTGCGCAGGAACGAGTAACGCTCCATCCGCCTGATCGTTTGAAAGATTTCGATGCCTATCGACTGGTCGCCTCTTGTTGAAATTATCAATTCGCACGAACGCTTTGTGTTATCGAGCCATGTTCGCCCCGATGCTGACGCGATTGGTTCTGAACTTGGCCTTGCATGCGCGCTGGAGTCGCTCGGCAAGAACGTGCGGATTGTCAACCCGTCGGACGGATCAGCAAACATTGCGTTCCTCGATCCGGAAAAGCGTGCAACCAGGCTGGGCGATGGTATTACGGCCGATGAAGCTCGCGACACGGATGTGCACATCGTTGTTGACACAAGTGCCTGGGTGCAGTTGCAGGATGTTGGCTCTGTTCTCAAAACGACCAGGGCGAAGCAGACGGTGGTTATCGATCATCACGTCAGTTCGGACGATCTGGGCGCGATGGAGTTCAAGGAAACGACCGCAGCAGCCACTGGCGAGTTGATCTACGAACTCGCTCAATCTCTTGGAGCAACGTTGGACGAACAAGCTGCCAATGCGCTTTATTGTGCCATCGCTACGGACACCGGATGGTTCAGATTTCCGTCGACAACCAGCCGAACGATGAGGATTGCGGGAGAGTTAATTGACCTGGGCGCGAAACCGCATGTACTTTATCGGTTGCTTTACGAGCAGCACTCGGCCGCTCGAATGCAGTTTTTCGGTCGAGTCCTCAGTCGAATGACCATCGAAACAGACGGGCGTCTTGCTTATCTGTCGGTAACTCAGAAGGATTTCAAAGAAACGGGAGCCGTTCCGGCGGATACAGAAGAACTCGTCAATCAGTGTTTGAGGGTTGTTGGAGTCAAGGCGGCGTTCATTGCAATCGAGCAGCCAAATCAAACAATTAAAGTAAGTTTTCGAAGTCGATTGGACACTAACGTGGCAGCCGTCGCCGAACAGTTCGGCGGTGGGGGTCATAAACAAGCCGCTGGAGCTGTCCTGCCTGCCCCTCTGGCAGAAGCTCTGGCAAAAGTCCTTCCACTCATGCGGCAGGTTGTTACTCCCGAGTGACTCCTGCTGTAACCAGCCTGAGCAGGCATCTTCAAAGTTGTCCGCTCAAAAACCAACCTGACAGTCAACTTAAAACGTCGTCGTTCGGCGCATCGCCAATCTGTGGCATCGTCGCCGTTCCTGTTTGTTTATCGGTGTCGAATTTGCGACACCACTCACTGAGGTATCGGCATGAGCGAAAACGAAAACGCCACACCTGACGCAGATGAACCGCCGCCAGTCGAAGCGTCCTGTTCGACAGATTGCTCTTCCGAAAATGACCCCAGCATCGGGACTCCTCGTCGTAACTTCGTGGTCGAAATAATGGCTGCCGGAGTCGGGGCTCTGGTCGGAATCGTTCCGGCCGCGATCGGTGGTCTGTTTTTCCTTGATCCTCTTCTGCGGAAACGTGGCAAGGGTGAGGGCGATGGCTTTATCGAAACTGATTTGGTGCTGGATGCCCTTCCCGAAGATGGCACGCCTATTCGATACACCGTCCGCGATGACTTGATCAATGCGTGGAATATGTTTCCCGATCAGCCGATCGGTTCAGCGTGGCTGAGAAGAATCCAGGACCAGGTCCTTGCGTTTAACACGGTCTGCCCACACCTCGGTTGTGCTGTTGAGCATCGACCGAGTGAAGGCGACTTCTACTGCCCGTGCCATACCAGCGCGTTTGACATGAATGGCGAGCCTCTCAATGTGATCCCGCCTCGAGCGATGGACACACTCGAAGCGGAAGTCCGCGACGGTCGCATCTGGCTGAAATATCAGGAATTCCGTGGAGCAACCAGCGAAAAGGTGCCCGTATGATCCGCTCATTACTCGCATGGCTCGACAACAGAACCGGATGCAACGACCTGATCCACGAAGCGCTTTATGAAAAAGTGCCCGGTGGGGCTCGTTGGCGATACGTTTGGGGCAGCACGCTGGTGTTTACCTTCGTTCTGCAGATGATCACGGGAATCTTTCTGTGGACAGCGTACAGCCCCAGCGTTCAGACGGCCTGGGAAAGCGTGTACTACATTCAGGAAGTCATGTTCCTCGGCAAGATTGTGCGAGGCATGCACCACTTTGCCGCTCAGGCGATGATCGTCCTGCTGGCCATTCACTTGATTCAGGTAATCATCGACGGGGCTTACAAAGCGCCGCGTGAGATCAACTTCTGGCTGGGCCTGGTCCTGCTGAAAATCATTCTAGGCCTCAGCCTGACCGGCTATCTGCTGCCTTGGGACCAGAAAGGCTATTACGCGACGCAGGTCTCCACAAAAATAATGGGAGCAACACCGGTCATCGGTGCGCAGCTTCAGGAAGTTGTGCAGGGCGGTGCGCAGTACAACCACCACACACTAACCAGGTTCTTCGCGATGCATGCGGGGATCCTTCCTGGTTTGCTGATGGGATTTCTCGCCTTACACCTTTACGTCTTTCGGCGACACGGCCTCACAGTTCATCAACCTGAGAAAAAACCCGACACGACGTTTTGGCCTGACCAGGTCTTGAAGGACGGAGTTGCGTGCCTGGGAGTTCTGGCCGTTGTTTTGCTCTTTGCGATTTTCAAAGGCGCAGAACTCAGCCCTCCTGCCGACGCCGCAAAGGCGTACGCGGCGGCACGGCCGGAGTGGTACTTCCTCTTCCTGTTCCGATTCCTGAAGTTCGAATCAGTCGAGCATCTCGGCTTGGCCTTTGGAGCGATCTACGTTCCGGGTGCGCTGATGGGCATTCTCTTCATGATGCCCCTGACGGCAAAGATGAAGGCTGGACATCGCTTCAACGTGGCGTTCACCTGGCTGGTAACCTTCGGAATCGTCGTCCTCACAACCATGGCGTTCTACGAAGATGCGAATAACGAAGACCACCAGGCTGCCATTGCCGAGGCCGAACGCGACGCTCACCGAATCAAAGAGCTCGCGAGCCGCCCGTCAATGATTCCTGTTGAAGGCGCCGTTTCACTGCTTCGTGAGGACCCGTTCACGCAAGGGCCAGTACTGTTTGCCAAGTACTGTGCAAGCTGCCATCGCTATGACGGTCACAATGGCCGTGGCGTTGTTCTCCGGGAAACAGATCAAGACACAAAGGAAGTCTCAATCTCCATTCCCGAAGCCACTGACCTGGCGAACTTCGGCAGTCGTGACTGGATGAAGTCGATCATCGTTGATTATGGAAAGCACTTTGCACCGCTCAAGAATGCACAATGGTATCCCGGTGCGGATGATGCCGAATTCAATCTCGATGTTTCTGAAATGGCAGAAGCATCTGAAGAATACGCTGAAGCGTTCAAAGCAGAAAAAAATGCTGGCGAGCTCAATGCTCTCGTCGAAGCTCTTGTTGCCATGCGAAACTGGAAAGGCGACGAAGACGTTATCGACTCCGCTCTGGTTAAACGTGGTCAGCAGATTCTCGATGGCGAACCGCTTGCAGATGGAAGTGAAATCTCATCCTGCATCGATTGCCATGACACGATTGGTTCCGATCTAGAAGTCACTGGCGAGGGGTATGGGTATCCGGATCTTGCTGAATATGGATCGGCCAAATGGTTGAAAGCCTTCATCAGTGATCCTGGATCAGACCAGTTCTACGGAGCGAAGAATCACATGCCGGCGTACGCAGATAAAATGAACGAGAGAGATCTTGACCTGCTCGTTCGCTGGATGACTGACGATTATCACGAGACCCACGTCGAAAATTATCCATCACGAATTACTGAAGTATTCGGTGCAGGTGCACAGCCTGCGTCACCGTCAGCTGACGAATAGATTTGTGAGCCTGCAGGGTGCGCGCTGCTCACCAACATTTCTGGTCGGCAGTACCCGCCCTGCGTTTCAGGTAATTTCCTTTGCGTTTGATTAAAGAATGTCCGAGCCAACAGAATCTGCGTCTCGACAGCTGAAGCGTGTTGTTGGATTGCCCGGCGCAGTAACATTGGGGCTGGGATCGATTCTCGGGACGGGTGTCTTTGTAAGTCTGATGTTCGCTGTGCAGTTGGCCGGCGAGTGGGCCGTACTTTCGGTCGCGATCGCTGCTGGTCTGGCGATTTGTAACGGACTGAGCAGTGCTCAATTGGCTGCCAGCCATCCCGTCAGTGGCGGCGCCTACGAATACGGTTATCGCTTTTTGACGCCGATCCTGGGGTTCAACGCCGGGTGGATGTTTCTGATCGCCAAAGGAGCCAGCGCATCAACGGCGGTCCTCGCCTTCGCTGAAGGTGTGCAATACCTGATACCATCTGCCAGGAATGTCGACACCCGAGTTCTAGCGGCAGTCATCATCGCCGCGATGACTGCCCTGGTACTGTCGGGTGTTCGCAGATCCGTTCGAGTTAACGGTATTATTGTTGGTCTCGTTCTGCTGGCACTTGGGACATTTTCGGTGTGCGCTTTGTCCACCGCGGTGACACTTCCGGAGTTCAACTCCGTATCGTTTTCTCTTCGAAACGTCTTTCACGCGGCCGCGCTTTCGTTTGTTGCCTATACCGGTTACGGCCGCGTCGCGACGATGAGCGAAGAAATTTTAGACCCGTCCCGCAACATTCCGCGAGCCGTCATTGCCACGCTCGCTGCCACGTTGGTTGTTTATTTAGTCGTCACGTTGGCGATCGTTGCCCTGATCGCTCCGATTCCGAACGCGGACTTCGGTAGTGCCGCGACTTCGCTTGGCCAACTACTGGATAATGATGGTCCAGCCAGTCCCATTGTGGTCTTATTGGTCCAAAGTGGAGCTCTGATCGCCATGATCGGAGTGTTTCTCAATCTGATCCTGGGACTTTCCCGAGTGGCCCTTGCCATGGCCCGTCGCCGTGATCTACCGGCATGGTTTGCGGAACTGAGCGCTAAAGGCGACTCGCCACACCGTGCTGTTCTGCTGATTGCGGTATTGATCTTCGTCCTGGCGTTGAGCGGGGACATCAAGCAAACGTGGTCAATCAGTGCGTTCGCAGTTTTGATCTACTACGCAACTGCCAACCTCTGCGCACTCCGTCAGCCGACTGAAGAACGACGATACCCGCGACTTGTTTCGCTCTGCGGGTTGACTGGCTGCCTGGGGCTCGTTCCCTTTGTAGATCCAAAAACGCTGGTCGCTGGTGTCGTGTTGATGATGGTCGGGCTGATCGTGAAGCTGGTCACCAGCTTCCAGAACCGAAAACACCCCGTTACCTGAATTCAGGACGGGGTGTAGCGGTGAGCTACGAAATGGTATGCCGGCGCTACGTCTGGCATACCCGACGAGAACGTGTTGATCAGAAGTCGACAGGAAGCGTGCCGTCTGCCCGTTTGCCAAGGCTCTCGTAGACCAGCTTGTCGATATTCTCACTAAGGAATCGAACTGAACCATCGCCGAGTGCAAACTGAGCACCACCGAAGTGCCAGCTACCAAATCCACCAACGACCGCAGGATCACTCATACCGTCCGGTGTTTGATTGGATTGGTATAGCTTCTCCCGCGAATCGCGAATTGATGGAAGTTGGTTGGGCTCATGTCCTGTGTTTCTCAAGGACGTCCTGGTGCCGGACAACCAGTTGAGTTCCGCAGAGGACCAGACTTTTTCTCCAAAGAAGATTGTGTTTGTGCTGCCGTCTGGAATATCGCGATAGCGAACACGGCTGTTTAGATAAAACACACCCTCGTTGTCTTCAGCAATTTGAACCTCTGTCCCTCCATGGCAGCCAGCGTAACTTACAGCCCCTGTTGGTGAAGGAGAGCTGGGGCAAATCAAAACGCTCATCGACGCTTCGGTTATCTCTTCACTCTGGTCGTAGGCACCCTTCGAAAAATCTACCGCCAAAAAGAGAGGCGTCTGATCGAGATATGGCAAAAGCTGCACCGTCCAGCTCATGTGATACCCATCTGGCTCCGACACGATCGGTCCATCTGGATTCACCGTCCCCGGTGGCAGGACGCCGTGTGCCATTTCATAGTTCAACGTTGCCAGCGCGATCTGAGCCATGTTGTTTTTGCACTGTGAACGCCGTGCGGCTTCACGAGCCTGTTGCACGGCTGGAAGCAACAGCGAGATCAGGATGGCGATTATTGCAATGACAACCAACAGTTCGATCAGTGTAAAACCACGGCGGGCTGGATCGCCTTGTCGAAGCAACGGGCGGGAAATTCGTTTCATTGGAAAACTCCTGTCGGAATAGTCGGCTGCAATGAATGCAGCCGTATTTACTCTTTGTGAATTCTGAGCGTCGTGAGGTTGAGTCTGACTTACATTGAAATCGTGACCGATCGAGAAACTGTTGCCCGTTCGGCAGCGTCCGGAGGGTAGATAACAGTGATCAACGCTCGCCGTTCGTTTGTCTTTCCGTCGACGGCCTCGATCGAAATTTTCGCAACCGCATCGAATGTTTGGCCGAGCGACTCGGCGGCGATGTTCCACTCCTCGCCGTTGTATTCAGCGTTTGATTTTAACTCAGACGATGCTCGCACGACGGCAGACTGAAACAGCCACTCGGACTGAATCCGCAATTCGTTGTTCCGCACCATGCTGCGTTGGAGCAAGGTTACTCGAACCAGCGCGGCTGCCGTCATTGACAACATGGCCAGGCTGACCATAAAGATCACGATGACGGTGCCTCTTCGCCCGTCGTGGCAACCATTCTTTGCGGTGGCTGGAACCAGAGTATGTTTCATGGTTGTTCTTCCGCAGACGTGACGCTGGCCAGGAATCGATGATCCAGACCTGCCGTTGCTACTGTGATATTTGACGGGCCGACGCCACCATTCGGAGTCGGAAGCGGTGTCACCTCTATCGATGCCACTGTTGCCGTGCCTGCCGTTCCGACAGTCAGTGAAAACCGAGCGACGTTGTCAACAAATACGTACTGTTCACCCGGCAGCGATTGGATGGCCTGCGAATTGGTCGCGTCTTCAGATGACAGGCTCTGGCTAATTCGACGAATCTTCTCGCCGTCTGCCACCCAGGTGACTGGGCCGTCCGGTGTGATGAGTTCAAGCCGGTTGCCGTCCTCCGATTGTTTGACGGTGAGAGTCACGTGGACGTCCTGGCGAAAATTCCGGCTCAATTGAAGCCATGTTGACGTCTGGAACGCTCGTTCGATCATTCGCGATTCCTGACGGAACATCTGGAACAACGATGTCGATGCAATCGTCATCAGAATGCTCATAATCGCCATGGTGACGACAACCTGGACTAACCAGCTTCCGCGACGGGATCGATGATGCTGTCGGCCTGAAACTATTGCTGACTGATTCAACGGGCGATGATTTTTCACTCAGCTTCCCCTTCCGACGCAGGCGGAAACCATGCTGTTAGCCGTTTCGGTTCAACATCCATCCCAGCGTCGTTTACCCAGGTGATTGCAAGAGTGACTCGCTGCAGGCCGTCTTCGGTTGGCTGTTTGACTGCAGTCAGTCTTGCGTCAGGAATCATGGCACCAGTTGATTCGGTGATCGAAAGAGACTTCAGTCGCTCGTCAGTGATCTGCGACGGCGGCAGAGCAGCCAATTGTTCCATTTGAGTTGCTAGTTCCTGATTGGCGAAAAGGTGTCGGTCACTGGTCAGCCTCGCGTCGCGAATCCATCGAAACATCGGGCCAACGCTAGTTAGAAATATTCCCAGCAGGACGGCACCAACGACCACTTCGACCATCAAGGCACCGGAACGGCGGACCGCCAGCCGTGTGGGCACGGGCAGTTTTAGGTTTCGATTGATTAGCGAATGACGCACAACAAGCCTCTCACGGTCAGGACAGGTCGTTCACAAGTTTCACGACGGGCAAAAACAACGCAATGCAGATCCAGCCGATCAACAGACCAATGGCAAGCACCGGAACGGGGCGAAAAAACTGCACGATCGTATCGATACGAAAGATGAAACGTTTCTCTCTGACGTCAGCAATCTCACGCAACGCCCAGGGAAGATTGCCGGAGCGTTTCGCCGCTTCGATCAGCGTCAGATCACGCCGAGACAGGAAGCCCCTCTGTAGTAGAGATTTCCAGCAGTCTCCGCCCGATTCCGTCGCGACGTAAACCTGGCCAACTGACTCGGCAACGGTCGGTCGATGATATGAGTTGGCAATGGCGAGGAGACCGTCGGGAAGAGTTTTTCCTTTGTCCATCGTCCTGGCAAGGTGCCGCATGATCGGAGCCACGTCGTATCGCGGATAAAATATTTGAAAGAGCCCGCTGCGGACGTTCCGCCATCCGGCATGGTCGAATCTCAAGAGAACGATGACACCGATAAGTGAGAGTGTTAACAGAATGAACAATAACCAAACTCCGTTCTCACAAGCATAAATGAGCTTATCAGTAGCCCAGGGGAGTTCTGTGCCGAAGCCGTGAAAAATCGCCTTTAATTGCGGAACGATGAAGTACATGATGACCGTCATCACGCCCGCAATCACCCACGGATAACATGCCAGGTAGATCAACAGGCTACCGATCGATCCGGTACGAAATCGGTTCTTCATCCAGCTGAGTTCGGCGCTCGCACACTCGTTCAGAACTTCACTGAGCGTGCCGGTCTCGTCGCCTATTTTAATTGAAGCGACGACCCAACGTGGCAGTAGCCCGGGGACTCGCTCAAGAGCCAGTCCCAAAGGCCTGCCGGCATTCAAATAGACAGCCAATTGTCTCAGTTGAACAGCATAAGAACCGGACCAGGTCGAGGCGTGATCCTGTACTTCCTGAGCGAGGTCGTGGCTGTTGCGAACACTCAGCGCCAGCAACCAAAGAAGCTGACCTTCACGAGCCCGTCGACTTTGCCAGAACATCAACGAAATCAGTGCGAAAAACAGCACCGAAAGGAAGAACAGCCCGAAGCTGAGGAACAGTGTCGTGATCGACACCGCCACGCCGAGGACTATCCAGAAAGTGATCCCGTACGTTCGTGACAACGGCTGTGGCACGAATGGAATGGCATAGTCTTCGTCATCTGGCTCTGCCCGTAGCGATGCTCGAATCTTGAACAACGGCTTTGTGGCAAGGCTGAGAGCAATCCCGAGCACGGTATAGACAGGAAAGATGACGACGCCAATGTCACGGTCGCCGTGGGTCAGCAAGCCAACAGTCATCACCAGCCCGAACAGCGTACACAGGATCGACACGCCGAGGTTGACGACGATCAAACGTGTCACTCGCCTGGCGAGCAAGCGAGCATTGTGTGCCGTTTTCATGTGCTGAAGATCCGTGGCACGGTATCGGCAAAAGCCGCACACCAGCAACGGGATCAGCACGATGGCGATCAGGAATAAGAAATCTTCGAATCGCACGGAAGCGACCTCGTTTTGAACGATGACGGGCTGCCGATTGCAGCTCAGTTTTCAGTTAGGTATTAACGACTAAGCAAACTCAGCTCAGATCATTCAGTAGTTTGACAAGAGGCATGAACAAGGCGATCACCGTCATACTGATTATTCCTCCCGCGATTATGACGGCGATTGGGGTTGCCATGCCGGCAATACTTCGGCCGCTGATTTCACTTTGCAGAGCAAACACTTCGCTGGAGACTCGCAGCGATTCGGCAAGGCTCGAATCATTGTGTCCCCAGCCCGGAACTCGCAGCAATTCGTCTGGAATCTCGCGCACGACACCTCGCAGATCGCTCATCGAATTCCCAGCTTCGATAAGCTTTGCTGCGCGGTACGCCCCCTCGGAAAGGTTCGGATCGCGAACGGCACCGCCGACCAGTTTCAGCGATTCTGGCATCGGCATTTTCGCTTCGATCATGATTGCCAGTAGCTGAGAAAACTCGGCCAGCGCCGACTGTTTGAAAACGCGACCGAGCAGCGGAATGCGGTAAACGAGTCTTCGAACACCGGCTGCTCCGAAAACAGACTTTGAAAGAAACCACACAACGAGAATCGATGTCCAGCTGATGAGCAATGTCACCGGCCAGTAATGAACCAGGTCTTCCACAACCGAACTCAGAGTGAGCATCATTTCGGTAATCCTGGGAAGTGCTGTGCCGAAGTCTTCAAAGATCGATCGGAAATCGGAAATAATCAGACAGCAGAAGAATGCGGAAATAGCCATGCCAGCGACCAGCAGAATCGCGGGATAGACCATGCTGATTATCAGTTTGACTCGAATACCGGCGCGCAAACGACTGAATTCAATGAAGTGTTGAATGCATTCGGGCAGCCGCCCGCTTCTGGTACCCGCCTCAAAGACTGCCGCCAGCCAATCTGGAATATCGCTGGATTCTGACTTGAGCACATCTTCCAGAGTCTCGCCGCGATCGAGCCCAGCACTCAGCCGGTCGAAGACTTTTCGCAGACGTTTCGATGGGACTTCTTCACTGAGTGTCCTCAAGCCGGCAGCCAGCGGAAGTCCCGCCGAAACCAGGTGGCCGATCTGGCCGACGACTTCAACATGCTCGTCTGATGTCATTCCGAAAGACGATGACCGTTCGCTCTGCGTATCATAATTGCCAGCGTCGTCCCGGTCGGGATCGACCAGCTCGATCGACTCAGCAGAGATCGCCTGCTGGGCAAGTAGATCCCGAGCAGTTGCTTCACTGCTGGCTGCGATGAAGCCTGACTGACGGTGACCGTTCTCGTCAGAGCTTGTGTACTGATATTGAGGCATGTTGTCTTGTCTAAGTCGACAGTAATGATTGAT
>CALGTK010000188.1 GCA_937904325.1 uncultured Planctomyces sp.
TCGCAAGTGATCGTCAACCGGCTCTGGCGCCGGCTGATGGGCGCGGGGCTTGTCGAGCCCGCTCACGATTGGGAAGGCGCCGATCCGAGCCACCAGAAGTTGCTGGACTGGCTCGCGAAAGAACTGGTCTCGCATAACTACGACCTTCGTCACGTTGCTGCACTCATCATGACGTCTTTGGCTTATCAAAGTGAGGCAGTCGGCGACAACCTCGCGGCTCCGCCCGATCGCCGCTTTTTCCTCGCGCCCGATCGTCGCCGTTTGAGCGCCGAGCAGATCGTCGACTCGCTCTACGCCGTGACCGGCGTAAAAATGAATATCGGCAAACTGACCTTTGTCCACGACGGCCGCCGGAATCTCAGCAATCGTCAAATGCTCGGGTATCCGACACGCGCGTGGATGCTTGCTAGCCTGAATAACGAACGTGATCGGCCAAGTCTCGCGCTCCCGCGCGCCCGAGCCGTCACCGATGTCCTTGAAGCCTTCGGCTGGACTGGCTCGCGTCAAATGCCGGTCGTCAAACGCGAGACTGATCCGAACGTGCTTCAACCCGGCATTCTCTCCAACGGCGTTCTCGTCGACACGCTTTCCCGAGCTTCGATCAACAGCAACCTGGCGCGACTGGCGGTCGAAGCGGAATCTGCCGGTTCGTTAGTCGACTCGCTCTTCCTTCGCATCCTGACAAGGGCGCCAAAACCCGCAGAGCGTGCCAAATTCGCCAGCGCCCTCGCCGCGGGATTCGACGACCGGGTCGTCCCGGCTTCTGAGGTCGTCCAGCCAGAACCACTACCGCAGCTACCGTTGGTTACGTGGTTTAATCATGGCCGTCACAAGGCCAACGAGATCCAAATTGAAAACGCCCGCCGAGTTCGCCAGGGTCCCTCACCTGACCCGCGGCTAGCCGACGATTGGCGCAAGGTTTACGAAGATGTGGCGTGGAGTTTGTTGAACCACCACGAGTTTGTCTGGATGCCCTGACATGTCTATCAATATGAAAATGAATCGGCGACCCTTCCTCACGACCTCAGTTGTCGCAGCCGCTTCCTGCGCGTTCGCATCGCCCGTTCGCGGCAAGGCTGAGCATGTGATCTCGATCTGGCTTGGCGGAGGAATGGGCCAGATCGACTCGTTTGATCCAAAACGCAAAGGCGAACCCAAAGAACGAAAACCGGGGTCCTACTACGAATCCATCGACACGGCAGTGCCGGGGGTTCAAGTCTGCGAACACCTCGAAAAGCTCGCGCCTTTGATGGATCGCGTAACGGCCGTTCGGACGGTTCATCATGAGGTCATCGACGAACACGCCGCCGCGACGAATCGGATGCACACGGGGCGGCCAATCACCGGGACGGTCACTTATCCTTCGTTAGGATCGATCATCGCGCACGAACGCGGAGCGGCGTCGGAGGACGCGCCGCCGTACGTGCTCATTGGGTATCCGAATGTCACGCGTGGACCCGGATTTCTCGGGCCGCGAGCTGGTTATCTTTATCTGACCGACACCAGTGAAGGACCGGCGGGTTTGTCGCGGCCGGACGGAATCACCAACGCGCGTCAATCGCGGCGCGAGGAATTTCTTTCGACGCTGAGAAACAATGCCAACTCCGCTGATCCGCGAATTGCCGAGTACGAAGCGGCGATCGATGAGAGTTTACGATTGAGCGGTTCGGAGTTTTCCAGCGCGTTCGACATCGAGCGAGAGCCAGCTTCGTTGCGCGAATCCTACGGTGGCGAGTTCGGGCAACGCTGTCTGCTGAGCCGTCGACTTGTCGAACGTGGCGTCCGATTCATCGAAGTCTCACACAACCTCAATTTCCTCAACGGAATCGGCTGGGACGTGCACCATGAAGGGATTCTCGATCAATACAAATTGATTCGCGAACTCGACAGTGCGGTCTCAACATTGATCGTGGATCTTGAATCCAGGCAGCTGCTGGACAAGACACTGATCGTGATTACGACCGAGTTCGGCCGCCCTGCGGGATTCGACGCTCGCGGCGGGCGGGCACATCAGGGAACGGCCTTCAGCTGCGTGCTCGCCGGTGGCGGCTTGAAGCATCGCGGCGCATGGGGTGTTACCGATGAGATGTCCAGGGAGATTCTGCAGAGCCCGGTTTCGGTTCCCAATTTCTTCGCGACCATCTGTGCGGCCGTTGGGGTCGACTATTCGAAAAATCTTTACGATGGAGATCGACCTGTCCCAATTACGGATCGGGGCGAGCCGATTCGTGATTTGTCAGTCTGACGTAGCTGTATTCTTCTCCCAGCAACTTCCGAACAGAGGTCATGGGATGGCGTGGGGCAAAAAACTCCGCTGTGCTGTTTACCACAACATTCAGGAGTTTACCGCGCGAGTACTCGTTGCTGCCATGAGTCAGAAGTCGATTTGACTTTCCCTGAGCAGATGAGGGCGGGACCATTCTCGGCATGCGTCACAATTGCCGAACCCAAAAACAATACGATCACCCACTGCGTCGTCTGATCCAGACCACCGGTGACCTTGACCTTGCCATTCGACATGGTATGCCGCGATCGACAGCTCGCGGCTGGCTCAAGCAAACCAGGACGCCGAAGCCCTTCAGCGAGAAGTTCTCTTTCTGCGACGTCGTGTCACTCGACTGCCGGCTCTTCTCCATCTCGTGGTTGTGGCATTCAAAGTGGGCGAATTCTCCTTCGATCGAGTTCGGATTCCCGATGGATCCAGGAAGGAAGGTTGCTGAGGGCCATTGAGCGTACCCGAACGCATCTGCCACTTCGTGATGTGCTGAGACTTATCGGTATGTCGGGCACTCGCGATCACGCATGGCTGGGCAAACAGGAATGCGATTGCCCAGCTGAGATGGACACCTGAAATAAGTTTTCAGGCGGCTGGTTTTGCCTGGTGGTGTTCTTCGAGTTCGTCAGGTGTTCGGTATCCGAGGGTCTGGTGAATTCGCTTTGAGTTGTAGAAGGTTTCGATGTACTGGAACACGCTGAGCCTTGCGTCGGCGATGGTGTCGAAGGATTCGAACTTCGTCCATTCGTGCTTGAACGACCAGCAGAAACGTTCCATGACCGCA
>CALGTK010000189.1 GCA_937904325.1 uncultured Planctomyces sp.
TTTAAGATTTCACGTTCCATTTCAGCCCGCTGCAGCCGCTTCTTTAGACGCTTGATCTCATCCTGAAGCACGGCGGTCGAGGCGTCGTCGTCGCACGGTTCAGGCTCCGGAGCCAGCTTCTCGTGCCAATCTCTGAGACTCTTCGCTGCAACACCAACGGCATCCGCCGCCGCCTTGAACGAGTAACCCTGCTTGACGACAAGGTCGACTGCGGCCTGCTTGAACTCAGCACTGAATGAACAATGTGCTCGCTTCGATTTCTCTGACATAACGGTCTCCTGATAAGGATTCCTGGCAATCCTTCAGGTGTACACCAGTCATGGGCTAACGCAGTCCTGTGATGAGTCCTGAATAATAAACGTTGATTTTTTACAGTGTTTATTACCCATTTATGGACACTCATCGCCCACTTCTTTAACTCATTGCTGAGCCACTTTGTGGCTACCTGTCGGACTCGGCAGTGCGGCGTGAAACTGGTTACTACCACATTTGTGGAAGGTCGCCATGCCGAGCAAACGCAAACCCGGCTATTTACATCATAAGCTCACCGGACAAGCACGAGTCCGTATCGATGGAAAAGACCACTACCTGGGCCCGTAAGGTTTTTCCGAAAGTCGAGAACGCTATGAGGACCTGATTGCCGAATGGTTCGTCAAGCAAGGCGACGTCACCGGCTCCACTTTGACGGTCGATGATCTCTGCCTGATGTTCATCGACTGCGCCAATGGCTATTACCGGCGAAGGGATTGGACACCGGCCGGGACCGTCGGCAACATCCGGTCAGCCCTCAAGTCTTCCGTCCAGATCTACGGGCCGATTCGTGTAAGAGATTTCGGTCCACGAAAGCTGAAGGCCTCTGACTCCGATCTGGACGGTAGTCAACGGGGTCGCGAGATCTCGCACCGAGATGTCCTGACGCAAGGCATCGCGATTCAAGGCCCCGATCAGCGTGCGCCGATACAGATGACCTCTTTCATCGTCCGGTGGTATAGTCGACCGTTTGCGTAGCTGAACGATGACAACGTCCACGTCTTGCCCGCCGGTCCAAGGTCATTGACGGACAGAAGGGCTTTCTCATCGAGCGTCTCGGCAGATGTGTCAATTACATAGGAAGTACCGATCATCGTGGGGATATAGAGGATGCTTCCGACAGCGACAGGCGGGGCCGCCGAAATATGGCCCCATCCGTTGCCCTTGGATCGTTTGTCTGCGATTCCCACATCGATCCCTCGGGAATTTCGCGTGTCGTTCTGGATGATGGGTTTCCGCCAGCGAAATTCCTTTTCACTGCCATCTTCTCGAACGATCTGAACGGGTACCTGTAGATACTCTGTTTGACCGGTTTCGAGATGGACGCGCCCGACCATGAAAGGAGAGAAAGTTCGGAAATAGTGATGATCGCCAACGGTCAGGTTGGAATAGTGCGTGGTAACTTTTCCGTTCAGTTTGACGGAGTTGCCGCCACTGACGTACTCGGCCTTGTTCACATCGTAGTTCCGAACGCTCGCAGGGGTGTTGAGGGGTTGTTTGCGAAGCTTCTTCCCGGTGGCGATATCGATCACGACATGATGCCCCTTAACCCACCAGGTGGCATATTTCGGGGTCAACTGATGTGTGTATTCTGAGCCCGTGTTGAGTTCGTAATTCCAAATCGTTTTTCCTTCGCTGCCGGGTGCAAGACTTGTCAGCGACAAACCTTTGGGCGTTTCGATCGGATGGTGTCCACCACCTCGTACGTGAAGCAGGACAAGTTCGCCATTCTTCGATTTTCCAAGACAGGATGCACTGTGCGTGGATGTGCTCGCTTCGCTGATCCACTTCAGTTTGCCAGTGAGCTTGTCGTAGGCATGGATGAAAGTGAAGTAGTTACGGTTACCACGTTCGCTCTTGAGTTTCTTGACCATGTCGTTATCGACTAACGATCGCTTGTCCAGCACCGTCGACTTGTCAAGTACCTCAATATTGAGGATGACGTCACGAACCAGCAACGGCTCGAACTGTCGGTTCGCCATGATGCCGCGAGGCGTCCAGGAATGTGTCCAGATTTCGTTGCCATCAAAATCGTAGCAGCCAATCATGCCTGACACATTGAAGAACCAGACGTATTTTCCATCCGTAATCGGAGAGGGCGCGGTGGAGTCGGAAAATGGACCGCCGTAGAGTTTAAGCCGAGTTCCTTTCAAGGTGACCTGCCAGAGGATCTTTCCGGACTTGGCGTCCAGGCAGTACCCGACGATGTCCGTCCCCATCGGCCCTTTTCGCTTTTGGTTGTCTTCGCTTTTGGAACTTTCTTTCCAAGGGACGTTGGACGTGACAAACAGGCGGTTTTCCCAAGCAATGACCGATCCCTGGCCGGATTCCGGAAGCGGTGTTCGCCAGGCAACGTTTTCGCCAGTCGAAACCGACCAGGACGTTGGTGGATTCTTCCCGTCAACTTTCCAGTTCCCGTTGGGTCCCGAGCCCTGCGGCCAGTTCTGCGCCTGGAGCGGAGCGTTAGCAAGAAAGAACAGCACGGCGCAACGAACAAATAACGATGGCATTGACATTTCCTTGACGCTGGTCTGGTCGCAACAAACGTGGCATGACTAGAAGATTGCAGACAGCGGCCCTGTACTATCGGCGAACGATTCCGTCTGAATTCCCAGACCATGCAACATCGTTAAGTGCAGATTGGAGAGCGGGATCGTCTCCTTGTATTTTAAGAACTGGCCGTGCCTAAGACCAAGCTTGGTTCCGCCTGCGAGAACGAGCGGATAGTTTCTGTTGGCATGCGTCTTACTGTTACTGGATCCAAACAGCACCATCGTATTGTCCAGCAAGGTGCTCTCGCCTTCTGTCGCGTCTTTCAAGCGACCAATGAAATATGCCAACTGAGATGCGAGGAACGCATCGTATTTGCCCGTGCGATTTCCATGGGCAAAGTTGTGGTGAGTTCCCTTGCCTTCGCCCGTGATTGCGCCGGGGAATCCGGACGCCGTACTTCCACCAGCCCGCATGTTCCCAATCGAGTACGTAATCACGCGCGTTGAATCTGTCTGCAACGCCAGGAACATCAGGTCAAACATGCACTTGAGGTATTCTTGGGGCGATTCAATCGGAGTCGCGTCCAGTGCCAGTGAGTCCGGGTCCACTTTCGGTTTTGGAGTATTCAGCCATGCTTCTGCCCGGATTGCCTTCTTCTCTGAATCTCTGACGGACGCCATGTATTCGTCCAGCTTCTTCTTGTCACGAATTCCCAACACGCGTTTGAGTGACTGCGAATCTTCCAGGATCGCGTCAAGTAAACTCTTCTTGCGGTTGAGTGTCTCTCTGGCCGAAGCTGGGATTTTGTCGAACAGGTGATTGTAAATTTTGATCGTCGAAACCAACGGTGGAATTGTTCGCCCCTTTGGGGTCGTCGAAACCGTATTTCTTCGACCGACTTCCCCGATTCCTTCATCCGTCGAAAGGACCAGGGATTGGTATCGCGTCGATTTTCCCAGAGACCGGCTGGCGAATGTATCAAGAGAAATCGTCTGGCCAGAACCATCGGGCTTGATGTAGGCACCGGTCAAGAAGTTATCGGCCGTCGTATGGCCATTCATCTTTCGCCCGTTCGGGTGTGACAGGCCGCTGAAGATTGTCACATCCCGTTGGTGTTCCTTGAGGCATTCCAA
>CALGTK010000190.1 GCA_937904325.1 uncultured Planctomyces sp.
GATTGCGATTATCGCAATTCTGGCTGCTCTGCTGTTGCCTGCTGTTCAGAATGCTCGCGAGGCTGCACGACGTGTTCAGTGCAAGAATCATTTGAAACAGATGGGGATTGCCCTGCATGAGTATCATAATGTGCATGCATGCTTCCCGATCGGGGCCGCGTACGTCGCCGGCTTTTTTGATACCGAGCCCTGACTTCACGGCAAATCGTTCTTCGTAGACATGCTCCCGTGGATGGATCATGGAAATGCATATGGCCGTCTACAGAGCGACACTCCAGGTGGAGTGGGTGGTTTCAGTGATACCGGTAATCCAAACATGGATGTGCTCGATGGGTTGTACGTCGAACCATATCGATGTCCGTCATCGGCTGTACCTCAGTGGGCCAGCGTTAAGGAATTGCTCCCTTGTGAAGATATTAAATTTCTCGGAGCGAGTTATGTCGGCATCTCTGGAGCAGCGTTTCGTAATGGTGCGGTGAATCCAGATTCTGCCTATGTCTTTTCCGGCCCTGTTGTCCTGAACGGAAATCCGATTTCGGTTAACGACGGCACGATTCACGCCAACAATGGGATTCTACTACAGAATCAGTGTATTGCTATTCGCGATATTAAGGACGGAACGACGACGACGATTATGGTTGCCGAGCAATCGACGGCGCGTTTCATGTTGTCGACACCGGCAGGTGCTGATTTGGTGGACGCCCCGAACTTAGTACTGAGTTCGTATCCGGGAAGCGCCTGGCCTGGCACTGGTTTAAAGACCACGGTCAAATCCGGGGACACGATTTTACAGCCCCATATGGTTAGTAATGTGACCACGCTTCGCTACCCGATCAACATGCAGCACACCGCTAATCTCGGAGGTCTTGGTCTTGGCGCCGGAAACAAGCCCATCATGAGCGCTCACCTGGGCGGTGCTCAAGTGCTGTTTGCGGATGGTGGCGTCCGGATGCTGAACGAATCAATCGACTTCAACACGCTGATGAGTCTTACTGATCGCAAAGATGGAAACGTCATCAGCGGAGCTTTCTGAAACGCTCTCCCTCAAAGGGGTGAGGTGACAAGGTTGGCGGGCACACGCCGAGTTGTTCGAGAGCGTTGCGATTCTGGAACCGACATCCCAGGTGTGGCAGTCGAACCGCCAGTTGCCGTGCAGCTGCAGAATCCCGTCTCTTACTGCGCAGTCTTCCCAGTCTTCCAGACCGGCACGACCACTAGAATCGCCTCATGTGAAGCAACCGTCATGACCGATAACGATGATGAGTGCCTCGCTACGCGAGCTTTGCGCGAAGGCTTGCGGCGTGAAGTTGGGCAGAAACCTGCTCACTCATCGGAACTAAATGCTGAAATTGCGATTCGATCTGGAAGGAACTGGAACTATGCGAAAACTCTTTTGGTGCCTGACGGCCCTGGGAGCACTGACTCTGTCGATGTCGACAGGCGTCGCTCAGGAGCGAGTACCGGCCACCCCGTCTGAGAAGCAGACTCAGACGCCCAGTGCTCTGGGTCGTCTCAATTTCCTCAGCCGCAACTCCGACAAGGAAGTGGCCGCACAGCAGGCGAAGCCGGTCAGCAATGCAAACAGCGGCGGAATTCTGCGTTATCAACGGAATGGTTCAAAGACTCAGCAGCAGCCAACTCAACGATCAGCGACTGGCCTGCAGAACTACCATCGCGAACTCTTCGGCTCGGCTCCTCCGCCGGTGGGAAGTTCCGCAAAGACTCCGACAAGGACATTGTCGGCAACTCCAAAGGCACCTTCAGCCGGTCAGGGCCCAGGCTCAAATGCTCGCGAGCAGTTCCGTGATTCGGCGGTTCGACCAGCCGGTGCAACACAGGCTGGGACTAAGAATTCTGGTGTGATCCTGGCTGGCGGCTTTGCTGCTAAGCCGGAGCAGGGCGGAATCGTTCAGGCTGACTTCGCTCGTACACCAGGCACCGCCGAACCGATCAAACAGACCAGTGCAACGGGTGCTGCTTCGCTGTTGCCGTCGGCTCCGACTGGTCAAAAGGCGGGGCTCAACACCCAAACCCTTCAGCCGAATCCGTCTGCCGGGATTCGACCGCCTGGACGAGCACCTCAAGCGACTCCAGCTTCCGGACTGGCCGGTGGATTCATCAACTTCACGCAGGAATCCCCACGCATCGAAACTCGATGGACCAGGCAGTCTGACATCAACGTCGGTCAGCCGTGCGATTTGATGCTGACAGTTAAGAATTCCGGTGATGCCAATGCTTCGGACGTTGTCGTTGAGGTGTTCTTTCCTCGTACCGTTCGCCTGACGGCTGCCAGCCCCAAACCAGCCGCAGCTCAGTCATCGGTTGTCTGGGAATTCCCATCACTCGACGCAGGCGAAGAACGTGAAATTCACATCACGATGATTCCCAGCCAGCGAGGCGAGCTGACAGCCAACGCCAACGTTCGATTCTCAACAGCAGCGACGACTTCGCTGGCTGTCGAAGAGCCAATGCTGAAGGTCGCCATGAAGGGGCCGTCGCAAGTCATGATGGGCGAACCCGCTTCGCACGTCGTTACGGTGTCGAACCCCGGAACGGGTGTCGCTCACAACGTCACCGTTGAAGTAACGATTCCGGAAGGTCTGCAGCATCCGAAAGGAAAACACCTGAAGATGGACCTGGGTTCGGTCAATCCTGGCGAGCAACGCCGCGTTCGACTTTCGATGACAGCCGTCGCCGGCGGTTCGCAGAATGTAAGCGTGATCGCCACGTCGGGAACGGAACTCCGTCAAACTGCAAATGCCAAAGTCTCCGTACTGGCTCCAAGCTTGAACCTGGCCGTCAGCGGCCCAGCATTGCGATACGTTGGTCGAGACGCTCGATACTTGCTCAAACTGGCCAATGACGGACAGGCTGTCACAAACAACGTGCGAGCCATGTATGTTGTTCCGAAAGGTTTCGAGTATCTCTACTCCAGCCGTGGCGGGAAGTACGAGGAGACGACTCGAACCGTTACCTGGTTTGTGGGTAGCGTGAGTCCAAAAGAAGTGATCGACCTGAGCCTCAAACTCAAGCCGGTTGAGCTTGGTGACTTCAGCCACGTGGCCCGAGCGATCTCCGAACACGGAGCCGTTGCCGAAGCCAACGTCGCGACACGAATTGAGGGCACGGCATCGCTGGTGCTGGAAGTTCTGGACCTCGACGACCCCGTCGAAATCGGTCGCGAAACGGCTTACGAAGTTCGAGTCCGCAACGAAGGATCGAAGCAGGCTCAGAACGTTGGCCTGTCGTTCGAACTTCCGAACGGTGTCAAACTGATCAACGTCAAAGGACCGACGAAGCACATTGCTGAAAGCGGTTTGGTTGTCTTCAAAGCTCTGCCCGCTCTGGAACCTGGCAAGACGGCCATATTCCAGATTCACATTCAGGGATCTGACGAAGGAAACCACAGGGTCCGCGCCCGCCTGACCAGTGACTCAATTCAGGAGCCGCTGACTGTTGAAGAACTGACCCGCTTCTACGCGGACTGATCTTAAGCAAGGCACACTTTTCAGATCGAGAGGCCTGTCCGATTTTTTCGGGCAGGCTTTTTTTCGTAGAGAAAAACAGTCGATCGTTTCGGAAGGTGATTGTTTCACGGCAGGTTGAATATTCTCAAAAACGTGTGAGCTTTCATGTGAAGTCGTCATTCCTGTGCAGGCGGGAAACCATATTAAATGCCCTCTGAGCTACGCTCTGCTCTGCGGCTTCACTCGATGTGTCAGATTTCGATCATTTAATTACTGCAACTATAAACAGATCATAAGGAATTGTTGGTTGATTTCAGGAAGCTGCGGTGAGGCGCAGGCTGGTAAACTGACCGATGCTGCCAGCAGCTTATGCCGCGTTCAACAGAGCAGAATCCAGCAGCCATCAACGCAGGTCGATGACTGCTGGAGAATCCGATTCCGCAGTAGTAAGATGCTGATTCGGATTTCGGCGGCTGTTGAGCTGCTGGTTGCGACATTCTTCCCGCTCAGGAGCTACCCCCGATGAGTAAGTGGCCAATCGGCGTTTTTACATCCATTGACGACGGTCTTGGCGTCCATCTGGACGTCGTGAAGGAATTGCAGATCCCGACCGTCCATCTGCATTGCCCGCTGCCGGAAAATCGAACGGAAGATCACGCCAGGGCATATCTCGATAAAGCTGCAGATGCCGGTTTCGAGGCGACCGTCCTTTTCAGCGGGTTCGCTGGCGAGACCTACGAGAGCATTCAACGCACTGCCGAAACCGTCGGGATTGTCCCCGAAGGTTTGCGAGACGCTCGTGCCGCCGAATATCGAACAGTGTCTGACTTTGCAAAGTTCATCGGTTGTGGCGTGGTTGGCATGCACGTCGGATTCGTGCCGGGCCGAGACACCGACAGCTACAAAAATCTAGTCGAAGTCACTCAGTCACTGCTCGACTATGTCAAAGACAACGGGCAGAACATGCACCTCGAAACTGGACAGGAATCGGCCGAGCATCTGCTGGAATTCATCGGCGACGTCAACCGGGACAACCTGTTCATTAATTTCGACCCGGCCAACATGATTCTGTATGGGACTGGTGATCCCATTGACGCGCTGAAGAAGGTCGGCCATCTGGTCCGCAGTATCCATTGCAAAGACGCAACCTGGGCAGCGGAAGATGTTCGTGGTACGGAATGGGGCGCGGAAGTGCCGCTGGGCGAAGGCGATGTCGGCATGGAGACTTACCTTCGAACGCTGAAGGAACTCGGCTACGAAGGACCACTGACGATCGAACGCGAAATCGCTCACGACCCGGTGCGTCAAAAAGCTGACATCGGGACTGCTGTCAGTCTGCTGGAAAAACTGCGAGCCGAAATCGGCTGATGAGACTTTCGCAGGGTGCGTCTCGATGCACCGCTGAATGATGAAGGTTTGGTGCGTCAATACGCACTCTACTCGTTACCCGCGTCACCCTTGCAGCCAACGCTGTAACTCAGAGGTTCTTATGCAAACCCGCAATACTCGAATGGGGATTATCCTGTTCGCCGTCTACCTGGTTCTGTACGGCGGATTCGTCCTGATCAACACATTCTCGCCCGAGTCGATGGAAGCAACACCGATCGCCGGTATCAACGTCGCCATTCTGTACGGCTTCGGGCTGATCGTTGCAGCCTTCATCATGGCTTTGCTTTACGGCTTTCTTTGCGATTCAGATGACGGCGAAGCGTCGTCCACGGAGGACGACCAGTGATTTACGAACCCTCAGTTTCTGCGGCGGTGATCTTCTTCCTTTTCGTCGGGATTACTCTTGGAATCAGCTTCTGGCTGGGCCGAAAAGCGACCGACTCAAAAGGCTACTTCGCAGCTCACGGTCAGATTCCCTGGTTTGTGAATGGCGTCGCCTTTGCAGGAGACTACCTGTCAGCCGCATCGTTCCTCGGCATCTGCGGGATGATCGCTTTCTACGGCTACGACGGGTTTCTGTACTCAATCGGATACCTGGCAGGATGGATCGTCGCACTGTTCGTGATCGCCGAGCCGATGAAGAAACTCGGGAAGTTTACGTTCGCCGATGCTCTGGATGCGAAGTTCAACTCGCCGGGCATCAAGCTCGCTGCAGGAATCAGCACGCTGGCCGTCAGTATCTTTTATCTGATTCCACAGATGGTTGGAGCTGGCGTTCTGGTCCAGCCGCTGCTCGGCTTCCCCCACTGGGCCGGAGTCGTAATTGTCGGTGTAACGGTCATTCTGATCGTCGTCACCGCCGGCATGGTTTCAACGACCTGGGTGCAATTCATCAAAGGAACCTTGCTGGTCATCTTCAGCGCGATCCTGACGCTGATGTTGCTGGCTCAAGGATTTCAAACCGCCACCGGCGGCAATGACAAATACAGCTTCCGCACATTCGGTCCAATGAGCGAGGAGCTTGATGAAGAAGCCATCGCCCGGCAGCTGAATGCGACCGTCGTCGCGCCAGATGGCGGTTGGGCTAAAACGCAAGTTCGGGGCTACGTTCGCTTCCAAGACAACGAAACGGGCCGAATTTCGACATGGAGTTACCGCTCTAACAAAGCAGCGGATATTGCAGAGGGGGCCGATGTATTCCTGGACGAAGCACAAACGGTCGGAAGTGATGCGGCGAGAAACGTACTCGTCAACGGCGAGATCAAAGGGAAGGAAAAAGGCGAGCCTGAACTTCATCCAGTCGGCCACATCAGCAAACTGCCGGGCGGTGTCGACAAGACAGGTCCAGTAGGACCGTTGTCGTTTTTCAGCACGCTGCAGGAAAGCGAAATCGTTCTGTGGGGAAATCAGAAAGTCAAAGAGGCAGACGGCACGACGACCACGGTCTATTTTCAGAAACCAACACCGGGCTCACGCGTTCTGCGACCAGGTGAGCATCCGAAGTTCAAAGGAATCCGCAGCGATAATTTTATCGGCAAACTGAATTTTCTGTCGCTGATGCTGGCTTTGTTTTGCGGGACCGCCTCGCTGCCGCATATCCTGATCCGATACTACACAGTGAAGGACGCTGCGGCCGCTCGCAAAAGTACGATCGTCGGCATCGGCACGATCGGTTTCTTCTACGTTCTGACGCTGTACATGGGCCTTGGAGCGATGACCAGCGGAGGCATGGACGTCACGGACAGCAACATGGCCGCTCCCCTGCTGGCTCGCAGCATGAACGAGTGGCTGTTCGCCATCATCTCGGCGATTGCGTTTACGACGGTACTGGGAACAGTCAGCGGTCTGATTCTGGCCTCAGCCGGTGCAGTGACGCACGACCTGATGTCGAGCTATTTCAACATCAAAATGGACGACCATCAGAAGGTTCGAGTCGCCAAGATCGCGTCGGTTGTCGTCGGTACAATTGCGATCGGGCTGGGCATCCTGTTTGAAGGCATGAATGTCAGCTACCTGGTCGGCTGGGCCTTCAGTGTCGCCGCGTCAGCCAACCTGCCATCGCTGGTCATGATCCTCTTCTGGAAAGGCGTCACTAAACAAGGAGTCATCACGGCCGTTGTCGTCGGGATGGTCAGCAGTCTCGGGTGGATCCTTTGCAGTGCCGATTCAATGGAAAAAGTCTTCGGGATGTCTGCGTCCGACGCACTTGTGCCATTTGGTCAACCCGGCATCGTGACAATTCCTCTTGGCTTTATCACTTTGGTTACCGTGTCGTTGCTGACGCGTAAACCAGAGAAGAGCGTTGCAGTCTGATACTGTGCCCGCGGGACTGAGTGTTCCGAGGCGTCGTTGAAACGAAGAGGATGTTATACCTGTCCCGAGCTTGTCATAGCCTACTGATTGCGTTGTGATGCAATTATCAGAAGCTCTTCCAAAGCACTCGTCGTTGGCCCGATGCCGAAACGTGACAGCACCGATTCTTTTGCCTTGGCTGTTCGAGCGGCGCGGTCTTGATCGGGCTTCATGGCCTGCTCAATTCCGGCGGCGATGGCTACAGTGTCAAGATGCGGGACAAGCGTGCCCATCGTACCATTCTTAAGAATGTCCCGCGGACCTTCCGGACAGTCTGTCGAAAGTACCGGTACGCCGAGCGACATTGCTTCGACAAGCACGTTGGGCATCCCTTCGTAGCGGGACGTCAGACAAAACAGGTCGGCAGATTGCATCAGCGGGTAAGGGTTAGGGAGAAATCCCATGAACCGAACGACATCTTCCAGGCAATGATGATCAACAAGTCGTTTCAGGTTCCCTTCCTGCGAACCTCGCCCGGCAATCGACAAAGTGATGTTCGTTTGTCCGCGAACATCGACTAGTTCGTCCAACGCATCAGTCAGGACGTCAAATCCTTTGCACGTTTCAAGTCGCCCGGCAGCTACGATGTGAAATTTTTCTGTGGCACGACCTTGCAGATTGACCTGTTGAGAGGCAAGTTCGTTAATTTGGTCGAAATCAAATCCGTTCGAGAGTACGGCCAACTGTTCTGGCTTCAGGTGGTAAAATTCGCGGCATGCTTGCGCCAGAGATTCAGAATTGGCAATGACGCGATGAGCGCATCGATAGGCACGTTTCAAAATTCGAAACTTCAGCCAGCGAAATCGTCCAATGTTGTCGCGTAAATCGTGCGCAGGATTTGAAACGATGGTTGACAGGTGCGGAACGCCCGACTGCTGACAGGCCGGGCCAGCGATCAACGCCATGTGGGGTGTTCGGTCGTAGACAACGTCGATGTGCAGGTCGGTCAGCGCCGACGCGAAGTGAGCAATCTGCGCTCGCCGAATTCTTCCGGGCAAGTACATGCCGCCGGGATTTGAGACATTATCGAACGCGGTGATCGGTACATCGTCGGGAACATCGTTGAGAAATTCACCAGTTCGCCGAACCAGATAAAGATGCGGTTCAAACTGCGAACGGTCGAGGTGCCGCAGCATGTTGATGATCTGACGTTCGCTGCCGCCACCTTCCAGCGACCCGATCGCAAACAAAACTCGAATCCGATCGGGCATAGGTCACATCGCAAACGATTAAGGCACTGGCTGAGACTACGCTGCATCCTCGACGACTTTTGGAGCGATCTTTCTGGTTCCCTTGCCGTGTTTAGCTTTCAGATCGAACAGGCCAAAGATTTCGGAAGCAGTCAGGCTGCGAGCCGCGTCTTCCACATCGCCATCTCCCAGAACACTCTCGAAGATTTCGCGTTTGTGTCGTAAGACGGCGTCGATGCGTTCTTCGATCGTATCGTTACAGATGAATCGAGTCACGATCACAGTACTTGTCTGACCGATTCGGTGCGCCCGGTTGATGGCCTGATCCTCGACGGCTGGATTCCACCATCGATCAAACAGGAAAACATAACCGGCGAACTGAAGATTCAAACCGACTGCTCCAGTCCCGTAGCTCATTAACAGGATATGTTTCGAAGGGTCCTCTTTGAATTTGGAAAGGATGGGTTCTCGTTTTTTTGTGGGAACTCCGCCGTGATAAATCAACGGGTTGAATTGCTGCAAACGCTCACCGAGCCAGTCCAACACCTTGGTCCATTGGCTGAACAGGATGGCCTTTCCACCGCTCGCTGCAATTTCCTCCATGTCCGCGACCAGGCGATCCAGTTTTGAACTCTCGTTTGTCAGTGGGTCAAAGTTGGTAATCTGTTTTAGTCGAAGCACCAGCTCAAATACGTGCTGAACCGTGACCTGATCGCCCATGTCGTTCAGTTGGACGACGCCTTCTTTTTCGGCCACGGTGTAGGCATATTTCTGAGCGGGACTTAGTTCAAGGTACGCATCGCGATCCAGTCTTGGGGGCATGTCCTTCATGGCGATATCTTTTGTCCGCCGAAGAATGTACTTGTCTGCGAGCTTTGATAACTGCCGCAGATCTGGAGTTGCTCGTGCGTTGACGACTTCCAGAAATTCAAAGAGTGACACTAACTCTTCCGGTCGGTTTTCGATTGGCGTGCCGGTCAGGCACCAACTGCGTTTGCGTTTAAGATCGCGAGTGACGACCGCTGTTTTCGAGTCGCGATTCTTGATTCGTTGCGCTTCGTCGAGAACAACAAGGTCAAACTTCGGCCGTTCTTCTTCCGGCATGGCTTCCATGTCTCGAACCATAACTTCGTAATTCGTCATCAGGATCGGAACGCCAGGCATTTTCCAGATCAGGTTTCGGCGAGCGGTGTCGCCTTCGACAGTGACGACCGGAAGCTCTTCGGCCCACGCGCGAAACTCGCGTTGCCAGTTTGGAATCAGTGGCTTCGGACAAATCAACAGGATGCGACGAATCTGTCCGCCGCGCAGAAGAAGGCGGACAGCTGTGATCATCTGCATTGTCTTGCCGAGTCCCATTTCGTCAGCAAGCAACGCGGATTCCTGCGAAAACAGCCAACCGATTCCTTCATACTGATGCGGGAATGGCTCGAACGGCATGATCAATTCCTGCCCAGCGAGCATCGTTTCGAGAGGCTGCTGCAGGATGTAGAACAGGCGGTCTTCCAGCGACAGTGCATCGCTCGGTGGCTTCAAACGTGTCTTCTTCGGGCGTTTTTTCTCAGCGTTTGTTTCACCCTCGGAAGGCTCCTTTATGGGCCGAACTTTCTCCGATTGATCGTCACTCTTCTCTTTCTCGGGAGGCAGAAACTCGATCGCTTCAGGGAACGCAAGTCCGACGGTACGAATCTTCGGCCAACCAGGTTTCCACGATGGCATCGTCCACGCAGCAAGCCCTGGGTCAACATGTTGACACTCAATGCTGGGCCATCGATTCAGAGCAACGTTGATTCCAGACGAATAGATTTCGGCCGCCGGAGTTATGCACTCGACAGGTGCAACGTCGAACAGAAAATCTTCCGCACGCGGGCACGGCACATTGTACGAGTCAGACGTTGCAGAACGTTGCAGATGATCCTGGTCAGGCAGCATCTAAGGCTCCAGCGGCATTCTGATTGGCAGGTACTCTTCGTCTGACCAGTCAAGCGACTCGCGGACGGGCGGTCACCGTCGACATCGTTTCTCGCAAGGCATCTCCAACTCGTTCCAATGGTTCGTGCATGTTGGCGTCGTTAGAGAGCTGCTGGCTGATTTGTTCGACCGTTGAACGGTCATCCGTGAAGTCTTCATGGGTGCGGAAAGTCTGCCGACCAATCGGTACTGTCTGCTCCTTCGCAACCGACTGCTCTGATTGCGTTGTCTTGGAATCTGTTTCAGAAGACGCTTCGTCGTAGATGATTGGTACGTCAACTTTCGTTCTAAGTTGCAGCATCTCGATGCGGCTTGTCATGACGAGTAAAGGCTTCACAGACACGCGGTCCAGCAAAGCCTTTCCCAGCAGGTCACCCAGAATGAATGGAACGAGCGTCGGGCCGTATAGCAGTTCCTGAGTCCGGTTTGGTTTGACGGGCGTCGTACACTGAAATTCGAGAGGTCGTCCGAAGCGGTCGGTTACGAGTAGGCCACCGACAAAACTGCGATCTCCGATTTCGACAGCAGTCATAAAGCCCAGACGGATCTGTTCCTTACCTTCTTTCGAACCTGAAGCCATAAAGAGTTGTCCTGAATCGGTGCGAGTAATCGATGATGTCGTTCAATGGGTAAGTCTGCATCGGGTGTAGTCCAGGTTCGCAACATTCCTGAGAAACAGGCAATGCGCGGAACCCGTCCGCTCCGGCAGTGCTCGCGGCATCACAATTATCGACTTGCCGGGGAGTCTGACTTTAACGATTACGCGGCCTGCACGGGCTTAGAATGGACTGAATGGCTCCCGTCGAACCTGGAGATGTTCGTGGCGCATCCGCCTCGTCGAAAAAAAACAGGCGGCTGATCTCAAAGATCAACCGCCTGTTATATGAATTCTAAACATCGAGCCCGCCTGCAGATGCACGCGGAAGAGCGAATCATTCGCCCAGTGGCTCTTTCTTTTCAGTGATTACCGGCCATTCGGTCGCCATATCAGCATTGAGCTGTTTGTAGTCGGCCCATTCTTCTGGCAGATTATCTTCATGGAAGATTGCTTCAACCGGACACTCTGGAACGCATGCTTCACAGTCAATGCATTCATCCGGGTGAATCACGAGGATAGCTTCACCTTCGTAAAAGCACTCAACTGGGCAAACAACGACACAGTCGGTGTACTTACAGTTGAAACAGGGTTCCGCGACGATGTGAGTCATTGTGCATCCCTTTCTTGTGCCGACCGATTTAACGGTATTCAAATGGCGAAACTCAGAAGTGTGAAGACCCGTAACGCGACACTTATCGGCAGGCTCGCAACAACTGCTGAGCCCTTCCAGACAGCCTCATTGAATTCGTTGGAATTTGTATCCAGACCACAGGTTGCGCGAGATCGTAGTTCTGTAAAAACAGAGTGTCAAGACTCGAATCTACTTGAACTTCTCAGCTTTTTATCAAGTTTTCAAAACGAGATTCATGACGCTGGTCAGGCGGCCGCTTTGGCCTTTTCGCTCGTCTCTTTCTCGTCATCTTTGTCGGATTCATTCTTTTTGTCTGAGTCGCTAAGCATCGCTCGAATTCGTTCCAGCGCCTTTTCGAACTGACGATCGGTAAAGCTTGATTCAGGAGGATCCGCCTCAGTCAGCACATCGCGAGCTCGACGATACTCGTCGTAATCCTCCAGTTCTTTGCGAGTGAACTTAATCTCGTCATCCGGATGCACGCCCCATTCATCGGTAACCTTTGAATCAGGAAAACGATGGATGTTTTTGCCGCTTGGGCGAAGGTATCCCGCAGTCGTCAGCTTGAGGGCGCTGGCACCCGACTCAAGCTCGATGACATTCTGAACGCTGCCTTTGCCCCAACTTCGCTCACCAATCACCAACGCACGTTTATGGTCCTGAAGACATGCGCTGAGAATTTCACTGGCTGAGGCGCTGAATCGATTGATCAGGACGGCCATTGGGAAATCAGGCAGCGTTCCGGCTTTTGTTGCTGAAAACGTTCGCTTGGCTGTGTTTTTTCCCTCGGTGCTGACGATCGTCCCCGAATCAATAAACAGGTCAGAAATCTTGACAGCCTGAGAAAGCAATCCACCTGGATTGAAGCGTAAATCCAGAACAAGCCCTTTCATGCCCTGCTTCTGGAGAGCGTCGATTGCCGTCGCAAGCTCTTCAGCACTCTTGCGACCGAACTGAGTGAGCCGTACGTAGCCGATTTTCTGCTCGTCGTCGACGAGGAAGTCCCACGACCCGTTCTTACCCCATTTATCGCCGAGTACTGATTTAACGCTAATAATTGCTCGCTCCATCGAGATCACTTCATCCTCAGTCGCGGACAGATGCCGCACCTTGATCGAAACGGTTTCTCCTGGAGGGCCCTTCATCAACTCGACGGCCCTGGACAGTGGCATATTCTCGGTGTCGTAACCTTCGACTTCGGTCACAATGTCGCCAGCTCGAACACCGGCTTTGTAAGCGGGGGTATCAGGCAGCGGTGAGATGACCAGAATACGACGAGTCCTCGGGTCGGGCTGAACTTGAATGCCGATGCCGCCGAATTGCTGGTCCACCTGCTGGTTGAACCGAGCCAGCTCTTCGGGCGGGATGTAACTGGAGTAAGGGTCCAGTTCCTTGATCATGCCTCGCAGAGCCGCTTCGAGCAGCTTCCGCCGATCAACATCTTTTACGTAATTTCGGTCGACCTGCTCGAACGTATCGACAAAGGTCTGCATCAGCTCAAAGTATTCGTCCTGCTTGGGCTTCGGCGCCGCCTTGGCCTTTTCTTGAGCATTCACCGGGCTGACCATCAGGACCAGCACGAGAGCCCACAAAGTTCGAACTTTCCAACGCATACCAAAGGCCATGATCGCCACTCCTGATATCGGATGATTCAATCAACCGCTGATTTCTGGCAGCCAGTTGTTTGTAGTTACCCCATTTCGGGGACTCACTGCAGGGCGTCTCGACAGACATCAGCAGCCAAATTTCAGTGTAGGCGAACCCGGAAACACCAGCAAGCTGCGTTGCATTTCAGCCCATCGCGAGCCAGGTGGCGGCAACAACCCTCGAGCACTGTTGCCGCCAGACGACCGATGCTTCCAAATTGTCGAAGAAGACTGAAATTGACCTCCCCGGCGATTCGCACCTAGACTCCGGCCCCTTCCCGATTTCACTTCATGAGTCATCCTGACTCTTCGACTTTGCAACATCAGTTGTCTTGCCGGTTGAGGGATTGTCGATCATTCCCTCGCAATTCTGGATCACGCGGTCTCGACGATGTCGCTTTGACCCCATCGTATTTCACTCTTCTTTCGGAAAACACTCATGGCGTCAGGTCGCAACGTGCCTGATCTTCGCAGTCGAATCTGTCGACCGGGGGGCATTCTCTGCGCCGTGACAGTCTGTCTTTTCGTATCTGGCTGCAGTCTGCTGAACTTTTCTTCGTTGTTCTCAGGAGCCGAGCTTACCGGCAAGTCAGAGCTGCGTCTGCCTCCGATCGTTGCTTCCAGAGATGCCGTTCAGCTTGAGATCCTGTTCGTCGACAGACCTGCCAGTGACACACTGCTGGGTGATTCTTTGTGGAAGCAGGTTGATCAAATCGCCGGCATGTCCGCGAACATCCG
Source organism: uncultured Planctomyces sp. (assembly GCA_937904325.1). Taxonomy (GTDB): domain Bacteria; phylum Planctomycetota; class Planctomycetia; order Planctomycetales; family Planctomycetaceae; genus JABMPE01. Next base: position 13,983 of record CALGTK010000190.1, read on the forward strand.
CAGCACTCTTCGTGAAAACGGCTGGCGAGTTGGTCATGCCAGTTCGCACCCACCGCGGGCGATTGAGCAGCTACTGGAAATGTCATCTGAACGTCCTGAAGCCATTGACAACGAACGTCGTCTAGTCGGTCGCCGAGTCGCTCTGGCAGCCGGCGGCAACCTCCCGATCGACCTGACCGAGCTACAACCCGAACTTCGACTCAAGCCGACGGTTGATGGGAAAATCAAAAGCTATTCCAATGCGAAGTGCATTTTGAACGTGCAGATCGACCGCGAGCAGGATGGCTGGGTCCGACTGAACTTCACGCCAGAAGTCCACCACGGTCAAAACTGGCTCCGCCCCGTCGCGACGCAACTTGACTGGACCCGTCGTCGAGGCCAGCTTGTCGAACCACTGTTCGACCAGAAGTTTTCTTTGAGCCTGAACGTGGGCGAGATGGCCATTATCACTGCCGAAGGCAATGACAAAGAATCCGCCGGTCACTCATTCTTCCGCAGTGTCCACGAATCGGGAGGCCTTCAACGCCTACTGGTCGTCCGCGTCGCCAACATGCGAAAAATGGTACCGGTCTACGACAACTGAATCGGTTCTCGTAGCGAGGTACTGTCGTGGCAATTCCTGGTTTTCGCCGCCGTGTTTACTTCATCATAACCGCTTTCGCCGGCGCGTTGGCCCTCGGCTTCTTAGCGGCTTGGGTCGCCGCAGAAACCAAGATCATCAGCTAACAGCATTACGATATTCGGTCGTGGTCCTGTCGCATTTGCTGGGTTCAAACTGAATGCTAACAAGGCTAAGGGGAGAAAAGTAAATAGCTTTGTAATTCCGGTGGAAAGTCACAGGCACTGAGCCATGTGGGCCATGGAAGGGTTGACTCACACGTCGCTTCATTTTTCGTCTTGTAGTTCAATCCGACTCCAATATGCGGCCTCGAAGGCCCAGTCACTGGCGCGGTTCTCCAGTTCAATGTTGACTGTTTTTCCGGCGTGTTTCGTTAGATCAATACGGAACTCCTTCCAATTGAAGTCCTCGACCGATTGCTTCAGGACTTCTTTACCATCGACTCTTACAACCAGGGTCCAATCTCCTTCCGGATGATTCGTAACGGCGAAACGGAGTGCGGTTTTCCTGCCGGTGGGTACTTCAACACGACGAGATAAAACACAGGGGACGTCCCGACTGCGAGGGTGTGTCAGCAGAACGTTTTGGCGTCCAGCCCATTCCTTTCGCAATCCAGGTTTCATTCCAGGGCCTCCCCAGTTTTTGATCGTCCATCCCGGCGCGAACTTTTCGACGTCAGCGGGAAGGTTTGAGTCTGTCAATGCGGCCCTCTTCGCTGCAGGCCGGGTAACCCGCGCGCCCGGTGCAGGCTTTGAAGTTGCCGTTTTGGGATAGGGCATTTTTGCGTCGACTTTGTCGCGCCAGTCATGGAGCATTTTCTTCAGTTTTTGGGCGATCTCTGGTTGTGACTCGGCGAGGTCGTTTTGCTCTCCGATATCATTTTCCAGATCGAAGAGTTGGACTGTTCCGTTCTCGTAGTATTCGATCAGTTTGTGTCGCCCCGAACGAATCGCGCCGTTTGGGCTTTGGAAACCGTGATTGCTGTAGTGGGGAAAGTGCCAATAGATCGGTCCGCGATCGTAGTCTTCTTCTGCCAGAGCAGGGACAAAGCTTCGGCCGTCTTTGTGTTGATCTGGTAACGCGGGGAGCTTCAACATTTCGAGCAGCGTTGGGTAGTAATCCGTTCCAGTAACGATCGCTTGTGAATTGGAGCTGGGTTGAGTTTTGCCTGGCCAGTGCACAATCAAGGGTACTCGAATTCCGCCTTCGTAGTTCCATCCTTTGGCACCGCGAAGTGGCAGATTGGAGCTTGCGAATCGTGAATTCAATGATTCGCGAGGATGATTGATTCCACGATACTGGTTCGAGGCCGCCATGCCGCCGTTGTCCGACGTGAAAATGATGATCGTGTTTTCGTCCAGTCCGAGCTCTTTGAGCTTCGCGCGGATTCGACCGAGGCTTTCGTCCGTCGCCTCAACCATTCCGGCAAACTCGACGTTGTCCTGTTTTTGCTTCACCCACCACACACGCTCATTCTGGTGGGACTCGCTGCTATCGTTTCCTTCAAGGGCCTTGAGTTTATCTCCTGAGATCGCGGGACCATCCGGGTTAGGCTCCAGAATGTAATCCGGGCCTTCCTGATGTGGCATGGTTGCGAGCTTCTTTTCATACTTCTGCACCAGATCCTTGCGGCCTTGAATCGGGTCGTGAACAGAAAAATGTTCAAGGTGCACAAAGAACGGTTTGTCTTTGTTTCGTTCAATGAAATCAATGGCGGCATCGGTCAGCTTATCCGTGTAGTAATCGCCCTCTTTTGCGGGCAGCGTTTTGTTATACTCACCTCCGAAGGGGTGATAATACGACCGCACCCAGCCGGTAATGTCTTCATCAAATCCATAGGTCTTAGGGTCTTTGCGTAAATGCGCTTTTCCGTAATTCGCGGTGGCGTATCCGTGCTGCTTCAGCGTTTCTGCCAAGGTGATCTCTTCGTCCGGCAATGATGTCAGTTTTTCAGCGTGGTGCAGCTTCTCATATTCCCTTTCCGGGCGCCCGCCCAGCCATTCCGTCAAATTCGTGCGTGCCGGATATTTCCCCGTGAGAATACTCGCGCGGCTCGGCGAGCAGACGTGGCATGTCGAGTAGGCATTGTCGAAAAGCATGCCCTCTTTTGCCAACTGGTCGATCGCCGGAGTTTCATAGAATCGGCTGCCGTAGCAACCCACGTCCCGTTGCCCAAGATCGTCGACAAGAAAAAAGATCACATTGGGCTTTTGTTGCGCGTGCAGTTCAACGCAGGCTATTAGCGATAGCGTGGCACACAGCGCAAGCATCTGGACGGTTTGTCGGGTTCTCATCGTTTGTTTCTCTCCGGAAGATGCATTTTCAGTTCTTCGATTGTGGATTTGTATTGCGAAAGAGAGGCCAGGTTCTTCCATTCGTTCGGGTCGCGGGCGTGGTCATACAACTCTTTCCCGCCATCGGCATATCGGATGTATCTCCAGCGCTGCGTCTGGACGGCGTGGTTGCCCGAGCCGTAGGTCATCACGACTGGCCGATCCCATTCCTGGCCTGGATTTCTCAAAAGGGGTTTAAGACTTTGGCCGTCCAACCCATCCCTTTCTGGCAAGCCGCATAAATCAACGAGCGTGGGATAGAGATCGATCAGGCTGACCGGCCGATGGCAGAGTTGCCCTTTGGTTACACCGTCGGGTACTGAAATAATCAGGGGCGTTCGCGTTGAGACATCCCACAGAGCATGCTTGCGCCAATGTTCTTTTTCACCCAGATGCCAACCGTGATCTCCCCACAGCACGATGACGGTATTGTCGGCATGTTCGCTCTTATCCAAGGCGTCCAGCACTCGCCCGATTTGCGCGTCGGCGAAACTGATCGTGGCGAGATAGGCTTGAACTGCTTTGCGCCATTGGCCGTTGTCGATTACGTTTTGATGATCCCCACCCCGCGTGGCAAAGTTCTTTTCGCCGGAAGGGTCGTAAACTTCACGCGCCAGCTTTTGACCGAAGGGGGGCACGTCGTCGAGGTCGCCTTTCTTGACGACGGGCAGTTCAATTCCATCGATGGGATGCAGGTCGAAATACTTCTGCGGCACTTCCCAGGTTAGATGTGGCTTTGTCAGTCCATAGGCCAGGAAAAAGGGATTTCCTTGCGGCTTCTTTAATTCAGCAATGATCCAGTTGGCATTTTTGCCGTCAAACATCTCATCATCGCTGCAGGCAAGTGGCCCCCAGGGAACCCACGCAGACTTCAGTAGACTGCTGTCGCGTTTGATTCGCCGAAGCTTTTTGGAGTTCGCTGGTCTGAAGTAGCCATCCCAGGAGTCTTCATCATAGGCACGGCTTCCATGGAAGAGCTTTCCGGCACCTCGTGCCGAGTATCCTGATGCGCGAAAGTGCTGCATCAAGGTAACTGCATTCGGAAGTTTATCTCGAAGCTTCTCCCCATTGCCGTAGACACCCGACCTTGAGGGAGCAATTCCTGTCAGCAAACTGATGCGGGACGGATTGCACAAAGGCGCCGAACAATACGCCCTGGTGAAAGAAACTCCACTCGCGGCGAGGCGGTCAATGTTTGGTGTCGTTGCCTGGGGATGACCGCCAAGATGACCGACCCAGTCACGCAAATCATCCACCGCAATGAACAGCACGTTGGGCGAATCGTCTGCCGCCGCCCGCTGCAGAAACAATCCGAGAGCAGGCAGGAGAATCAGCGTTCTAACGAGGTTTCTCATCGACGCTCCATCCCTTCGTACTGATCTTGCCGTAGTATGGATAGTAGTCCCAATTGACAGAACTGCCGCCTACGCGTGGATCGCGGGTCTCCCTGAGATGATCGAAGAGTCGCCCGCGCAGCGATGCCTGAGTCTCGGTCATCGCGGTAGAGCCTGCGACATTTACTATCTGATGCGGGTCGTTCTTCAGGTCGTACAGTTCCTCAGCCGGTCGTATTCCGAATGCCAGCTCAGCCAGACGAGCGACACCGTGTTCGTTTCGATGGTCCATCATGAATGTTTTCGTTGGCGAGCTGTCGATCTCGCCAAACGGAATCGATCGCGCACACACTCTGGAATCCGGAGAACCTGACGGCCAGCGCGTGGGTTCAAAGTTGTGAATATAGAGGTAGTCTGCTGTTCGAATCGCGCGACACGGATATCCCTTGCCGCCCTTTCGGCAGCCATCGTGACGTTCCATGGCGATGAAGGCGGCATTACGTTCGAGTGCGAGTCTGCTTCCGAAAGTGTCCATGAGGCTGCGCCCTGTCATTTCTGATGGGGGCTTCAAGCCAGCTGCTTCCAGAAAGGTCGGGGCCAGATCGCTGAGATTGACGAAAGCTGTCACGCTCTGGCCGGTCTTTTGGATTCCCTGTGGCCAGCGGATTGCCAGTGGCACGTGCGAACCGGCGTCATAGAGGCTCGCTTTCGCTCGTGGAAATGGCATGCCGTGATCGCTGGTGATTACGACGAGTGTGTTATCCAGCTCACCGCGTTCTTCCACCGCCGCGATCGCCCGTGCAACCATTGAGTCGAAATGCTCGACCTCGACGAGGTAATCCAGAATGTCGTTTCGCACGATGTCGTTATCGGGAAAGATCGGCGGTACGACAGCCTTTGCAGGATCTTTACCGGTTAATTTTCCGGCACCAGGCTGAAAACTCCGATGCGGTTCCGATGTACCCAGCCAGAAACAAAATGGCTGATCAGCGGGAACCTGCTGGAGAAAGTCCTCGAAGTTCCCCGCATAATCAGTGGCTCGGATACTCTTGAACGGTGGCTTCAGGCTTCGTCGATTGAACGGTTCGCCGGCAGGATTGGTTTTCCGACCGCCGGGTTCAAGTCGGCCGGGACTCCATCCCTTCCCGGTGTAACCCACGGAATATCCAGCCTCTGCCAACAGCTCTGTGTAGGTCGCAAACTTCGCTGGCAGAGTGCTGTGGATATTCCCGGCTTCCTCTAATCGCCAGATATGCTGGCCAGTGAGAATCGCTGATCGAGAAGGACCACATGTTGGAGCGTCACAAAAAGCGTGCGTAAACCGCAGGCCTTCACAAGCAATCCGATCAAACGCAGGCGTCTGGACGACCGGATCTCCATTGGCACCAGTGTGTGAGTAACTCTGATCATCTGAAATGCAGAACAGGATGTTGGGGCGAGTCTCCGCTCGCAACGTGTCTGAACCGGACATACAGAGAGTTGCGATCGCAATGAGCGTTTGAATCGTGCCGTTCGCAATTATGTTGCTTTTCATTTCGCAGCCTCGATTGTGATCTTCGTTTTCTGTGGAACTTCTGTCGCCAACATTTTTTGTGCCGCGATCGCATCCAGGGCGATGCACCAGGATCATCGGTCCAGATTTAGAGATTATCGTCTTTCCGGATTGAGTTTCCATGAGGTTGTGCGCACGGTACTTGAGCTATTTCACCGGACCGAGATTAACGGTAGCGTCTGCCTTTGAACGCAGAGCGTTTCTGCTGATGGGCTAAGCGAAATTTACGCACGTCGGCCGAGACTATCTAAGTTCACTTCAAGAACTCGCCGAGAAAGCCACGCCGTGTTTGTGGTTCGTCCAGCAACGGCTTATCTGTGCGACATACATACCGGACGTCGAAGACGGATGCGGCGATGAACATACTGAGGGTACTCTTGTCGACATCGCGACGCCTGACTAACGATGATATATACCCTGCAGACTTGAGGCCATCAGAACATACACAGGCGACAACCATCATCCCCTCAAGTTACCGTCGTCCGGTCCCTCGAAGTTCACGAGTTCAAAAATGCGATATCTCATCATTCTGTGGCTGACATGTGCAGCGCTGGTTTCCACTTCTCGTGCTCAATTCTCTGAGTGGAAGCATTCGAGTTCCATCTGGATCCTCACAACGCCTGAAGGAGCCGATCTACCTGAATCGGCTGCCGTCAAAGACTTCCCCGTTCTGGTCCGTCTCCATCGCGACTTCTTCGCATTTTCTGATGCTGCAGAGGACGGTACGGACATTCGCTTCTCATACGATGGCAAACCTCTCGCCTTCGAAATTGAGAAATGGGATGCGGACAACGGAACGGCCAGCATCTGGGTCCGCATTCCGGAAATACTCGGAAACCGCCGACAAGAGATTACGATTCACTGGGGTAATCCAGATGTTGAAAGCGAATCCAGAGGTAAGGCGGTCTTCAACGATTCGAACGGGTACATCAGCGTTTTTCATCTCGGCGACGAAGTTCGTGACGTCGCAGGAGCACTGAAGTCCGACGACAAAGGCACGTCGCAAACGGCTGGGATGATCGGCGATGCTCGACGCTTCCCCGGTGGCAAAGGCGTGTTTTGTGGGAACGACATTACGACGTTCCCGATGGGCGGCGAACCACACAGCACTCAGGCGTGGTTCAGGTCGGACTCATCGCGCGGTCGCATTCTTTCGTGGGGCAAAGAACAGACGCAGGGCAAAGTTCAGATGTGGTATCAAAGCCCGCCGCACATTTACGTCGATTGCTACTTTTCAAACGGGAACACTCGATCCGCCATCCCCGGCCGTTCACAAGGATGGACTCACGTCGTTCACACTTTTCACGGCGGCCAGGCCCGGCTGTACCTGAATGGCAGAAAGGTCGTCGATGGAAACTCTCGGGCGACACCGCTGAATATCGAGCGGCCTGCGCAAATGTGGATCGGCGGCTGGTACAACAATTACGACTACCAGGGCGATATCGACGAAGTCCGCATTTCGTCTGTCGCGCGATCAGCAGACTGGATTCGTCTGGAGTACGAAAACCAGAAGCCGAATCAATCGCTGGTCGGGATGGTCGTTCAGCCAGGCGATAAATTCGAGGCCACCCCAAAGAGCTTCGAGGTGAATGAAGGGGCAGCTGTCAAATTCACGGCGACGGCCGAGGGAGCCTTGAAGACTTACTGGAAGCAGTTGGGTGATGACGAACGGGTACTGGCGGCAGACCGTCTCCGGATTCGCTTTAAACCGGAACGAATCACGCAGGACACGCGAATTGCCATCTTGTTTGAAGCAGTCTATCCGGATGGCATTCGCCGCGATGTTCTACGCGTTCTAGTCAGAAACACGCTTCCGGAGCCAGCGTATGTGCTGAAGGGACCAGCCGAATGGGATGGAAGGACGCCCATCGAGATTCGTCCGGAGATCAGCAATCTACAGGAATTAGAATCAGCGGGAGTGGACAAGCTGGTCTACGACTGGGACGTCTCCGGGCTGGCCACGCTCAATCAGCCGCAAACTGATTCACTGGTTCTGCACCGCGCTCAGAACAGCGGCCGGATGACGGTCAGGCTGTCGCTGTCCAACGGTGGCGAGCCAACAGTTATTTCAAAGGCAATCGATGTCACCGAACCTGAATCCGATCCGCAGATCGAACGCACGCTCAACGAAGAAGAAATGCCCGTCGACGGTCAATTCTATGCCCGCAACGACAGTGGCCGTGGCACGCTGTATTGCCGTGGCGTGCTGAAAGAAAAGGCCGACAGTGTCTTCATTCGCGTTCTTGCCGACGGCAAAAAGTTCGCCACAAAATCGGCTTCGCTGGCAGCGGATGGTTCTTATGAACTGGCCGTAAAGCTCGACGCCGCTCTCGTAAAATACTTCGTTGAATTCGGAATCGCCGTCGGCAAGCAGGAAAGAGTTCTGCACCGTGCCAGTGACATCGTCTGCGGAGACGCGTATCTGATAGACGGTCAGTCCAATGCATTGGCGACCGACACTCGCGAGGAATCTCCACGCGACACGAACGAATGGGTTCGCAGTTATGGACGTCCGAGATTCTTCGAAGAGGGTGGACGCGAAAACCTGTGGTGTAAGCCGGTCTGGAAGGCTCAACGGGAACACATGGCGGAACTCGGCTGGTGGGGCATGAAGCTGGCAAATCAGCTTGTGGAAAGTCAGCAGGTTCCCGTCTTCATGCTGAACGCGTCGGTCGGTGGAACGCGAATCGATCAGCATCAGCGAAACGAAGACGATCCCACCGACCTGACGACGATCTACGGCCGGATGCTCTGGCGTCTTCAGCGGGCAAAACTGACTCACGGAATCCGGGCCATCATCTGGCATCAGGGCGAAAATGATCAGGGAGCCGCCGGTCCCGATGGCGGTTACGGCTGGGAAACATATCAAAAGTATTTCGTCAGCATGTCAGCCGCATGGAAACGCGATTTTCCGAATGTCCGCCGCTACTACATGTTTCAAATCTGGCCCAGTGCCTGCGCGATGGGACGCGATGGCAACGGCGATATGCTCCGCGAACAACAGCGAATTCTGTCACGTCTGTATTCGAACATGGAGATTCTATCGACCCTCGGTATCCAGCCGCCTGGTGGCTGTCATTTTCCGCTGGAAGGCTGGGGAGCGTTCTCTGATCGTGTTCAGCGATTGATCGAACGCGACTTCTACGGCGCGAACTTTGACGAGCCGATCACAGCAGCGAATCTCATTGGTGCCCGGTACTCAGACGACAAGCTGAGGGCAATTCATCTGGAATTCGATCAACCGGTCGTCTGGGACGATCAACTCGTCAGTCAGTTCTACCTCGACGACGAAAGCGGGAAGATTGCATCGGCTTTGGTGAAGGGAAACGTTGTGACTCTTAAGCTGACCGAGGCAGGTTCATACAGCCGGATCACGTATCTCAAGGAAAGCTCCTGGAACCCGAAAAACCTTCTTCGCGGCGAAAACGGGATGGCAGCTCTGACGTTCTGCAACGTGGCCATAAAAACGTGGCCATAAAGCCGAATCCGAGTCGATGATTACGATGGTGGCGAGACACCGTTGGCCGGGAATTGGATTTGTGTCGACCTGTAACCCGTGGCGGACGGGTCTTGCGCGTCAGCGAAGTATTTTGACCGGACGGTGAACCCAGCGGGTCTTTCTGCACGATCAGTTAACGCTGAATGTGACTGGATCCGTCCGTACGCTCCGCGGCATGTCGAGACAGTTCGGCGGCCAGGTCGGGTCGGTCGGTAGTGATGCTTTGAATTCCCCAACGCATCAGGCCGTCTATGATGACTGAGTCGTTGACGGTCCAGGTCCACACGATCAGGCCACGCTTCTTCAATTCCGCCAGCACTTCGGGCGAAAGCATGTTGTAATTCAGGTCGACCATATTTGTGTTGCACTGCCTGGCCCTGGCGGCGATCCAGTCGGCCCTTTCGGTGGGCGAGCCCTTGAGTTTCTCACCCGACAACCAGGCACAGGGGAGGCGCGGCTCCAAGGCACGGACTTCCTTGACTACGGTTGGGCTGAACGCGATCACGGCGGCCTGGTCAAGCATACCGGCCTCGCGAACGGTCTCGACCACGCGTTTGGAGATGCCATCCATCTTGATCTCGATGACCGCCTGGCAGCCGGTGCCCTTGAGTGTTCTGAGTGCCTCTTCGAGCGTTGGGACGGACTCGCCCGCGTAGCGTCGGTCCTTCCAGGAGCCGGCGTCCAGCCGGCGGAGTTCGGCAACTGTCAGTTCGGTCACGCGGCCGCTGCCGTTGGTGGTGCGGTTGACGGTGGAATCATGCATCAGTACGACCGGGCCGTCTTTGGCAGCGTAGACGTCAAACTCGCAACCGCTGGCTCCCGCCTCGATCGCCTTGCGAATCGCTGTCAAGGTGTTTTCCGGAGCGACCGCCGAAAAGCCCCGATGGGCGATTACTTCACATGGCCGTGGGTCTTGTCTGAGGGCTGGCGACGTGTCGGGCAAGTGGCGAACGTTGAAGTCGTCGAACCGGGCCATACAGCCAGAGACGCACAGCCCAACGCAGCCCGCGGCGCGGTCCATGCAGAAAGGGCTCTCGACCAGCAATCGCCCGTCGAGATACCCCTGTACGTTACTGCCATGCACAACTACTCGCAGTCGCCGCGGGCGACCGATCTTCGAGTCTTCGCTGGCATTAACCCGCTGGCGCACGTCCCAGCGTTTGTCTTTCCGCACGGCGAATTCCGATCCACTGCGATCACTGGTCTTCAGTCGTATTGGAAACTGCGACCAGGGTGTGGAGCCGTCACGCGCGGCACGAAAAACGACCGCGAGCCAACGAGAATCATTCTGCACCTTCAGAAACGTGGCAGACACTTCGATTTCGTAGTTCTGCCAGGAGTTCTCGCCGAACGTTACACGAGCTTCACTTTTCATGGAGTCGACGAAAATCGCGCCGTCGGCAAAACGCCAATTTCCAGCTGCGATTCGCCATCCGGCCGGTAATTGCTGGGCTCCCTTCGTGGAGGCGAAGCTTGAAAGGGCCAGAGCCATACCGACAAGGAGTATGCGAAGCAGCCTGACTGAGAACATGTGGCGGGACCCTTCTTCGGTGCAGTGGCAGGACGATGATGCTATTTCAGTATGCGTCACGATGCCATGCTTCGCCTTTTCTCATGACGATTACGCGTATTGTTGCTTGATACCCTGGCTCACGTCGGGTTAGAACCGGCTGAAGCAAAACGACGGGGCATTAAAATTGACGCTTCCACTCAGCGGCTTGACAGAGTTGATCGAGCGATTCTTAAAGAAGCCGACGTAGGATTCTACCTGGTTCATGTTAAGAATGGCACCAGATTAATAGTCGGCGCGACAATCGTTGCTACCAATGTCGGAGACATGATCAACGCGATCACGCTCGCCATGGTGCATGTACTGGGACTGAAGTAAATCACGTCAACAATCTATCCGTACCCGACTCAGGGCGATGCCATTCGGAAAGTCGAAGACCTCTACTACCGAAATCGACAGACGCCGTTCGTCAAGAAACTGTTTTGAAAGTAATTGCCCTGAACTCGTTGATCACTGAGGTCGCCAGCGATGGCACGTTACACAGAGAAAGCGTGATCGGAAAACTTTCAGGAACAGACAATGCCTGCACCAGCTGAACACGAAACGCCGAGTACCGAGGCCGCGCCAAAAAAAACTGGCAGCAAGATGACGAAGATTGTCGTTCTGCTGACTGTCGTGGCCGCAGCGTTGTTTGCCTGCCACAACTACGGCGACGCATTGTCACTCAATTATCTGGCATCGAAAGAAGCCGAGTTGCAGCAGTACCGCGTCAATAATCCCGTGCTCGTTTACGGCGTCGCAATGACCATTTACATCCTGGCAACAGGGCTGTCGTTGCCAGGGGCGTCGGTCCTGACACTCGCATATGCCTGGTACTTTGGCTTTGCACGGGGAATGGTAGTCGTCAGTTTTTCCTCGACTGGCGGTGCAACGATGGCGTTTGTACTGAGTCGTTACTTTCTTCGGGAAACGATTCAAAGCCGTTTCGGAGACAAGCTTGTTTCATTCAACGAAGCGTTGGAGCGTGAAGGCGCGTTCTACCTCTTTACGCTTCGCCTGATCCCGGCCGTACCGTTTTTTGTGATCAATGTCGTAATGGGGCTGACGCCGCTGAAGACGCGGACGTTCTGGTGGATCAGTCAGGTCGGAATGCTGCCCGGGACCGCCGTCTATGTTTATGCCGGATCTCAGTTTCCAGACTTAAAGACGCTTGCCGATAAAGGCGGCTCTGAGATTCTCACTCCCGAGTTGATAGCTGCATTTGTGCTGCTCGGTGTTTTTCCGATCGTTGTAAAAAAGATCATTTACACATTGAAGGCGAGCAGAACCACAACTGCAGTTGAAAAATGAACTAGTCCTGACCATCGCACGTGTGGCGGTCAGTCGCTTGCAGAAACCTGACGCCAACGTCGTAGACGTTCGGGATGAGTTGCGTGCAGCGGACAACTTCACAACGGAGTCGAACCGGTGTTTCGTTGACATTCAGTTCAATGGAGATGTTCCGGGACGAGAACGGAGCGTCGCACAGGAAACCAAGGCCGCCCTCGGAAATATTTCTTGCATAAGCCGGTCGTGGAACATCGTTGTCGTGATGCACGTAAAACTTTCCTGTGTAACACAGTCGGTCGTGCTGGCGTTGTTCGTGGTTGGAAGACTCGTCCTTCGAGAGCAAAGAAAACAGCGGTGCCAATGCCACATTCATTTTCAGTCGCTGCTCTTCCGACTGCGGAGCTGAACCCGGTGATAGGCCCACTTCGAAAGAATGGCCGTTAGGGCGGAACGACTGTTTAAGGTCATGCCAATCCTGAGCAGCCAAACCGCCGATTTGCTCGGCTTTCGGATTGAGAAGTGTCATTCGGCATTGCCGCCCATTGTGTAAGTATTGAACGTCATCCAGAGAGGCCAGCATGAGCATTACGCCTCGACCGCTGGCCAGCATTGACGGTTCTTCTGACGCCGCACGTTTCAGTACTTTTTCCACGTCGAAGCCCTTGCCTTCATCAGTGATCGTCCACGCAATTCTGTGCTCGTTGTGTTCGACGAGAACGTGTACGCACCGTGACGAATACTCTTCCTGGGTTGATCGAACGGCCAGAGCTTCGGCGAAACGTCCCGCTTCTTTTGCTTCCTTAAGGTCGGACGAAACTTCGAGATTGCCATGTACGATGGCATTTGTCAGTGCTTCATGCAGCGACAATGCCACGCGGCTTCCAGTGATGGCATCGCCCCACGGTATGTCGAGAGCATGTTGCTCGAGATAGGAAACTGTGCGGTTGATCCATTCAAATTTACTGGGAATTTCGAGCGCAAAGCTCCGATTGACGATCCGCGAATCTATGTTTGTAAGTTGTTCGGCAATAAGCATGGCGATACCTCGGAATGATGCCCGGTCAGTGGGACGCCAATTGGCGCACTTGCGACGTCAAGGCTGTTTCCAAACGATAGGTCATTGATCGCATGGTGCGTGGAGGGATTGCCCCGCAATCACTAAGCGTTAGCCTGAATTTTCAGTAGAAGTGAGGCATTAATCGCATTTTACGCAGTGAACTCCTGAGGCTGAACGGGCGGTCCCGCACACTCGAT
>CALGTK010000191.1 GCA_937904325.1 uncultured Planctomyces sp.
TACCAGACGGCAATGTCGATGCGTTTCCAGCAGGTAATGATTCCAGCAAAAGCCCCGATGGTCGGTGGCTTGCGATCCCCTCGGTGAATGATGTGCTGTTAGTGGATCCGGCCTACAAACAGACACCATCGGAACGGCTGCGTCGGAAGTTGCTGGCACGTCCGAAGCCTCGCTGGCACAGTAAACAGTTTCGGTCGGCACAATCAGAAAAGCAGTGGTACCCCGCCGTTTTCCATGCGGCCTGGTTGCTGAAACTCAAGCCTTCCGACGCGTCGCTGCACGACGATCTGCAGGAAGCTCATCGTCAGTTGCTGGCGGTCCACAACGGCCAGAGTCTTCCACTACCGGCAGTCGTCAATGAAATGCTGAAAATGCCGCGCGGTTCCGACCGGCCAGCAGAAGCAAACAACTGAAACCGGCATTCAGGAGATAACGCCCGCATGTGTTCCTCTGGCGTCTACATGCGCCTCAGCCCGCGGAACACAGTCGAACTGCTTAATCCCGATTCTCCCACTCACACTGGATCAAAGTCTGGGGCGGGGGGCAGCGTGTGAGGATAACGCACTGTTGATCGAGCGTTTTCGCACGGTACTTATCGAAGCGTTCTATGGTTGCGATGTTCTCGGTAAAATCGGAAGCCGACTTCGATCGCTTCCGACTGATTCGCCGCACCGAGCGTGGAGCGAATCGTTCCACGCTTGCATGTTAAGTCTTGCGGCCACATTAACAAAAACTCGGTAAGACAGAAGATGACGAAGACACCAGTGTTTGAGCCCGAAACCCTGCAATGGCCTGGACAATCGGACCCAATTAATCCAATCTGAACAGAAATACCATATTGGTATGCATTCCCTGGCGAAAAACAGGCCAGTCGTAACAATGCAGATTAGTGTTTGTTCCAGCGTGAAACGACAAAGGAATTTGATGGCTTCGAAGGACCTTAATCGAGCTGAACGCGCGGCTGTCTATCAACTGCTTGCTCGCCTGTGGGCGGAAGAGCCTGGCAGGCTGTTGGAGCAACTGCGGGCGGAGCCTTTGTGTTCAGCGTGGAAGCAACTGGGAGGCATCGTGCCTGACGAGGACTCCGACGGCACCCACTCGTCGCTTGACGAAGACTACTGCCGGCTATTTATCGGACCTAAAGAACATCTGCCACCGATTCAATCCGTCTGGATGAGCGGAGAGCTGGATACCGGCGTTACGTCGAGCTTGCGGGAATTTAATACCGTCATTGGATTCGAAGGACCGTGGAATTTTGACATCATCCCCGATCATCTTGGAAACGAATTGTGGGCGATGGGGCAGATTCTGCGGAAGTCAATCAAACTGCCGTTAGATGAGAACCTTGCCGATGACCTGGCCTGCCAATTCTTCAATGGGCACTTGAATTGGTCAGCTGACTTTCTGGATGCGGTGATCGATCGTGAAAATGATCGGTTTTACGGAACAGTAGCGTCGGTCACGCAACAGTTCCTGCGAGACGAAGCGACACATCTGGAAGTGCCCACGCAACAAGAGCAACAGCAGAGCAGGAACGTTTAATGACTGACGATATGACGAACAAGACTTCACGGCGAGAGTTCCTCGGTAAAACATCAGCAGTAGTTGCTGGTGGAATCGCCGCCGGCCAGACAGACTCGACGGATGTTGCGGCTTCTCCAGCAACAGACGAATCGAAGTTTCAGCCAGAAGCTTTCTGGAAGGAGCGAATGACTCCGCCTGACGATGGTAAGATGCTGGGTTGGCTCGTTGACACTCGCCGGTGTTTCGGTTGCCATGCCTGCGAAGTCAGTTGTAAGTCTGAAAATGATGTGCCTCTTGGCAAGTTCATTCGACAGACCATCTACAAGGACGTGGGCGAGTACCCTAAGGTCGCTCGAGTTTTTCTCCCAATGGCCTGTCAGCATTGCGAAGATGCACCTTGCATCAAGGCGTGCCCGTGTGGAGCGCTTCACAAAGAAGTCGGCGGAACCGTCGCGGTGGACTACAACGTGTGTTCAGGCCACGGGACGTGCGCAGAAGTCTGTCCGTACGGAGCGATCTATCTCGATCCTGTCGCGAAACAGGCGGTCAAATGCCACAACTGTTACCACAGGCTCGAGCACGACATGGAGCCTGCATGCGTTCCGACCTGTCCGTCAGAAGCTCTCTACTTTGGCGATCTGAATGATCCCGAATCTAAAATAAGTGTGGCAAAGGCAGAATTGGAAGAGAGCGAAGGTTTGACTCAGCTCCGTCCTGAGAAGGGGACCAAACCGCGGGCCTGGTTTGCTGGCAACGCTCCGGTGGAAGTGGAAGAACGAGTCCCACGCGAAGGCGAGTCGTACAGTCCGGACGCTTACAACATCTACAACTGGAAACAGGCAGACGCCGCGACGGACGACGGGTGAACGCGGCAACTCGAAAACAGTGGGAAGCCGGTTCGGCATACCCTGGCAATGTCAACGTTACTTCGCAGTGAACTCCGGAACAGAAGATGCCTCAAGACGACGCGACTACGCAGGACAAGACAGCTTATCAGACAATCGACGATCTGACAGAGCATCAGGTCAGCAACACGTCCGAATCAGCAATTGATACCAGACGCCAGTTTCTGAAGTTGGGGGCGGCGGCTCTTGTGGCGTTCGGCGCCACGGGATGCGGTAGCCGCGGCGAATCGCCAGCGACTCCGGCAACCGGCGAAGGCCAATCCGATCAGCCCGACATTACCGGGGCAAAACCATCAGCGGTGGCATCGCCACTTGATCTGAAACGCTGGCAGAAGATTCGTGGACTCCCTTACGAAGAGGGCGATGTCCACATGCCTGGCGTCTGCAAACTGCCCGGCCCCAATGCGAAACGAAACTGGCCAGACCGCGACAAATACAAAGACGTCGAAAAAATCCCCGGGATGTGCCAGCTTTGCAGCACTGTTTGCGGCATCATTGGGTATGTCAAGAACGGACGGATTATCAAGGTCGAAGGAAACCCAAACGACCCCAACAGCCGAGGCCACCTGTGTGCTCGTGGCCAGGCAGCACTCAACCATCAATATCATCCCGAGCGGTTACTGTACCCGCTGAAGCGAGTCGGTGAACGCGGTGAAGGACGTTGGAAACGTATTTCATGGGACGAGGCGCTGGATGAGATTGCAGAGAAGCTAGGCGACATTCGCGACAGCGGACATCCTGAAGACTTCGCATTTCACCAGGGCCGGCAGCGCAGCAAGGACGCCATCAAAAGGTTTCTTGATGCGTTTGGTACGAAGACGCAACTCAGCCACCGGTCGCTTTGTTCTGGAAATCGGCGCGCTGCGAACCTGACGTTTCTGTGGGAAAGCGATTGGGATCTCAACGATGTTGAGCATTCGAAATACATTCTGAACTTCGGTTCAAACGCTTTCGAGGCTCATCAGGGACACGTTTCATTCGCAAATCGAATTCAGAATGGCCGATTCAAGAACGGCGCGAAGCTGGTAACTTTCGATGTCCGGCTTTCAAACACCGGCGGCGCCAGCGATGAGTGGTTTGCTCCGTTTCCCGGTACTGACGGTGCCGTTGCATTGGGGATCGGTCATGTGATTCTTGCCGAAGATCTGCACGACAACGAGTTTATCACGCAATGGACCAACGTGTCGCTGGAAGAGTTGCGGGAACACTACAAGGATTACACGCCGGAATGGGCCGAGAAGGTGAGTGGTGTCCCGGCATCCGACATAGCTCGCATTGCTCGCGAGTTTGCAGCCGCCGCCCCAACCTGCACGACCATGTGCAATCGAGGTAGTTCGGCACACCTCAACGGATACTACAACGACCGAGCGATTCAGTTGCTGAATGCGCTGGTTGGTTCGGTTGGAAAGAAGGGTGGCTGGTGCTGGAGTCCGTGGAGCGGTGTTGATCCGGACATGAAGACTCCCACGATGCCGACGTCCGCCAAGACGCACAGCGTGCTGGAAGACCCACCGGAGTACCCCTTGGCAAACGTCTGGCGTCGAATGCGAGTCGGCGAGATCATCTACCTCTATCTTTTACAGGGCAGAGCGAAACTCAAGGCATACATGACGTACAACCTTGATAGTCCATTGACCTGGCCGGAAGAAAGTCTCACTCAGGAAGTGCTCAGCAACGAAGACTTGATCAACTTTCACGTCTGCATTAACTGCTTTTACAACGAAACCGCTCACTACGCAGACATTGTTCTTCCGTGGACGACGTATCTTGAACGCTGGGATCTCGACGCTCGTGGTTCCTACAACCTGCGACCGTACGTCGGGATTCGGACACCAATGGTCGAGCCACTTGGAGAAGCGAGAGATATCCGCGACTTCTTCCCTGATATCGCCAAACGGATCGGCGGCGGAATGGAAGAAGCCTACGATTACGGAACGACCGAAGACTACATGCGGGAGTGGGCCAAGAACGTTCCCGAGAATCCCGAGACCGGCAAGGCTGGTCTTGACCGATTGCTCGAAGAGGGAGCGTGGGAAAATACTGACCGTAAGCCGTTTTACGAGCCCTACGTAGCGGAAGTTTCTGACGAAGCTATGGTCGGGGCAACTATCGAAAATGAGACTGGTGTGATTCTGAAAGACGGAAAGGGAATAGGGATCATACGCGGCGGAAAACCTGTTCGCGGATTCCTGACGCCGAGTCGATTGTTCGAAGTCCGCAGCCTGTTCGTTCAAAAGATTGGCAGGAATGAGGACTGCTCTGACCTGATTGCACGAAGCGGGGCAAAAGCTTCAAGCCGGCCAGCAAGTCACGCTGGACACGATGTAGAAATTGAGCAACTGCCCGTCTGGCTGCCGCTGCCCGAGCATCAGAACCTGGCCAACGACGAACTGATAATGACCAGTTTCAAATGGAATGTGCACAACCACGGCCGAACGATGCATCTGAAGTGGCTGGCGGAGATCGTCCATAGCAATCCGGCGTGGATGAACCCCGCAACCGCAGAAAAGCTGGCTCTGAAGGATGGCGACTGGATTGAGCTGACGTCGTACTTCTCACAAATGCTTGATGAGTCAGCACCGCATCTGCATCACGGTGAACGTGACTCGGACGGTCGGACCGTCGCCGGAACAATGCGAGTTCCCATCGTCACGATGCCGGGCATTCACCCGAATGCCATCGCCATGAGCAACTCCTGTGGCCACACTCAGTACACGAACGTTGCTCAGGCAAAGAAGAGTCGCCCGGGTGGCGACAAGATCGATGGTATGGATACCGGATCGTACCGCGACGCTGACTGGGAACGTAATATGTGGTGGCAGGACGGATCTTCAGGCGATACTTCCAAGTGGAAGCAGAATACGGGCAACGGATGGAACCAGAATACGATCCTCCCGATTGCCCCGGACCCAGTCACCGGGCAGCAGGCGTTTCACTCTACGGTAGTCAAAGTGGTTCGATTGACTTGAACCACTCGACGCAAAGTCGTTGCTGGTCGGGCATTGCTTGAAATAATTCAAAGAACGATGCCGCTGAGTTATTGAATTGAATTAGCTATGCCGTCAGACAGCGATTGACCAACGGAACTCTTCATAATGCATACGCAACTCAAATTCCGACTCATCCTTGCCCTGTCAGTTTTTCTCTTTACGTTGTTTCGCGATAAATTGGCAACGAGCGCTGACCATAAGCCGAACATTATTTTTCTGATGGCCGACGATCAGGCCACCTATTCGATGGGTTGTTACGGAGCACCCGAGGCAAGAACTCCGAACCTCGATCAACTGGCGAAGGAAGGGATCGTCTTCGACAGCCACTACGACACAACGGCCATCTGTATGGCGAGTCGTGCCAACGTGATGACGGGACTGTACGAGTATCGTACGGGCTGCAATTTCGAGCACGGTCCCATGATGAGAGACACCTGGAAACGATCTTATCCAGTGCTGCTCCGTAAAGCTGGGTATACGACGGCCTTTGCCGGCAAGTTTGGATTCGAAGTCAAAGAATCACCTGAGGTAGCTGGCAAGGGCGAGCTGCCGGAAGCTGATTTCGATCGATGGGGCGGCGGGGCTGGCCAGACGTCGTACGCCACCGCAAAAAACAAATCGATGCGCAAATATGCGAAGGAGTTTCCACACGCGACGTTATCATACGGCGCATTTGGTCGTGACTTCATTCAGGATGCATCAAAAAGTGATAGACCCTTTTGCCTTTCGATCAGTTTCAAAGCTCCGCATCACCCAGTGACTCCGGATCCACAATTTGATGACATTTATGCTGGAAATACATTCACAAAGCCCCAGAATTACGGCAGGCAGAATGGTGAACATTTTTCGATACAAAGCCGGCAGGGACGACAGTATGAAAGGTTCTTCAGTTGGAAGTACGCCGACAAGTACGACGACGTCATGGCAAAGTATTACCAGCAGATTTACGCGATCGACGTGGCAGTTGGGATGATCCGTGACGCGATTGTTGATTCTGGCTCAGCAAAGAATACAGTCATTATTTACACATCCGACAACGGCTTCATGTGCGGCTCACACGGTTATGGCTCGAAAGTGATCCCGTACGAGGAATCGTCACGAGTGCCACTGATCATGTTTGACCCTCGACATGAAAACAGTGGTAAGAAAATTCGCAGCGATGCACTGACCGGGAACGTGGATTTTGCTCCGACAATTTTGAATCTTGCGGGAGTTCCCGTTCCCAATGGACTCAGCGGACGGAGTCTTCTTCCACTTTACGACAATCCAGAGACGGCCATCCATCATTCATTGCCGCTGATCAATGTCTGGGGACCCAAGGAAGTTCACAGTCTGGGAGTCGTCACAAAAGAACGAAAATACATCTTCTGGAGTTACGCCGAAGGCGAATTTCAACCTACGGAAGAACTGTACGATCTGGACAGCGATCCGCTTGAACTGAAGAACCTGGCGGCGGATGCCAGCCAGACGGTGGCGTTACAGGAAATGCGAACAGTCTACGATCAGCATATCGCGGCATGGAAAGTACTCGCGGTCCCCTACAACAACTACCAGAAGTTCGCGACTATCTTCGACCGGAGCGTGCCTTGGTCACAGAAGCGTCCTTTTGTGATGCAGAAGTATGTGCGGGTAAAGCCGTAAGCTACGAACGATCGTGGATCGTGCCCCGTCGGCACATCAGCTAAATGGCGTGTACAGACGGACTGGGAACGGCAAAAACGAATGGCCGGGCAGCTATTTCCCGGCCAGCAGCCAATCGAGACCATCGTCCTTTTTCGAAGTGGCGAGAGCGTCCAGGCCTTTTTCTTTGGGCAGGAGGCTCAACAACGCAGCAGCGATCTTCAGGTCTTCTTGAGTCGTGATTTTGATATTCATCGGAGACCCCATTACCACGTGGACGGGATGCCCCATTCGCTCGACAAGTGAAGATTCATCTGTTGCTTTGAAGTCACTGCGTTGAGCATACGCTTCAAGAATCAGTTCGCGGCGAAAAACCTGCGGAGTCTGTGCCGCAAACAAGCCATCACGTGACACCGTATCTGTTATCGCGTTTCCATCGACTCGCTTCAGCGTACTGGCAACAGGTATTGCAGGAATTGCGGCTTCGTGGTCAATCGCAGCCTGGAAGATATCGTCAATCCATTGTTTGACGACCAGTGGTCGAGCGGCGTCGTGGACGGCCACAAAGTCGATATTTGATTTCACCACTGTCAGTGCGTTCAATACAGAATCTGCTCGTTCGGCTCCGCCCGCGATCACGTCCAGGTCTCGAAAACCAAGGTTCGGTGCGTATTTTTCTTTGAACCAGTCGATGTCCTCGGGCGAGACGACAACGATGACCTGGCCAACGTCGGCCCGATCCGCAAATGCTTCGACAGACCTCAGCCAGACGGGACGTCCCTGAAGTTCGCGGAAGACTTTCTTTTCGCGAGGCGACGGACTTCCAAACCGCGAACTGCGACCGGCAGCCGCCACTATGACTGCAAATTTGGACATGGGCGTTGTTTCTGACTCGAGTCTTCAGGTCACCGCAGATATTTGCAGCGTTCTCTGGCCAAAATGAAAGATCGACAGATTAAGCAGGGCATAAAACACGCAAATATTACTTCATTGTTCGTACCGCACAACCTCGATGGGCGATGCAACGAATTCGGGGATCAACCGGGCTGATCCGGTGGTAGCGACGAGGCGAAGTCTCCAGTTTCATTGTCGCGTTTCCAGGATAGTGAACGAGTCTCCATCTGGATTGTGTCCAACAAGGCTTGAATAATGCGATAGTTGAATGACCTTTGTGAAAGTTCGCCATGCAACGTGACTGCCAGCAATCAGATGTCCGCCCTGCGCCAGCGAGTTTTATCTTGTTCGCCACATTCGTGACTACATGCTTGCTCGCTGGCGGGGAAGCTGTCTTTGCTGAGGGCGTCATTCTAAAGAACAACTTCTACATTGAAGGGCGACCGTTCGAGGTGCAAGCAATTTCTACGTCTGTTTCTCCTAACGTTGGTCCCGTGCAGAATAAGCCTGTCATGATGATCGATGCAGGGATGCGGCGCTATTACGTACCCGTACAAAAGGTGGCGAACGTTCTTAACGACAACGGACTCGGGGCACCCGAGCTGTTTGATTTGCGGCTACCTCGAAGATCGGTCGGCAACGTGGTTGCATCCGTCGGTCCACTAAAAAATGTGACCCGATTTAATGTTGATGGACGACGGCAGATTACGCTCAATTTTGCCCGCGGACCCGTCGTCATTGATCAGGGTATCTTTGAGATTGGCCCCAGGTTCATGCGAGTCTCGGCTCTGAAATACGACTGGGAATTTGGAGTTGCCACGCGATCGATCCCGCCGGCAGCAGTCAATGGGATGATTCGAAAAGTCACTGACCAGACCAAACCCGAAGACAGGTTTGCGATCGTTAGATTCTTTCTACAGGCTGAATTGTTTCTTCAAGCGTTGACTGAGTTGGATGCGATAGCAGATGACTTTCCGGATCTGAAAGCCCGGGTTGATGAATTCACCATTCAGGCCCGACAACAGCTAGCCCAGAAGCTTCTGGATGAACTGAACGATCGCCGAAGCAATGGCCAGCATTTTCTTGCATGGTCTAAGGCGAAACAGTTTCCGGTTGAAGGAATGAGTGCGGCCATTCTTCGCCAGGTTCGGGGCGTGCTGGCTGAATATGACTCCGCGATTGATGATGGTGAGCAGGCGATTGCGCTGCTCGGTGAACTCCAGGGCCTGATAGAGGACGATGACATACGATTTCGACTGGAAGCCATGCGCAGTGATGTTGCGGAAAAACTGAATTACGAAACACTTCCGAGGTTGAGACCTTTTTTGCAACAGGCGGATGATCCGAACAGACCGCCAGAAGAAAAACTTGCCTTGGCGTATTCCGGTTGGATCTCCGGCGATGCGTCAGCTATTGACAGTTTGCCGCTGGCCATGAATCTCTGGCAGGCACGTTTCGAAATGCTTCGATACATTCGCTCGAGCGACGCTGCGGAGCGCACTCAGATCCTTGCTGACCTTTTGGGACTTGAAGGCGTCGGTGCAGAATCTGTGCTTGGACTGATTCCGTTGCTTCCTCCGTTCATCAACACGCCTGCAGCAAAAGCCGGGTATGCGACGGAAGTCGAAGTCAACAAAAGTATGGCCGGCGTTCCGTCGAACGCGCCGGCCGTTAAGTACCATGTACTTTTGCCTACGGAGTACTCACCCGATCACACATATCCAATGGTCGTGGCGTTACACGCCGTCGAGCGAAATTCTGCATGGGAGCTTCGCTGGTGGGGAGGCACGGCTGAAAAGCCTCTGCAAGCTCAACGCCGAGGATACATTGTCATCGCTCCAGAGTATCTTGACGAAAAGGCTACGAAATACACCTACAGTCCTCAGTCCCATTATCGAGTCCGGATGGCTCTCAGGGACGCATTCAAACGGTTCAACATTGATTCCAATCGAGTGTTCCTGGCTGGGCATGGTTCGGGCGGCGATGCTGCATTCGACATTGGCAACGCACATCCTGATCTTTTTGCAGGCGTCATCCCAATCACCGGCCAACTTCAGAACCTGACGATCAAAATATGGAGAAATGGACGACGAATCCCCTGGTATATTGTCAGTGGACAGCTTGACCGAGACGTCTTCGAGAAAAACGCCTCATTGATCAACCGGATGATGATCGCCCACTATGACGTGGTGCTGAGCGAGTTTATCGGGCGTGGATACGAATCCTTTTACGAAGAGATCCATCAATTGTTCGACTGGATGGATCTACAGGAAAGAACCACGGTCCCTGCTGAGTTTGAGATGCGTACCGTAAGACCGAACAACAACCGCTTCTTCTGGTTCAAGGCAAATACGTTGGCTGGAATCGGACAGACGCGAGGTCAGTCTCAACCGTTTCCGGTCGTTAACGTAGCCAATCGGGCAAAAATCATCAGCGTGTCTGTTCGCGCGGGTGCAGATGATCACACAACGATTGCAATCAGAAGTCCGGTTCGATCAAACACGATTTGGTTATCACCAGACATCATTGACTATGACATCCGTCTGAAAGTGAAGCTCGGCTCACGTCAACTTTTCAATGACTTCGTTGAACCGTCTGTCGAGCATATCCTGGACGATCTGCGTCTAAGAGGAGATCGCCAGCGAGTCTACCATACTCGGATCGACTTGAACTGACTTTTGAAACAGTTGACTCGATATAGTCTGCCAATGCGATATCTCTTGAGTAGGATTCAAATACGGTTTCTTAAATTTCAACCAAGGGGGTCGCTGCATGAACCGTTCGAGTCTTCTCGCTATCGCGGTACTTCTGTTTATTGTGCATGCGGCGTCTGGTGGTGATTTTCCACCAGTCGAGCAGTTGCCAATAAATCCTCAACTGCCAGACCCACTAGTCATGATGGACGGCAGCCGAGTCACGTCGAAGCGACAGTGGAACGAAGAACGCCGGCCCGAGCTTAAGGCTCTGTTTCAGCACTACATGTACGGGTACCTGCCAGCTCCAACCGTGGTTAAGGCGACATTAACGGCGTCCAACGAGAACCTGTTCAATGGCAAAGCAAGCTGGAAGAGCTTCACGCTGAGTTACGGTCCGAAAGGTACTCCACCGCTTGAGCTGTTGCTGATTCTTCCCAGGCCGCAGAAGGGCCTCCCTCCAGTTTTTGTTGGAATCAATTTCTGCGGCAATCACACGGTGGTCAGTGATCCAGGGGTACCGATGACAAAGTCGTGGTATCGAAGTCGCTGTCCTGGCTGCGAAGATGAAACGGCTACGGAAGCCGGACGTGGCGGCCAAGTCGATCAGTGGAACGCTGAGATGATCATTAATCGAGGATATTCGCTCGCAACGTTCTATTATGGCGATGTCGATCCAGACAAAAATGGCAAGGATTTTACCGACGGAGTACACCCACACTTTTTTAACGACGGTCAGACCAAACCAGGTAAACACGACTGGGGAGCGATCGCATCCTGGGCCTACGGGGTTCACCGGGTGATTGACTTTTTAGAAGCTGGTCAATCAGTTGACACAAAACACCTTGCACTCGTGGGACATTCTCGATTGGGCAAGACCGCATTACTGGCCGGCGCGTTGGACGAGCGGATCAAAGTCGTGATCCCTCACCAGGCCGGTTGCGGTGGGACCGCACCCAACAGTTTTAACGTGGGTGAATCGGTTGAGCGACACCTTTCCGGAATTCAACGAACAGGTTGACCGGCTCCCGTTCGATCAGCATTGCCTCGCAGCGTTGTGCGCCCCCAGGGCGGTTTTATTCTCAAATGCGGAACAGGATCAATGGGCGGATCCAAACGGCCAGTTCAATATGCTCAAAGCTGCCGACCCGGTCTACCGATTTCTAGGCGTTGACGGCCTGGCGGAAGACGCGAAACCGGAAATGGGAAAGCTCATCGACAGTCGCCTGGGTTATTTCATTCGTCCCGGGAAGCATTCGATGTCGAGCGAAGACTGGACAGTGTTTCTGGATTTCGCAGATCGTCACCTGAACTAACAGGCGATCGATTGCTTAAGCCTCAAGTTGCATGCGACAGTCGTCATCGCCTTTATCAATTGCGCACAGAAACAGCTGAACTTCAAAAAGAAGCCGGCCTGTCAAGAGTTTCAGCAACAGTTCGCCTCTACCGTGTGGGCCGTTGTCGCGGAAGCCGTTGCCGGAATCGAGCTGCTACTACTTCGGCTTCTTTTTCGTCGATGGCATCGTCGTTGTTGCTGTCGGCTCGATCGAGCATCCGAGTCAATGAACCAGGCAACTCATCACGGCTGACTTTGCCGTCTTTGTTCCTGTCATGAGACATCAGCCGTGCGACTGAGAATCCTCCGGGTGAGCCCCCGTCCGGACGTCTTCTGCTGGGCGGTCGACCGCCAGGGCCGCGACCACCGCCAGATCGCCTTGCCTGTCCACCGTCTCGATCCTGCTTCAGAGTCACAGAATAGGTCTGCATAACTGGAATGCAGAATCCCTGCTCATCGCTACAGGCAAAGTACTTGACAGTCACGTCGAACGGACCGGCGTCGCGATCGGAGTCAACATCAACGATGAACTCACGTGGATCGATATCTGATTCGATCTCGACCGTGGGGCCAGTCCCTTTGGTGGGTGTTATAGCGACGGCATCTACTGACGTGACTTCCCACTCAAGTGGCTTTGCCAGGTTGTTCCAGTGGACGTGGTAAATCGGGTCCAGATGAAAGCCGAGATAAAGCTTACCCTTACCCGATCGTAGAAGCTCGCTGTCTGCCTCAGCACGCAACTTCACGTAGTGCGGAGTTTTGGATGCCTGGGCTTCGACGAGCAACGGCTGCCCCGGATTCGGCAATGAAACACGCTTCACCACACCACTTGCTGCGGGCTTAGGAGTTGTCTCGATCTTAAGGTTGAGATCAGAAACCTGAGTCGGGTTATCGACTGCCCCGACGATCTTTTCCAGATCCGAGCGCAGCGTGCTGGGATTACTCCAGTCCCGCATGACGACGATTTTACCTTCAGGATCGATCACGAATTCCGAATTAGGTCTGTCACCAAGTGCGTGTTTCAGATCATTGTTGATGGTGTCGCACAGCCAGGGAACTGTTGCTCCGAGTGTTTTCTTCGCTTCCTGAACGTGTAACAGTCGTTCTTTCAACGTGAATGGAGGAACAAACATACTGCTGCCACCTTCCGGGTGAGCCAGCGATTTATAAACAAAGTATACCTGCACGCCTTTGGGACCAAAGTCCCGATGTATCGTCTCCAGACCGGGGACGTTTCTGATAAAAGGTGGTCAGGTCAAGCACCCGAAAACCAGTACCGCGTGTTTTCCTTTCACACGACTCATCGGAAACTTTTCTCCGTTTTCGTCGTAGATAGTCACGTCGGGCATCTGTTGCCCAACTTTGAGACCAGCTCGTTCCAGTGTGCCGGCACCAGTTCGGTTATCACTGCCAACACCCCGACGGAAGCCGTTTGAGCGTCCTTCATCAGGCCTTAATTGCTGTGCAAACAGATCTCCGATCTGCAGGAGCGTAAGCGTGATTGCCAAGGCTGAGTTGATCCAAAGTTTCATTGAGATCGGTCCTTCGCGAATTTCCGTTGAGGATTAAAACGTTGAATCACTGCGTACCGGTACGGCACCGTTCATAAGAGAAACCCCGAAGCTCGCTGTGAGTTTCGGGGTTTCCTGTAGCATTCAATCTTTGAAGATCAGAGTGAACGTAGACGAATAACGATGCTCACAGAACCTTCGTCAGGCCTTCAGGCCGATATTAATGTAAGCGTGGACATGCGGATCGCCTCGGAAATGCCACACGAAGGATGGGCCTTCAATTCTCCAGACGTCCCAGATTTTGTCGCCCTTGAGGTCGCTATCTGCATAGTAAGACATGTGCAGGCTGTCGAGGCCTCCGCCCTTCTTAAGAATCGACATGACTTCTTTGACGTCTTCTTCGCGGTAAATACCGAGCAGAACTTTCAACGTATCTGCGACGAGTTCTTTCTGATCACTACTTAAGTCAGCAACTGCCAGCCCTGGGAACTTGCCCTTTGTGCCTTGAAGGTCGACCTCGTCTTCCGAAGGAGAATCTTCAAGCAAAGCAACTTTGGCCTGTTTGGCATCGAGAGCTTTGAAAACTTCGTTGACTTGCTTCGTCTGGTAATAGAAGAGGTTCTTCGCCGGATCTTCCGGACTATGGCCGTAGACGATCGGACCGCCAAATGCAGCACCCGGAGCGCTGTTTCCGTCGGCTCGAAGCGTCAAATGCCGCCCTGTTAATTCCCACTGAAACTTATTTGTCCCGGGCTCACCGAAGATAACCATCGAGTATCTACCAATTCCGCCAGCGTCTGCTTTCATCTGACGAGTGAGGCGATCGTAGCCGCCTTCGCTGGTGATACCTTTGACTATCTGAGTAATCAGGTCTTGCTGCTCGTTTGAGTAGAAGTCACTGCCAATCGCAATCTTCGAAATCTTCCAGTTTGCATTGATGCGATGGCGGAGCTGATGATCAAAAGGCAGACAAACCATTGCACTCTGCTGATCACTGAAGGTGTCGTAAAGTGCTTTGACTGCTGTTTCAGCGGAACTTTTCCTGGACGGTGCCGCGTGCGCTGACAGGAGGCCAGGCAGCACTTGTGCAGCGCCCATCGCAGCGACTGTTCCACCCACCGTTTTGAGAAAACCGCGGCGGCTTACCGGGTTTCCAAACGCGTCAAGGATGGTTGAGTCGGAGGGCTTTTCGCAATCAGGGCAGTTACGTTCAGGCCGTTGATTCATCGGGAGGTCCTTTAGGAGGCGGGAACTGGACAGTACCAATGCACGTATTAGTACCGTATTGCCCGCTTACTCGTCCACCAGACTGACGTATTCTTCGCCGAAATGTGTTCCACACGCATTCAGTTCCGGGTGATCATCCTCAGGTCGTTCGTTTCAACAGTACCTGGTAGCCACCGTCGGTCGGATTTCCGGGGATGAAATTATGGGTTTCGACCAGCTCAAAATCAGAAGACTTCTGCAGGAACTGAGTGACGACACCTGAGTTCTCTTCAGGCTCGACGCTGCAGGTCGAATAGACGATCCGCCCACCTGGTGCCACGATCGAAGCTGCAGCATCAAGCAGTTTCTGTTGGGTGACCACCAGTTCGTCAATGTCTTCCGGCGTGATTCTGGATCGAACTTCCGGACGTTTGCCAAGCACTCCGGTGTTGGAGCAGGGAACGTCGATCAGGATGGCGTTGAATGGGCCTTCTGGAAGTTCAGACAGATCCTCGCGGATCACAAGCGGTTCAATCATTGACGAGAAACCGAGCCGGTCAGCATTCTCTTCGATCCGTCTCAGGCGACCGAGATCGACGTCCGTCGCCACTATGCTCCCTTTTCCATTCATTAGTTCGGCAAGATGAGTTGTCTTTGTCCCGGGAGCGGCGCAGAGGTCGAGAACGTGTTCGCCCGGTTGCGGAGCCAGCAACGCTGCGGCCGACATGGCGGTCTCGTCCTGGACAGTAAAGTATCCATCAGCGAATCCGGGTAAATCAACTATTCGAAATGGTCCTTCGTAGCGGATTGACTCTGGACGATCACCGGGTTCCAGCAGCGTTGTGGATTCTTCAACTGCGGCCTCACGCATTTCTGCCAGCAACTCGTCGCGCGTTGTCTTTAACGGATTGACTCGTAGCGTCAGAGGTTGTCGAAGATCAAACCACTTTGCCATTTGCAGCATCTGGTCAGGAGAGAATCGGGCACTCCAGCGAGTAATCAACCACTCAGGAAGCCCAAACGCCGCTGTAATATACCCAGCGAGGTCGGTTTCGGGCGGCGGAAAAACATCTTTGCCGATGCTGCGATACCGAATCTCAGTCACGCGAAATTCGGGAGTCTTCCGCGGATCAATTTCGATAGTAGTCGTCTCTTCAATCACTGGTTCCGGTGGTAGTTCTTCAGCCGGAAGCGGCGAATTGGCAGCAGTGGCTTTTGCCCAGGGAGAGTCAGCCGGAGCTGGAGTCACCGTTCGCGGCGGAGCAGTTGGTACTGAAATCGTTCCTTTTGATGCTGCCTGTTCTGTGGCCCGAACCCGGGCTTCCAGCAATGCCGGGCGAACACTGACAGGGACGCAACTAGCCGATGGTGTTTCTGAAAATGATTCGTCAATCTCGCGGGCGATTGATCGGAAAACGCCATTCATAAACCCGCACCAGCGAGGCTGCTGAGCCCACCGTCCAAGTTCAACGGTTTCGTGAACGGCAGCGTGAGCAGGTACTCCGTGCATGAACACAAGTTGGTACAACCCAAGCTGCAACAGAGTCCAGAGTTGATCTTCGATGCTGTAGCGTGGCCGTGTAACGAAAGCACCAAGCAATGCGTCGAGCGTCGCTTGCCTCCGCACGACTCCATTCACCAGTTCGGAGATGAATGGCCGATCGTACTTCGAGAGGTTCTTGACCGTCGTCGCTGGCTTGGACGATGACTTCCAGGGTGAAGGTTCGGCGGCACCGTCACGATGGTTACCGACCTTTGAGCCGAGCGGCTTTCTTCCAGAGAAACTACGCCCGAGTCCTTCGATCTTCTCATCGAGCAGTTGGCCGACGAAGGTTTGAGTTCGCTTATGCTCGTCCAGAATGACAAGTGCGAGTTGCCGATCAGTCGTCGGCCTTGGAAGACCTTCAACAGCCGAACGTCCTCGTTGATGAAATCGTTTCTGGCCAACTTCACTTTTGCGGAATCTAAGCGGATCACGTTTCTTCATGAGTTCGTACCGCAGAGTTTTTCAAGATCGCTGAAGAAGTGGGGATATGTTTTGCCAGTACACAAAGGGTCGGCGATGCGAATCCCTTCAGTTCGAAGTCCGGCGAGAGCAAAACTCATAGCCATTCGATGGTCGTCGTAAGTCTCAATCGTCGCGGGCTGAATTTGTCCAGGGGTAATCGTCAGACCATCGTCGAGCTCTTCCGCCTTGATGCCCATCCGGCGGATTTCATTTACAACGGCCGCAACTCGATCAGTTTCTTTGTGACGCATGTGGCCAACGTTGTGGATGCGTGTCGCCCCTTCAGCGAACAATGCAACAACAGCAAGTGTTTGGGCTGTGTCGCTGATCGCGTTCATGTCGATGTCGACGCCAGACAGTTTCCTACCCCGGACAGTGATAGAATCATCGCCGTAATCGACTTCGCAGCCCATTTCTTCCAAGGCCTCGACAAAGTGGACATCGCCCTGCAATGCATAGCTGGTGAGCCCTTCGACAGTGACCTCACCACCAGTGATGGCCGCGGCGGCAAAGAAGTAACTGGCGGCGGAAGCGTCTGGTTCGATGTCGTAGTTTGCTGCTTTGTATTCCTGCGGAGCGATCGTGAATCGATGAGGATCAGGACAGAGCACTGTCGCTCCAAACTGAGCCATGACGCCCAATGTCATGTCGATGTAAGGCTTGGAAACCAGATCGCCCGTCACTTCAATATCGACTGACTTCGATGCACACGGAGCAGCCATCAACAGAGCACTGAGGTACTGGCTGGAAATGTCTCCCGCAATTGATGTGCGGCCTCCAGCAAAACCCCTGGCCACCATACGCACTGGGGGACAACTTGTTTCAAGTTCGCACTCGACATCAACACCGAACAGCTTTAACGAGTCAACGAGATGAGAAATTGGACGTTCCCGCATTCGCTCGTTTCCGTCGAGTCGGTACTCACCCGTTCCTAAAGCACAGAAGGCTGTCAGAAACCGGATACTTGTTCCACTGTTTTCCAGCCAGAGCTCAGCCTTCTCGGCAGGTGGTTTTCCGCCGCAGCCAGCGACTTCCATCGTGCAACTGTCGACGTCGTGGGTTACTGAGACACCCAGTCGATTCAGGCTTTCCACCATGACGCGAGTGTCGTCACTGGCCAGAACTCCGGTCAGCTTTGTCGTTCCCGAAGCCAGCGCAGCAATAACCAGCGCCCGATTGGTGAGGCTTTTAGATCCGGGCGGCCGAATTGATCCTCGAACCGGTTCGGCGACCGGATTCACAAGGTACGCATCATCCATCGTTTACAGAAGTTCCGGCTTTAGAAAGAAAAAGAACCCGGTCTCCCGAGGAAACCGGGTTGTGCTGTCAGATTGTTCCTTGATGACTACTTGCCTGCCTCTTTTTCCGTTTTGGCTTCTGGCTTCTTCGCCAGCTCCGCTTTTGTCAGTTTGCGGAGCTTAATGTCTTTCAGAGCTGCCGTCGTCTGCCAGGTACAAAATCCCAGCGGTTTCGATGCATCGACCTCGATCCGTACTGAAAATTTGTGATCGTCAATCCCTACGTCGATGATTTCCTCGTCGTTAATCCATGCGTTGATTTGTTCATCGGTTACTCGAATTTTAATTTTGTACCACTGTTTGGCTTTGAATGCTCGATAAGACGTGGTTTCGTTTTCCGAGGCGTCGTAGCTGTCGATCGACGACAAACCGCATACTCCGCCGCCCCATCCACCGCAGATCAGAGTGCCGTAACCCTTCTGAATAGGCAGGGTCAGCCCGACAAAAAAGTCGAACCCGTCGACTCTCATTGCCTGAAATGTGATCTCGTAGTTTGAACGCGGAATACTCTTCGCATCCTGCCAGGTGATCCCAGTCAGATCTGAGCCGACTTCCAGAGTGAGATTGCCATCTCTGACAAGAACTTCTCCCTCGCCACCGAAGTTGGTCGACTTCCAGCCTTTCAGAGTCTTGCCATCAAAGAGCTTAATGACGTTTTCGTCCTGCTTCGGCTTCTTACTTTTTACTGTATCATTGGCTGCATCTTCAGCAGCGACCGATCCGGCAAGCAGAGCAACGCACAGCCAAACGACAGTTTGAAGTCGCATACTTTTCTCCTGAAATTCAGTGTCGCAATTCACGATGCGACGGAAAGTTGAATTTAGAACAGCGAGTATTGTTAAACCGGGTGTCAATGAGCATCGTGATCTTGCGAGAGTCGGAAGGCAACACAAGCATCGGATTTGAGTGGGCTATCGTGGAATCGCGAAATGCAGGTGAACCTGGTCGTGCATCGTGTAGAAGCGAAACTGCTTTCCATCATGAATGAACAGGCCGCTGGACTTGTTTTCAAAAATTGGCCGCAGCGGATTGCCAGAATATTTCTGCCAGCTTCTAAGATCGTCCGAAACAGCAATGCCGTTCGCCCAGAGTTTTGATCCTGCTTTAGATCCGTGGATCGACGCGTAGTACCGCCCCTTGTACTTGAAGATTTGATTCATCGCGATTAGATCGAAATCAAATTCGTCCGGTCCTGGAACCATCACTGGATCGTCGCTGACGTTTTTCCAGACTTTCATATCGCGGGACGTCGCCAGCCAGATACCAGCATCCCTCCGCTCATAGAACAGGTACCAGGTACCAGCTTCGTAGTGGGCAACTGGTGTCCCATAAGGGCCCGACTCAATTGGTTCTCCGTTGGCTTTTTGTACGTTCAGGATTCCAACTCGTTGCCAGGCGACTCCATCTTTCGACGTAAGTAAATGAGCCTGATCGTCCTTCCCTTCGGCGAACATATAAAGCGTTCCGCTGTGCGGTACGATCATCATGTCCTCGATCCAGACTTCATGATAAATCGGATTATCCGGATGAGGTTTCCACGTCACGCCGTCGGCCGAAGTGGCCAGCCCAAGCTTTTTCTGGCCCTCCCGAGTTCCGTCGTAGCCGGTGTACCACATTCTCCAGCCTGGAGTTCCAGGCTCGACGTTCTTGTCGAAAAGAATCCAGCCGCGTTCGCGGATCTTCACATCCCAGTGCCCTGCGCCCTGCGCGGTAAAAACCGGGATTGAGACACCTGGAGAAAATCCTGTCAGTTCAGCGGGGAACGATTCCTTAGCGTTCGTCGCAATCGACCAACTGAAAATTAACGTCGCTGCAAACGTATAACGTGACAGGCTATTAAACTGCGGCATTACTACTCCTCAATGTCGTTCTGATTCCACGGCATGCGCATGTCAGGTTTCGATCGTTGGTGTCGAACTCGCACATCTTTTGGTCGATCCCGAAAATACTTGACGATGGCGTCAAGCTGCCGCACACCTTCGTTGTAAATCTTCTCTCCCTTTTCCTTTGTCGCAAACTCAGGCTCACCGATCACACCCCGCGCCGAGTAACTGCTTGTCCAGGACGTCAACGCGGCGGCTCCAGAGCCCAACAGGTCTACCCACATGTATGGGTTGTCCCTGGTGACTGTGCTGATGTGATTCTTGATTCGATCTTTGCGAACTCCATCCTCGTCCAGATAAAGGTAGAGCGACGTTTCCAGTTCGCAGGCATGGGCGCAACCGCCGGGAAAGGTGCTTTCGCGCCAGGTGGCGTTGAATTCGGGATCGATCGTCAGCAGGTGCCACCATGCAATCAACAGACATTCCGCGCTGGTCTCAAGATTCGTTCTGCGAGCCGCCAGATCAAGGTTAGGCATGTTTGAGCCGTGGCCGTTCAGCAGGATAATCTTTTTGAATCCGTGATAGGCGAGTGAGGTCGTCACATCGAGAACCTGCTTGATGAAAGTTTCGTAGTGCGTGTTGATAGTGCCTGGAAAGTCCATCACATGACCAGTGTATCCATACGCGATTGTCGGCAGGACCAGCACTTTGTCCGGGTTAGCTTCGCCGACGCCGCGCGCGATCGATCCAGGACACATCAAGTCAACGTCCAGCGGAAGATGATCGCCGTGCTGCTCGACCGCCCCGCACGGAATGATGCAGACCTGATTTTGGTCGACGGCGTCGTTGATTTCCGGCCAGGTCAGTTTTTCGTAGCGGTATTCGGAGGTCGCTTTGCTCGTCATCGAATTGCCTCGCATCGGTCAGAAGACTGGACAGCGAAAAGGATGTGCCCTGATTCAGTTTGTCCCTGGATTTGTCTCGCCGATGTCAGGTGGCGTAACGGGGGCAGGTGGCCAGTGAACGCCGCGTTGCAAGGCGAGCCCTCGGTTAGAAAGCGGCGGACATCCCTGATCGGGAAGTCCGATCAGATCACCAGCATCGTTCACCCAGTCCTGATCGGAACCGTAGAACTGGGAGCAGAGCAGGGCGGTCAGACGGTCTAATTCGGTAGCGTGATCGTTATCGGCGGACAGATCATGAAGTTCAGTCGGGTCGTTGTGCAGGTCGAATAGTTGCCGGCAGTTTCCGGCAGGGTAGTAGACGAGTTTGTAACGTCCGTCATGAATCATACGAGCCGACATTGGCCCTTCGTTACATTCTCCGTAGGCGTGCTCACGTCGTCGGTCACCCACCATTGGAATCCCGTCGCATGAATCCGGAATGGAAATGCCCGCTTGATCCAGCAACGTCGGCATCACATCGCGAAGATTGACCAGCCGGTCATCGCACGAATTTTCGGTGACTCGCTGGTCGCCTTTCGAGGGAACCAGCAGGAGCGGTACGTTGGCTGAACCTTCGTAGAACAGGCGCTTTGCCCATAAACCATGTCGACCGAGCATGTCACCATGATCAGCCGTAAAGACGATGATGGTGTCGTCGAGAATTCCTTCCTCGCGTAGCGTGCCCAGCACCAGCCGAATCTGATGATCAATATGTGTGCACAGTGCGTAGAAACCCTGCAGAGCAGTGCGAACTGCCTTGGATGACCGAACATGCCAACCGTTGCGCTGGACGTTCAATCGGTAGCAAAGCTCGTCACCTGGCGATGTCGGCTGACCGGTTTTTGTTCCTTGATCAGTGCCTCCAGGAGAAACATCGTTCCACGACTCGGGAACCCAGTCGCCATACACTGGTTCATCGATTTCGATGTCGCTGTACATATCCCAGTAATGTTGGGGTGGAACCAGCGGCGGATGCGGATGCGTGAATGAAAGGTACCAGAAGCCTGGCCGAGTCGGATCGCGCCGGCGAATAGTGCGTGACATCTGCTGAGCCGTCCAGGTCGTCACGTGGCAATCTTCCGGCAGATGCCACGGTCGAGCGGTGTACTGGTTGTTGCTCATCGCGTGGTCAAACTGACGACCCGCGTGCCCCTTGTCGCCGAGGAAGATGTCGTAGTCGTCCCACACTCCCCAGTGAGGCCGGCCCTCTTCCGCAAGAATGACATCGTCAAATCCAGCACGGGCACGCTGAGGAAACACGTGTAATTTCCCGACAGCGTTCGCCTGGTAGCCAGCATTGCGAAAAGTGTCCGCGACTGTCGGCACATTGGGCATTGTCAGGGTCGTCTGAAACGTCCGGTCTCCGTGAAGCCGCGGCGACTGTCCGGTGAGCAGACTTCTTCTAGCAGGAATGCAAACAGGACATTCACTGTAGGCATTCGTGAATCGCCGGCCGCATCGAGCAAGTGCATCGAGCGTTGGTGTCTGAATATTCGGATGCCCGGCACAGCCCAGAAGGTCGGCGGGCCAATGGTCGGTTGTAATCAGTAAGACGTTTGGTCGTTCAGACATCGGTGATGATTCACGAGTTAAGGTTCAAGTGGGCTTACTACTCTCGGAGTCAAATAAAACATGATGCGTTCATTGGACGAACGTTTTCGATGATCGGTGAGAAGTCAATCAGGTTAAGGATCTGAGCCTGGATGTCGATCCCGGGGGCAACTTCCGTCAGACGAAGTCCGTTTGAAGTCAGTTGAAATACAGCGCGTTCGGTTACGTAAAGGATCTCGCGGCCTGATTCCGCGGCGACTCCCCCGCTGAACGAAACCTGCTCGACATGATTGACGAATTTGCGAATCGAACCTTCATTCCGGATACGTAGTTCACGATCAACGATCTCAACTTCCAGGCCACCCGAGGTCAGCGTTCCGCAGAACACGACGCGGCGGGCGTTCTGTGAGATGTTCACAAAGCCGCCGACTCCGGCGATTCGGCCGTTAAACTTTGACACGTTCACGTTGCCGTACTGGTCAACCTGTGCTGCTCCAAGTGCCGCATAGTCGAGCCCACCGCCGTCGTAGAAGTCGAACTGCGCCGGTTGATCAATGATGGCTTCCGGCCATGCCGATGCACCGAAACTCAAGCCGCCAGCCGGAATCCCACCGATCGGGCCGCTTTCAACCGTCAGTGTGATTTGGTCGAGAATCTGGCGTTCCGCGGCAATCAGTCCGACGCCTTCGGGTATGCCGATGCCGAGATTGGCGATCGCTCCCGGCAGTAATTCATCGCAGGCTCGCGAAGCGATGATCCTACGAACTCCCAGAGCCGTTTTCTCTGGCTCCCACACACTCGATGAGTCGTCGTTCGATCGAGCACTGAAATACGATTTATTGAGCGACTCCGCAAATGTCTGCGGATGTTCAGCTTCCTCGGCGATGACAACGTGGTCGACAAGGATGCCCGGAACTTTCACTTGATTCGGCGGTGCAGGGCGGTCAAGGAGCCTTTTCACCTGGGCGATCACTTTGCCGCCCGAATTGTGGGCTGCCTGAGCGATCGGCAGCACCTCGCCAATGACGGCCTCTTCATCCATGACCAGATTGCCGAACGGGTCAGCGGCTGTGGCTCGAATCAGCCCAATGTTAATTGGAAATGACCTGTAGAAAAGCCAGGGTTTACCATCAAGTTCAATCCGCGAAACCAGTTCGTCGATAGTTGAGTCGTTCAAACTACCGCCTCGGTCCGCAGGGTCAATGAACGTGCCGAGCCCGACGTGCGTGATACATCCGGGACGTCCTGCCGCGATGTCGCGGAGCAACTGGCAGATGACGCCTTGCGGGAAATTGTAGGCTTCGATTTTTCCGTCGATGGCCAATTGGCCGAGACCTGGCACAAGACCCCAGTGTCCGCCGATGACCCTCGCAACAAGCCCTTCATGGGCGAGATGGTTAAGCCCTCGCGATCTGCCATCCCCCTGACCCGCGCCGTACACAAGAGTCAGGTTTCGCGGACAGGCTTCCACGTGGAACCGTCGCTCGATCGCGGCCGTTAACGCCTCTGGATGAGCAGCACCGACGAATCCTCCGCAAGCTACAGTCTGCCGGTCAGCGATCAAGCTTGCAGCATGATCGGCGCTACAGAGCAAGCGATCAATTCGAGACTTCATGCAAACGCCCGTCGGAATATTGTCCGTATATTCTGGCTACGCAATGCAGGAGACGCTGCGATGCTTCAACCAATAAAGAAGCCGACAATGCGTTGTCTGGTTGGACCTTGTCGGTTCACGCTCGGCCAGCGAGTTACTCGAAGTTTCCTGCGCACTCTTCAAGCATACTCATCAGAGCACGAAATTCGCCGCCGTGATTGAGCAGTTGCCCACCTTGACTTCGTCGGCGTTGAAGGTCTTCCTTTGTTCCAACCGGGCAGCCCCATGCGATCCCGTGTTTTGCCGCGGCGGCTGCGACCTGCTCGAAAGCCGACTCCAAGGTCATATCGGTTTGCTCGTGTTTCAGGCGAAGGCCTAAATCACCCGGGCCAACAAACATAGCGTCAACTCCCGGAGTTGCGGCTATGGCGTCGACGTTTTCAACTGCTTCCGGAGTCTCAATCTGCACGACGAGGAATGTTTCACGGTTGGCTCGGTCTGGAAAAGTTTCGTAGTCACCAATGAGAAAGTCGCTGTCGAGACCTGCGCCGTCAATGCCTCGATTTCCGATTGGCGGAAACTTGACTGCGTCAACCAGCATCGCCGCTTTTTCTGGTGTGGAAACGTGGGGAATCATCAGACCAGATGCCCCATCTTCGAGATACCGATAAAGTCCGGTTTTCTCCAGCGTTGGAGATCGGACCATGATGTCAATATCCGCCAGATGGGCGAAGGCCAGCAACGACTGCACTTCCCGCTCCGAAATCAGCCGATGCTCGAGGTCCAGCCAGATACAGTCAAAACCGAAATGCGCCGCATGGCGGACATATGCCGGCATAAAGTGACCCAAAGCGCACATTCGAACGGTCTCTTTGTTACGAATCCGCGACAGCGTTTTACTTGTTCTCATGGTACGGTCGTTCTTTTCACGGTTTGAAAGATGCGCCGGTAAACCGTCGCAAAGGCTGGCATTGTAAAAGTCTGCCGGTTGAAACTGTGTGCCACTG
Source organism: uncultured Planctomyces sp. (assembly GCA_937904325.1). GTDB lineage: Bacteria > Planctomycetota > Planctomycetia > Planctomycetales > Planctomycetaceae > JABMPE01. The sequence goes on from CALGTK010000191.1 coordinate 24,905, forward strand.
GCTCGACCAGTGCTTTCTTGAAGCGGTGGCGACAACTGATTCAATACTGGCAAATCCAGTGGCGCACAATCAAACGACATCGGGACGTCGTTTTTTACCAGACTGTTATGCTAAACGTCACAAAGCTTGACTGCTTCAGTCAGTCCGGCCAGCGGATCCCGTGTTGGGATGAATTCCTGACCGACAAAACCTTTGTAGTCGATTTCGATAAGCTTCTGCATGATCGCTGGAAAGAGGATTTCCTGCTTGTCGTCGAGTTCGGCTCGACCTGGATTTCCCGCGGTGTGAACGTGGCCAATGATGTCTTTCATCGCGCCGATTCGACGAATGACGTCGCCGTTCATGATCTGAACATGGTAGATGTCGAACAGTAGCTTGACCCGCTGTGAGCCGACGCTTCTCAGCATGTCGGCGACCTGGTCGACATTGTCTCCCTGGTAACCAGGGTGCCCCTTCATTGGGTGCGAATCGTCTCGCGTGTTGAGATGTTCGAGAATGACGTTCACGCCTTTCTTCTCACTGTAAGCGGCCAGCGTCTTCAAGCCTTTAACACAATTAGCCATGCCTTCCTCCAGTGGAATTTCGCCACTGTTCGGATCTTCAGCCTTTCGCCATTTGTAACCAGTAAATGCAATAACGCTGGGGAAGCCGGCGTCCGAGCACTTATCGATCATCTCTTTTGTTCGAGTGATGACTTCATCGTGGTAGTCGAGATTGTTCAACCCTTTCATGAATGGAGCACCCGGCATTCCGTTTGGAGCAATGGCACAGGTCAGCCCGTGTTTCTTGAGACTTCCCCACGTTTCAGGGCCGCAGAGTTCAACCGACTGGCAGCCGAGTTTCTGTGCGATCTTACATGTCTGGTCAATGTTCCATTCGTCTCCGGCCACATTGAAGCACCAGAAAACGACCGACTGTTTAATTCGTCCGTTCACTGCTGCTTTCTCCGAATCAGCAGCCGACGCTGCCAGAGCTGGAACAACCGTAGACATCGCCGCCACACCGGCAGCTCGGTTGAAAAGGTCACGTCGTGTAAATCCGTTGTGGTTTGGGGCAGTCATGCGGTTAGCCTTTGATCTGATAGTGGAGGCGACGATGCTGAAAGGTTCGCCGTATGTAAAGTTGCAGCCCTGACAACCAATGATTTCGAATTTCAGCCGGCTTGAATAGTCTCCGAAGCGGTTGGGCGGAAATAGTGCATCAGAGCAACGCATAAGAACGGCATTTGAACAGGTCCAGTCATGCTCCATGTCCTGCCCTCAACCTCGCAGTACTGACGAAAAAGCGGGTACTGAAATCAAGAAATTTCAGCACCCGCCTGGTCTCAGCAAAGAATCCAGTCAAAGCATTTAACGGACTATTTGGCTGCGTCTTTCTTGGCCTCGCCTTTCTTTTTGCGATCGCCAGCTGGCTTCTTGCCACCTTCAGGACGTTTGCCTTTTCCTTCGCCGCGTCGAGCCTTAGGAAGGCTCTTCTGCTGTTCTTCAGTCAACACGTTTTTCAGAGCGGCCAGGACTTTGCCTGACAGTTCTTGTCGCGCCTTATTGACATCAGTCATCTTCGTTTTCTGCTCATCGGTCAGTTTGGTTGCGTCTTGAATTGACTTTTGAGCAGCCTTGCGAGCTTCAGGGCTTTTATCTTTCGAGCTGCGAGCCTTCTGCATTGCAGCTTTGCGGGCTGCTACTTGTTCTTTGCTTAGAATAGCCTGTGAAGCTTTATTGATCTCTGCAGCCTTGGCGGCAAACTCTTTGTCGATGGCTGCGATCTTTTCTTTCTGCTCCGCAGAGAGATCAAGTTTGGCTGTGAATCGTGAGGTCACGCTGGGAGCTTTTCGCTCACCGCGGCGCTTGGCTCCCTCACCTTTCTTTGCACCACCTTCTTTCTTAGTGGCTCCGGCTTTTCCCTTCTCGCCTTTCTTTGCGTCCTCTGCGGCAGCGCCCGATGCCAGGACCAACGTCATTGCCAGCATTAATACCGTCTTCAATACCGTCATCGTGAAATCTCCTTTGTCCGTTTCCAGACTACATACTCAAAAAAGTGATAAACCGAAAACAGTCTTCGGTCTTTAAGACTTCAGAGGAGCACACAACCAGCAATTCAT
>CALGTK010000192.1 GCA_937904325.1 uncultured Planctomyces sp.
TTGACTCAGGTGCGACACTCAGGACTGAAATTGGCCAGGTTGGAAACCCGTCGATGAAAAGAGTCATCCGGATCGGTCGTCAGACCCTCCGGACTTTCTCTCACGGTCTGTCCGCGAGGTACTGGAGGAGATCGGCCATCGCCTGCTGATTGATGCTCTTCTCAAGCCCTTCCGGCATGAAGGACACACCGGTGCTTTTCAGCTTTTCGATTTGAAGGCGAAGCACCACTCTGGTCGTGCCGTCGGCCTGTTGCAGCGTGACGGCGTTCGATGTTTCTTCGCTGATCATGCCGGTGTAGACCCGCCCGTCGATCGTCTGCAACACGTAGTTCTGAAACAGCGGCTTGAGCTGACGGTTCGGGTCCAGAATATCAATGAGCAGAGTCTCCGCAGATCGTCGCGACGTGTCGTTGAGTGGCGGCCCGATGGCCTTGCCGACTTCGCCTCGCTTGTGACATGCCGCACAAACGCGTTGATAGATCTTCCGCCCGCGAACCGCATCGCCGGTTGCATTCAGCGCGGACCGAAACGTGGCGATGATCGACTCGCGAGCCACACGACGATCGGCCGGAAACAGTTGGCGCAGCCTGGCGACAGTCGTCTCGTCTGACTGCGTCAACAGCCACTCGATACGTGACCGATCGACGTCACGTGGCGAGACGCTTTTCGCCGCGACAGCGTCCAGCAATCGGCTGATCCATGCTGGCCGTGAGAGCAGCGTTTCGATCGTCGACCGCCGAACCGACGGAGTCATCTGAGACCACCGATCGAGCAGCAGGTCTGCAACACCTGGTTGATCGAATCCCGCCACGGTCTCACAAAGTGCCCGTTGCATCGGCACTGGCTGGCCGAGTCCCAGCAGTCGATGAAACAGTCGTTGCAGCTCGGCATCGAATTCCGCCAGACCCAGAGTGCGGACAGCCTCAACACGCCGGTCGATCGGTTGCGAGTCGTCCTGTACCGTTTGGCGAGCATCCGCGACAAGTTGCTCGAACATCAGTTGTGCCGAGCCGACCTTCGTCAGACGCCGGAGTTCCTCACGACGGACTCGAGCGAACAGGCTTCTCTGGATGGTCTGTGCGAACTCGGGATCACGCGCATCGATTGTGCTCAGACTCTGCAGGACGGCGGCGATCCGGGCAGCGTCGCCCTGCAGTCCGATCTGTGCTGCCAGGTCGAGCAACAGTTGGCGAATCGATTTCTTCGCGACAGATTGCCGGTCTGTGACCAGACGTGCAAACACGTCTCCTCCACCTGACACCAGGGAACTCTGCACAGCCATCAGCAGCAACGGATTGTCCGCGTCCAGGCGAGCGAGTTCAGCGAGCGCTGCGTTTCGCTGTGATCCGCGGAGCTGCCCCAGAGAGAACGCCAATTGAAAACGCACGCGAATGTCGGGGTCGGCGACGCGGCCGAACAGCGCTTCGCGCAGCGGCGCTGAGTCTGCCGCCAGCAACTCCGCCAGCCGGATTGCATGCACACGCACACGCGGGCTGGCATCATCCAGTGACGATATCAGCAAGTCGTCCCGCAGCGCGTCGAATGCCTGCAAAGCAGACAACGCCAGCAGTCGGGCCTGCGGAGAATCTGAGTTGCGTGCGGTTTCTGTCAGAGGATCGATGGCCGCCGCATCCCGCCGCTCGGAAAGCAGTCTCGCTGCTGTGTCGCGATGCCAGCCGTTCGGATGTGCGAGCAGGCCGACCAGTTCGTGAGTGTCGAGCTTGTCCAGACGCGGCCACGGCCTGCGTCGATAATCCTGTGGAACAATTCGATAGATGCGGCCGTGGCTGGTGCCGAGGCTCGGGTCAAGTGCTTCCAGCGCGTTGCGCGGGACGAATGCCGCGCCCTCAATCAACTGCCGGTACATGTCCACGACATAAAGCGCACCGTCCGGTCCATTCGCAAACTGCACCGGTCGAAACCAGCTGTCCCTCGATGCGAGGAATTCCCTATCCGGATCGGCTCGCCAGGCAGCCAACTCGATGCCGCGTTGTTCCAGCCGGGCTCGGTAGGCGAGGTTATTCGCCACTTCGCCGACAAACAGGTTGCCGTAGAATTCTTCTGGAAAGGCATCACCCCGATACATCGTGATGCCGCTGGCGGATGTGAAGACGCCGCCGGCTCGGGCCTCTTCACTCTCTTTGCGATCTCCGTCGGCTGCGATTCTGGACCTCGCGACTCGCCATGGTTCCAGCGGGCTGATCCGTTTCAGTGGTGCCAGTGGGTCTTCGGCGTTGATGTTCCGGGCGGCTGCCGGCGGAGCGAAGAACGGATTGCGAGCCGCGTAACGATCGTCGTACAGCAGTTGTTGCAGCGGGTACACGTTGGAGCACAGAAACTTGCGGCCCTGGTCATCCATCGCCAGTCCGTGCTGACCGCCGCCGCTGGTTAATTCGAATTCGAGCGTTCGCGGATCCAGGATCACGCCGCGACCTCGGACCTCGACCGCTTCGGCGTCCCGCTGGTCGGAACGCCGCACGCGTCCTCCCGCGAAACCGGTCGCGATGTGGATTCGATTGTCGATTCCCCAGCGAAACGAATTCAGCAACCCGCCGCCGGCAAAGTCCCTGTCGAAGCCAGTCAGCACCACGCGTTTCTCGTCGGCAATTCCGTCGCCATCGACGTCGCGACAGTACAGGATGTCCGGCGGCGCTCCGACAAACACACCGTCCTTGTAGCACGTCACTGCCGTCGCGAACGGCACTTCAACAAAGACAGTGGCTTCGTCAAAGCGTCCGTCGCCGTTCGTGTCCTGGAGTCGTCGCACGCGACCTGTACGCTGTGCTTCGCGACGAATTCTGTAGTGATTGAACTCCGGATACTCGACGACAAACAGCGAGCCGCTTTCGTCGAACGCCATCGCGACTGGGTCCTGGACCAATGGTTCGCTGGCGACCAGTTCGATCCGGAAACCTGGATGCAGTTCGAATGACAGAAGCGCTTCGGCTGATTCGTGTGGCTTCTCAACCGGCGATGCTCCGGGTTGTTCTGATTCGGTCTGTGCACAGGCCGTCTGAGTCGCGGCTGCACACAGCCACGACATGGCAATCGCAAGAGTCAGGTACAAAGGTGGGCGAGGCATCATCTCCGCAGCATAACACGGCCAGCGTGAGTCAGGAGTCTTCGAGGTCGCCACACCGGTTTTTATGTTGTTCAGGTGGTTTGACCGGACGGGGATCGAACCCACTCCAGCCTGGAAAAGGCAGACATGCTGGTCGACGCTTCGTAATACGCATTGGGAATCGGTGTTTGCAACTGACTTTACGACGCCGAAGTCTAGACGAGGCGCGGACTCGTCACGTTCTACGTCATGACTGTGATGCATTTGAAAACGTGACGCGTTGAGATTGCTGTCCTCACGCACGCAGTCGGGAATTCAGGCGGTTGCGCCAGCGAGAATGCGCTGTTCTACGAAGTCGCCGAGGGGGCCCCATTCGCTCTGGAAATGTTGCCCAGACCCCTACCCGCGGTCAGCCCTCTGGTACCATTAGATAGCTGAGGTTGCGCTGGACCAGTGTCTGTTGCCGGCCGACGCATGGCAGCAGGTCGAAGGCATCCCGGCATTGATCAAATTGAAGTCCATAAAAAGATTGAATCTATAGGATATCAGAGTAACCATGGACGGCGTCGCCAAACTTAGGGCGGCGCTACCGGACTGCGATATCAGGTACAACTCATGGAACTGCATAGCAAAATAGACAAGGGATTGTTGAGCAGATACTGCATAACAAGAAAATGCACCGGAGTTGCCGACCGGGCCGAATCTGAAATCAACGTCGCTGGCGGCAAACCGGTAATTTTGGTCGTTCGGCCAGGCGAGCGTTGAGGTTCACACAAATAACCGGAGGCAAGCGATGAGGCCGAATGTGAAACAAGGGCGGCGGGTGACGGCGTAGCTGGGCGGCGCCTGTCTGGGACTGCTGCCGGAGTCGTTCCTGTCGGCACAAGAACCCAAACTTCGCGCAACCCTCAAGGGGCATACTAGTGCGGCCGTGGCCGTGGCATTCAGTCCGGATAGCAAGACCCTGGCCTCAGCCAGCTACGACGGGACGCTGAAATTGTGGGACATGACCACAGGCAAGGAGCGAGCAACCCTGGGCGAGTACAG
>CALGTK010000193.1 GCA_937904325.1 uncultured Planctomyces sp.
TAACTTGTAATTAAGTGGATTCCACTTTTGTCGAATTAGATGGAACGCGCTCCCTGCATTTTCACCAAGGTGCAGATTGCTGCACCGTATCTTGCGCTCTGTTGTTGGGTGTTAGAAAATGTGAACATAAGCATGCAATCTGCTGTGGTCAACAGGATACCTTGCAATTCCCGATTGAAAACGTATGTTTCAGCGTCGGCCTGATCCGGATTACCTCGTACGCGGCCTATATCCTGTCAGGTGGAATTCGAGTCCTGATTTGGGGATTTGCGATGACTGAAACTGTGGATGATGACCATCAGAAAGAGAGCTCACTGCCAGGCTCTTTAACAGAAGCAATTCAACTGTTTGAACCAGTAATGGTCAGACGGAATGTTCCTGCCAGGGCCCGCGAGCACTTCGTGCGATGGGTGAAAAAGTTCAACGAGTTCCGGGTGATACGAATCAGGCGATCATTTCGAACGATCGTTAACGGTGATGTAGTTGATTTCCTGCAGGACCAGAAAATTCGTTTTTCACCGCCGGACTGGCAGTCGAGACAGGCTCAGGAGTCTGTCGTTTTGTTTTTGCGAAACGTGATTGGACTCGAAGAAATTGATGCTCGGCGTGTGACCGATCTCTTACGCGGCGGCGACGGTAGCTCGGTGAATGGCTCGGACGAGTCAAATAACGTTCCTGTGATCGTGGATGAGACGCGCCCGGAGTGGTACCAGCTGGTCCAGCGTTCGTTGAGGACTCAGCATTACGCACTTGCGACTGAAGAGGCGTATCTGGAATGGCTGGAGCGTTTCGTTCGGTTTCATGACGACAAGGATCCTCGTGAGACTGGAACGGATGAAGTCCGGGCTTTCCTTGAGCATTTGGCCCTCGAACGAAATGTGGCAGCGAGTACTCAGAATCAGGCTTTCAGCGCACTGCTATTTGCGTGCTCGGCAGTTTTTGGGACTGAGTTGGGAAATCTGTCTGACACACACAGGGCACGAGGCGACAAGCGATTGCCGGTTGTGCTGACCACGACCGAGGTTGACCACGTCCTGGACAATCTGAAGGGGCTGCCTCTCATGATAGCCCAGCTCCTGTATGGGTCAGGCTTAAGATTGAAGGAGGCCCTGCGTCTTCGGATCAAAGACGTGGACGTGGGGTATGGTCAGATCGTTGTACGGGATACCAAGGGAAACGAAGATCGGGTGACTTATCTCCCGGAGACATTGCGTGATGAGCTGATGGAGCAGGTTGAAAAGGCCAAGTCGGTTCATGCACGTGATCTAGCTGAGGGGCATGGTCGCGTTTGGCTGCCGTTCGCTCTGGCCACCAAGTATCCAAATGCTGAAGTGGAACCGGGTTGGCAATACGTGTTCCCGGCGGCGAAGTTATCGGTCGATCCACGGACCAGAATTCCACGCCGACATCATCTTGGTGAGTCGACCGTTCAGAAGGCAGTCAAGCGTGCGGTGGCTGCGGCTGGTATCACAAAGCCAGCAACCTGTCATTCGCTACGACATAGCTTCGCAACTCATTCGATTGAAGCCGGAGCAGATATTCGAACTGTCCAGGAGCTACTGGGCCACAAGGATGTGTCGACAACGATGATCTATACGCACGTGCTTAACCGTCCTGGCGTGAGCGGATGCAGCCCGCTGGATCGGCATCGCAAACCCCACTGACCGAGTCAGTGCCAGAAAGTCCGTATTGACGTCGATCACGGCTCATCGCGTGCGATCGCAATTCGGCCTCAGAAAAAGTCTCCGCTGGTCGTGATTCCGTTCCTGCAGCGTTTTGAGGCGATCGGAATTCCGCCTATCGTCTGATCAGATCGTCCGGACGTGGCGAAAATGCAAGAATCAGGTTTAATGTGAGGCATGTAAAGTGACGGTTAACTCTCGCGAGCGCTCGCGGTTACGTGGCAGCAGGAACGGCCTCGGCTACTATATCTGACTCAAAGCATCCTTCGGGTGCACTTTTCATTTGTCACTTTTTCTTCC
>CALGTK010000194.1 GCA_937904325.1 uncultured Planctomyces sp.
CCGAATTTACAAATGCAGGTCACACGTCCGCATCCGGTGATGCAGGTCGTTATGCGTAAGATCGATCAAAGAAGTTGGTAATCTGGATTTAACTATGCAGGTAGACGCGTCATCCATAATCCTAAGAGTCGTGCAGTGGATTCTCTTCATTGTTGGAGTGCTGTCATTAGTCATCGGAATGGCGGTGGTCCACACGACTTCGAAGCAGGAGGCCAGAAAAAAATCTCAAAACGCACTGGTTCAGAGTGGCGAAATCGAGCCAGTGGATGCGGTGGTGACCGGAAAACGCATCGACGAGAGAACCAGTAGGACTAGAGTGGGAACGAGCACGAGGAGGACCACCTCAACAACCAAAGACTACAGGATTGTGCTGCAAATTGGTGATTCAGAGTCCCTCGGGCGCATGGTGAACCGTTCGGACTATGGATCGATTCAGGAAGGAGAAATCTACGATGCTTATCCAATCGACGGCAGGTATTTCATTCCTCGGTTTGACTCCAAGACACACGGCTACGTCAAATGGATCATATTTTCCTTGAGCACCATCCCAATGCTTGGCGCGATCGCCCTGCTTATCACGAGAATGACCATGGCGTTCCGGGCGCGGTCGCAGGAAACGCAGCGCAACCCAAACATACCATGAATAGGCCGAACCAACCGGTTGAACCCGAGCGGCGGATCGCGTCGGTCCTGAAATCAACGGTTACTGGCCGCCGCCAGGTTAACCGTGACGTTATGCGGCAAGAGTTGACCGCGTATGAGTGACATCAAACCACATCCAAAAAATGCGTCTGGCGACTACTACGTCGAATACGGATGCTGTACCGCATGTGACGTTCCCTTTTCGGAAGCTCCCGGCCTTTTCGAGTACGACGACCGCAACCACTGTTACGTCCACCGCCAGCCGACTACCGGTGGAGAAACAAACCAAATGCTGAGCGCGATCGCATGTGCGGAATTGCAATGCATTCGCTATCGGGGCAGTGATCCCGGATTATTTGATCGTTTGGCCGCGATGGGCGAGGTCGCTATATGCGACAATCCACCTGCCGGATTCAAGCCAGCAATCCGCAACCACGTTGCTTTCAAGGCTACCACGTCAGGCATTACGCTCAGAGAACTCGTGGCGCTCTTCACAGCCTTCCTCGAAAAACAAACCACTGACTCATTCCGGTACAAAATCAAACGTCCCCGAATCCGTGATGACTCGGCATCTTTGCAGTTCGCAACACGACTGGCCATTCCCGGAGTACGACACAAAGGGACCTACGACACCATAATGTTCCGAGCGCTCGACGCGTCAAACACCAAAGGTGATTTCTGCGCAGTTCATGAAGACGAATGCAGTCCCGGACAATCCTTCGTTTTGCAACGATGGCTTACCAACTCTGAACAGTTCGACAACGTGATGTGGTTCACGAAGGATGAATGGAATGCAAACGGCACTACTGGCCACAGGGAACCTTGCTGACACAAAGCCGCATAACAAAGCGTTGCACCGGAGCCCTCGTTGGGCGTCGGTTCTGCCTGATCAGTCTTCAGACATATCCGCCGATGACCTCGACCGTGTGAAGGAAGCGGTTGCGCGTTCGATAGAACTTGAACGAACCTGGGGCAATCTGGATCATGCAATTACCGTCCGGTCGGTCTCCGCTCAATCCTTGGGGATCAACGATTTGGGGCTCAGCGAGGAGTAGCCGGTGTAACCAAGCGTTGCACATGGAGCCGCGGAGCAAACCGGTTTGACAATGGAAACTTGTTCGCCGCGGCCCGGTGATTGCGGACGTTAGCCAGTAAAGCAACCGGAGAAATATCTCTGCCACTGATTCCGTGCGACGATAATCGCCAGTAACGAAAATTGTTGACATGTCACCAGAACATTTTGTGCAGGCGATACATGCGGATTTAGAACGCTCGATTGCGTATTACGAGTCATGCATTGCCGGAGAGTCTGAGCTCGATCCCGGCTGGACTCTAATCAAAGAGTTTTACCGCGGCCTCAGCGAAGAACAACGGTTGTCTGTCTGCCGATCCGTCCGTGGAATTCAATCAGACTCAATTTGCCAAGTGCTCAGCCTACTTGACAATCAGACCTATCCGGCAGTGCAGATCTGAGGACCTTGTTACGCTGCACGGCACTGAGGATTTGAGTGGAGATTTAACAGACCTGTATCCTGGGATGGAGCAAGACGGTTGGGCGGACGGCTGATTCTGGTAATCTAATTACGCGCTATTGCGGCAGAAGCCAAAACTGACGCGAGACTCAAGCTGGCTAACAAATACATGCACCGGAATTGGGCTCGGTGCCGCAATTTTCAAATCACATCGCTGGGCCCAATCCGGTGATGTTGGTCGTTATCCCGCCAGGGCGGTGGCGTGTAAATCGCCGGAGAACAGAACATGAATCGAGCACAACTGATCGCAATCGGGTCTGGTTTTACCCTCGTTTTGTTTATGGCGGTATACCCGCCATGGCATACTGATGACCCGCAGCATGGTCAGACGAGTGTATGGGTGTTCGACCGGAAAGTGGGCCGTGGATTGCTTTGGAGTCCACCGCGATTCCATCCGCCGCGCGACCGGACCGATCCCTATGTCCGGGTTGATGGCGAACAGTTACTCGCGGAGATTACGGCAATCGCAAGTCTCACCGGCATCGTCGTGGCTGGCTTGGGGATTGCTTCGATTCGACGCGATTCGTCAGTTCCCGACAGTCCAGAATAATACCGCACGTAGCAATGCCTTCGGTCAAATGCAGCCTCATGTTAATGAACATCATCGCAACTCCGCCGATTGCACATTAGATGCATAAACGCGGCATAACAAAACATTGCACCCGAGTCGCGGAGTCGGGGCCTATCGAAATGGACAATCACTCGTCGCGACCGGGTGAATGCAGGTCGTTATGCGGCAAAGGTTCGCAGCATGATTATTGAGATTCGCAACTATCTTGCAGCCAGCCACTTGCTCAACACTGAGCCCTCAAAGTGGGCCGCAATTGTAATTCTGGATTCACAATGCAACGCGACTGATTTTGTCGCGAACCACACAACCGCCCACCTTTTACTTCGCTTTGACGACATCACCACACCCCGATACGGTAAGCGGATGGTTGACTCGCGAGCGCTTCAGTCAGCACTGGATTTCGCTGCTGACCAGGAACAATTGATCGTTTCATGCCGTGCTGGACAATCACGTAGTGCGGCGGTTGCTCACGCAATCTGTTTTCAAAACAACGGGGCGACCACTGCAAACCAAATCCTCAATCCGCGACGACACTATCCAAATCGACACGTGATCGAGACGGTCGCTCCGCTACTCGATGATCCAACTTACCTGACCACGTTCGATGAATGGGCACGTGAGCACGCCAATATTAAAATCCTGGACTACTTCGACGAGATCAAAGCTGAATTCGACGTGTTGGAAGCTCAAGGAGCTCGTAATCTGATCGTCACTCCGTAATGTGCAAGCCACATAACAAAACCATGCACCGGAGTTGCCGATCCGGGTCGCATTTGAAATCAATGTCGCTGCCGGGAACCCGGTCGTTATCCCGCTACCTCTCATGGACACATTCGATCTGATTCTGCTGCCGCATCCGCACCGTTCTCTCGGTTCGGCATTCTCGCAGATCGAAATTCGATTCAGCTGTACGCCACTCCACGATTGTTGTTCGGATTTTCAACTGACTGTTCAGACTGATTAGAGGAAAGAAGCCAGGGTACGAGGATCAGTGACATGACGTCTCCCGATTCGACAGCTGCAGACTTGCTCGATGCAACGAATCCGGCCGTGCATGCTCCGGCAGCGATCACGACTCCGTGGCTGGACGCCGTGTGTACGGGCGGCCTGTCGATCGTTGTCATCGCCGGTCTGCTGATTTATGACCTGGCTATGCCTGAATCCGTTCCCGTGACAGGGGTTATTCAAATCAGCATCGGCGGCCTTGTTCTGATGCAGACGCTGATCAATTCTCCGCACTTTATTGCGTCATATCGTCTGCTGTACCGCAAACGCCAGAATCTGAAACAACACCAGTTCGTTTCGATTTATCTTCCGATCATCATGCTGACCGTCATTGTTGCCTGCATCTGGCAGTCTGTTCAATGGCCGAACTCCATTCCGATCATGCTGCCTCTGGAACAGCTGCTGGCGCCGCTGTTACTGGCCTGGCACTACACAGGTCAGGCATGGGGAATGACGTCATGTTTTGCGTTCCTCGGCGGACTGAAGATGACACTCAGTGAACGAACAGTGATTCGATGCGGGCTGCGGGCTCTGATTGCATATCATGTACTGCTGTGGTGGAATCTGGCCAATTCAGCTCTGTATCTGGGACTCTCTCCTGAGTCTGCCGGCGATCTGATGGCGGCTTTGCTGACGATTGCTCGCGTCGTGGTTTTCGCAACCTTTGCCGTCGGGCTGACGGGCCTGCGGCGGCTGTCTCAAAGAGAGCAGAAACCCATCCCGCTGCGCTGCTGGATGCCGTGGCTTGCCACGTTTGTGTGGTACGTCTTTGTCGATCTGCACCGAGGGCCCTATGCGTTCGTGCTGCTGCAGATTTTCCATGCCCTACAGTATCTGATCTTTCCGCTCCGCGTCGAATTGAACCAGCATCATGTTCAGCGCCGCAGGACGCGCACTCACGTGCTGCTGTACTATCTGGTGCTTGTCGGTGTTGGTTTTCTGGCCTTTAATGTTCCCGGAATTATAGAATCGGCTCTGGTTTCACCTCTTAATATTGCCGTGTACATTTCCATTGCGATTAACGTCCATCACTATTTCATCGATTCTGTGATCTGGAAAATTCGCAATCCCGAAGTGCGCGAAGCTCTGTTCGCACATCTGGAACCTTCGAACCAGCAGTCTTGACGACATTTAATAGATACCAAATTGTGGCCACAACTGCGGACACCATTCGTACATTTCAGCTGACACAAGATTTGCGTTCCCTGTACTGTGGTGAAGACCGAGAAATGCGGGCATACGGCCCCATAGGATCCAGCTCAAAGATTCAGCGGAATTGCGTTGGCGATCATCCCGTTTGGAAGCTACACGACACGCTCTGGCCAATGCACTGCGATAAGAATCTCTGTTCCTGGCGCAGGTGTCGGCTGAGCAAGGCAACCGAGTCGAAGACACGCTCGGCTCAGACTGGTCGGTTTTCTTGTTCTGTGCCGAGTTGGATTCAGTGGTTTCCGTGCCTCGCATGCACCTTTATCAGTGTGTGGTCAATTGTCGGCGGCCTGGTGACCTGGCTTTTCTTCCTTACGTAGTCGAGTTGAGTTGACCACTTTTCAGTTGCAGTCGTTACCCTGAGCGCCGCATAACAAATCGTTCAACTGGAGCGGCAGGCCACGCAGGTTCGGCGATTGAAAGTTGCTTGCCGCCGCCCGGTTAACTCAGTCGTTATGAAGTAAGAGGTGACGCATGTGGACGTGCGAAACTTGTGGTGAGAATATCGACGACA
>CALGTK010000195.1 GCA_937904325.1 uncultured Planctomyces sp.
ACCTTGAAGAGCGTCGTCGGTTATCTGAACTTTGTGGTGGGTTTCGTATCGCTCACGCAGACCTTTAAGAATCTCAACCGTCTGAGCATCTGTAGGCGGATTGACCATTACGTTCTGGAAGCGTCGTTCCAAAGCACTGTCTTTCTCGATGTACTTGCGATACTCGTCCAGCGTCGTAGCACCGATCACCTGCAACTCGCCACGGCTCAGAGCCGGCTTAAGTACGTTCGAGGCATCGATCGCACCTTCAGCACCACCGGCACCAACCAGAGTGTGGAGTTCGTCGATGAACAAAACCGTATTTTTCGCACGGCGAACTTCGTTCATAACCGCTTTGATGCGTTCTTCAAACTGGCCGCGATACTTTGTACCGGCAACCATCATCGCAAGGTCAAGCACCACGATTCGTCTGTCACGAAGCAGTTCCGGTACGTTTCCATCAACGACGAGCTGTGCGAAGCCTTCGACGATGGCGGTTTTGCCGACTCCGGCTTCGCCAAGCAGAACAGGGTTGTTCTTCTGACGTCGGCAGAGAATCTGAGTCACTCGTTCAATTTCGTCGGCGCGACCAATGACCGGATCGAGTTTGCCTTGCTTAGCCAGTTCAGACAGATCACGTCCAAAGCTGTCGAGGGCGGGAGTCTTGCTCTTGGAAGACTTGCCGCCTGTTGACGATGAAGTGGCACGTTCGCCGCCTTCCGACGCTTCGACGCCATGACCCAGAAGATTAAGGACTTCCTCACGGACGTCTTCCAGCTTCAAACCGAGATTCATCAAGACCTGAGCGGCGACACCTTCCTGCTCTCGCAGAAGCCCAAGCAGCAGGTGCTCAGTACCGACGTAATTATGGTTGAGATTTCGCGCCTCTTCCATCGCGTATTCGATAACTTTTTTGGCTCGCGGTGTCTGAGGCAGCTTGCCCATCGTGACCATATCCGGTCCCGACTGGACGATCTTTTCGACTTCGTTGCGAATTCTTCGCAGGTCGACGTCCAGATTTTTCAGAACGTTCGCGGCGACTCCCGAGCCTTCTTTGACCAGCCCGAGCAAAACATGCTCAGTGCCGATGTACTCGTGGTTAAACCGCTGAGCCTCCTGATTCGCCAACTGCATAACCTTGCGGGCTCGATCGGTAAATCGCTCGTACATCCCCGTTTCTCCTCTTCTCAATATCGCATGTGAGTCGCAGAGCGACGTGTTTCTCCTTTTTGGAGATACGCCGCGACCTGCAAGATCATTGGTGCAATCACCTGATATGTCTAAACATCCTCTAGTCGCAAACTTCGGCCACTGAGAACCTACAGCATCCCGACCGCAAAGTTCGGCATCTCAAACATCCCGTTGAATAACAGACCTTCGGCCGCTCGCCTTCACAAGCAGACGTCCAGTGAGACTATCTCACGCAGCAACAACAACCGGGAGTTTTCACTGAGCGAGAAGAATCGCCGACCGATCTGGTGATGATCGAACAGGTTGGAAGGGTCGAATCTGAGTTCCGCCGAGAGTCGGCTCCGTCCATCCATCTCCTGGCAAAACAAAACATCCGAACAGACTACCTGATCCGATTATCCTGACACACCATGTGGGATGATAGTTCTCGTCAGAATGTCCGGCAACCTCTGTGTGAGACTGGCAAACTTCTACGAGTCTAATCGAAATGACAATCCAACCAAACAGGGCGAGAGCCAGTTTCAGCCCTGCGGTGGACCACCTGTCGCTTAATCGCCTTTCGTGAAACAGTCGTTTCGAACGTATCATGTGGGAGCTGGATTGCGAAAATGCCTTGTTTTCCGACTCGTCAAGGAGGGTAATCCCCAAAGACTGTCAAGATTACAAGAAGTAGCGAAGCAAGGATAATTTTTCCTAAGGAGAGCGTCCCTGGGATTGCCACAGTTGTGGGAAGACCAGTGCGTGTGTTCGAAACACTCGCAAAAGGACGAGAAGAAACGGTCGAAAGACAGAAGCCACTGTGCCGAACTAACCCAAACGCGAGGCTGTCCAGATTCAAGGACTCTACCAGCAACGCGGATTGCAGTTTCACCACGGACGATGGCCACGAAACTGTAGAGTGATGCACACACTTCGAGCGTCATTTTTCGGCTGAGTCGGTTTACCGAAGCAGTCGTTTCTTCAGTCGCCAACCCACTCATTTCTTTCGATGGGCGGCTGAAGAATCCAGGGGCAAGAGGCCCGGGAACCTGTCTTTCCACGTTTTCCGTGGTCCCTGTAAGCCGCTCGCCACACATCCCTGCTGATTCACATCCAGGAAGCGAGTTAGTCTGACCAAGGGTCACGGGCACTCCATCGTGAGGGTTCTGACTTATGCTTCGTCCAGATTTCAAGCGAACGCTTCGCCTCTTTCGTCACGTTTTTTCGTGGCGAGCCCGCCGGGAACTCCGACGCCGCCCGGGTCACTTTTCGATCAAAACTCGACGAGAAATCCGCGGGCTGATCGCTTTGCCGTTTGCACAACTGCGACACCTGAAGCATCTCAAACACATCGCCAAGCCGCATCCCGCTGCTGCTATGATTCTTGTAACATCAGCCGTGATCGGCTGGACAATGATGGATGCGGAACCAGTCGGTGCCGACGCCAGTCGAGTCGTCCAGGCAGCGGAGCAGAACCGTCCGGTTCCGCCGCCCATGGTCGAAGACTCCGCGATGCACCTGCACGGGCGTGTCGCGATGCTCCTGCAAATCGCCATGCTTCAGGATGCGAACAACCGTCTCAAAGACGTAAAAAGTTACACCGCGACGTTCGAGAAACAGGAACGTATTGATAGCGAACTGTCTGACGAACAGAGCATCCAGATCAAACTGCAGCACGAACCGCTCAACGTTTACATGAAGTGGGAGAAAGGCGGCGACATCGGCCGCGAGATTCTGTTTCCGGTCGCCGAAGATGATCCTCGATTGCTTGTACAACTAACAAAGTTCGGTGGCCGTTTGCCGGCGTTGAAACTTGAGCCCAGCTCAACGCTCGCCATGAGCGAAGCTCGCTATCCGATCACGATGGCCGGCGTTAAAGAGTTGACGGGCATGACACTCGAAATCCGCCAGCGAGACATCAAACTCGGCGAACGCGTGCAGGTCGAAATGCGTGACGACAGGACTTTTTCAAGCCGACCGGTTTACGCCTACACTGTCAAATACGCTAACTCCAAAGAATCAGAGCAGTACCGCAAGTGCATCCTCTACATCGACAAGCAGTTGATGATTCCAGTCTACAGCCGCAACTACACGTGGCCCGAACTGGTCGCTGACGCAGATCCTAACAATCTCGACGCCACAACGCTGATCGAGTCCTACTCTTACCGCGACATTAAACTCAAAGCCGATCTCGAAAAAATCGAGTTCGCCCGAAGCAACCCGGAATACAAATTCCGGTAACTATCCTCTTCGAACTCGTCTTTCGTCGCTCGCTCAACAAGCAATTTCAAGTCCGGCATCGCCATCGCGGTGTCGTTTTTTTTTACGACGCCTGTTCCTGCCTCACTTAGGCGACTTCTGGAAACTTCTACTCCCATGAAAATCAGTCTCCGTCCTTCAGCATGAGATACAAATGGTGCGAACGCGATGAGGTTAAATTCATGGGCGTGTACTCAACACACGAGGGTGCAGAGACAATTGCAAAATAGCGTTGATTTGAATCTGGATTCGGTGACTGGCCTGACGGGTTCAGCATTGAAGAGTATTCACTCAACGGGGAAAATTGCGCTGAGGGTCTATCGACAATGATCAATCTCCTGGTCAGAACAAATGGGCCGAACACTTCCTGCGTTGTTGCTTCATGTACCCGGCATCCTGGCGACCACTATAATATTTGCTCAATGGACGAACAGGACCGTAAAGCCGATCCTGAACTTTCTGTTGGCCAGACAGTCGGAAGCTCCGACCATCCTTATTATGGGATCGGAGCCACAGGTCGCTGAGGTTTTATTCAAGTAGTGCATTCATTTCGGGCGTGAGGCAATCACAGCGGGATCGCCACCGGGATTGAGTCCTTCAACACGAGGCAGATGTGGCGGCGGCGATTGCGACAAGCTTCGTCCTGAGCGTCCAGCGTCTCTCAGAGCAATCACCGCCGCGCGGTCAGGCTGAACGAATGACGGCGTCTTTCGAGTCTTTGCATCGGCCGACGTGCTGTTTCCCTTAGTGGTTGTTGACGACGCAGCCGCCCCCTTGCTCGTCGGTATTTTGGGGCTGACTGATTTTCGCGGAATCTTCAACTTCATGCCGAGTGCTAAATCGTCCGGACTGGCTAACACTTCCCGATTGGCTTCGTAAAGAGCGAGGTAACTTGCGGGGCTGCCCAGATACTGCTTCGCCAGCTTCGAAAGATTGTCTCCTGCCACAACCTCGTGAGTGATGAATGCAGGTTGAGTATCGCTCGAAGCGACTTTAGTCGCTTCGCCACTTGCAGACGCCAACCCACCATCGACTTTGCCTGAAAGCAACGGACTCGTCTCCCTCAGGGTTTCGTCATCGCTTAGTACGTCGGTGCTCCGCGCCGGGACATTCTCAAGACTGTCCATGTCTCGACCTGGCAAAGGCAGTGGAGCCATGCGATCAGCGAAGTGCTCGACAGACTCCGAATCGACAGCCACATTAATCGGCTCAGCGAGCATTCCGTGGTAGCCAGTCGGGCCTACTCGCGGCAGCCCTGGAATCACGTCCGAGGCCGAAAGCTCGGGAACGTCTGCTAACTCAGGACGATCTTCATTTTCATCAGTCGATCTTTCCGGAAAATACGGCGCACCAGGTTTCTGGCTAGCTTTCCGATCCAGAAATTCAGGATCTGTCAGCGTCAATGTATCCTGTGCGGGTACGGGCGCATCGTTCCTGAAGAAGAACGCTCCCGTAATTCCGATCAGAAAAATACCCAAAGCCAGTCCGACTTTTTTATCTGGATGCATAACAAGTTCGCCCGTTACATCGATCATCACGGAATCGTGCCCCTCGCCCTCCGACCACGCGCACAACGAGTGCATCGTAGAACCCGAGACCGAGTCACCTGACAACCCGCTAAATCATGCGCTCCAGACGAGCGAAAGTCGGGGCTCCTGTGTCATCGGCGTCGATTCCCCCTCATTGAACGCCGATCACAACGATGATGCCGGTTCTGCTTTGCGTGGCAATTAGTAAGAAGTATCCAGAGACGCCATGTCTTATCGATAACTGAAATCCCACGGAGATACCGATTCGGACGCATCCGCAATCTGTCGCAACATCTTCAGTTCTCATGGCTCCTCTGAACTGGGCGCTTCCGTACCTGACTCGCAACAGATGAAGTCAACACGTTCTCTTCACGTGATATTTCGCAATTCGAGTGTTATGTATTTTCACGGCCTGGATGAGAGCCCTGCCTTCGCTTCCGAGCGAACGATCAATCAACAACGCGGCTTTATGATGATTGAGTTGTTGGTGGCAATTGCAATTTTCGCAATTCGTGTCGCTCTGTTACTGTCGGCAGCACAGCAAGCTCGAAAGCCTGCACGACGCAGCCGGTGCAAGAACAACCAGAAACAATTGGGATTGGCCATGCACAATTACCTCGACGTCAATAGCAGCCTTACCATCGGCGTACACGCTGCGTGAAGACAGTCGTGGACGTGGGCGATCCTTCCATGCATGGAACAGGATGCACTCTTCAACCTGATGCCGACGCCGATCATTGACGCTGACTGGCGGCACAGACCAGAAAAATTCTGACCTGACTCAACTGGCCAATATCTGGAACCGTCTCGTTTCTCCCAACGAGGCGGAACTCATTGGCGAATTCTAAGATGCGATGATGCTTTATAGATGTGAGTGCTTGTTTCTCCGTTTGAACAATCGGACTGACTCTACGCAGCTTGATCAAACAAACAGACACTCAATGCGTCGATATGACGCTTATCGGAACGACGGCCTACGACAACATCGCCGCAGCCGGTCGTCACTATCGCTGGTTCTTCTCGCAGGAATCGTCAAGCGGCGTCGGCTTACCAACTTTGTCCAGTGGGTGGGTGTAGAGGTAACGCCAGACGTCTTCGTGCATGTAGTTGCCGGCGTTGTCTTTTCTTGCGCGGCTGCCGGGTTGGACAGAACTGTGAGCTCGACGCGCATCGCCACCGACATCGAAGTCGGTAATCAGGCGTCGCGTATTTCCATACGGTGGCTTGATTTGATCAACATTGACGATTGGGCCAAACTTATGCATCCCGAGCAGCTCCCAACTTCGGCAGTAATGATCGTCCACCCAGCCGCCATCGAGCACGTGCGAGAAACCGAAGTATCGATTCTCAGGTGTTGCCGACGGGAGAGATTGCCATGATTGAAGCTGATCTCGCGGACCGCACAGCGCGACCACTCGGCTGACCTTCTGAAACTTGGCGAAACGCGAAGCGGTCGTCGAACCGTGCGAGCTTCCTGACACGATGACGTCTTCCCAACGAAGGCCCTGTCCGTCTTGGCTGAGGAAGTGGCTCCAGTCGGCCTGCGGATTCTTCTTAGCCAGCCATTTCACGAACTGGAGCGCCCGCTCCATCATTCCGTCTGGCGTGGGAATCTCGACGTTGTCACTGAAGTCCATCCCCGTCGCCGCTTCAAGGCGAATATTGCCCCGGCAATGCTCACCAACGGGATTCTCTCGACACTTGATACCGAACCATCTGTTGGCATAGTGAACTCGGATAGCGTGCAGGCCGTACGAATTCAGACGATCGAACAACGGCTCGTTGTGCCCCATCAGCCAGATAACGAGTTTTCCACGGGGAGCCACTCGCGTATCGACAGCCGCTTGTTGAATGTCGGCCGGCTTTCCGTCCTTCGTGTCGATAAGAAAGGCGATGTCCGAGTGAGCTTTCACTCGTGAATCAAGCTCGCTGGCTCGCGCTGTCAGCTTGTAATGCTGAGGTTTCGAATCATTAAACTTCAACGACGTTACTTGAGCGGCAGCGTTGCTGGCAACAAACGCTGCGAGTAGGGAAGAAGTAACAGTGAGTCTAAGAAGTGATTTCACGGTGGAAAGTTTTCCTTCTAAGAGTTTAGAGAGCGGCCCAAATACACAAGTAGATGCTGGGACCACAAAAGTGACGCTCCAGTACGCGAAAAGTTGCCACTTCGACGGAGTCTGAAAAGCAATTATTCCGACTTCCTAGAAAAGCTCGTGGATCGGCTCGGCGCGGTACATGCTGTGGGGGCGTCCGTCGAAGTCATCCCATTCAGTGTCGCGAGGAATGCCCAACGCTGAGAACATCGTTCCGGCAATATTTTCAACCGTTACTTTACCGTCGACCGGATAGGCGGCGATGTCATCCGTCGCCCCGAGGACGTTTCCGCCTTTGACGCCTCCGCCAGCAAACATTGACGTCATAACGGGGCCCCAGTGATCGCGACCGGCGTCTTTGTTGATTTTTGGGGTTCGGCCAAACTCGCCAGTGATGACAACCAGAGTTTCCTCCAGCAGACCGCTTTCTTTCAGATCGTCCAGCAATGCGGAAATACCCTGGTCAAAATACGGAAACAGATTTCGCTTCAGGTTGATAAAATTGCGTCGATGAGTATCCCAACTCGAATTCTTCCCAAGGTTGACCTGGACCAGGTTCACACCAGCTTCAATCAATCGCTTCCCCATAAGCAAAGACAAACCAAACTTGTTATGCCCATAACGGTTTATCAACTTCGGATCGGCGTTTTCGACGTCGAATGCGTGCCGCGTTTCAGGATCTGCGAGAACCGACACCGCCTGCTGACGACTCAGGTTGAGTCGTCTAACTTCAGCATCCTGTTCGAGACCCCTTTGTTGTTTCTCGATTGTTGAAAGCAGTCCGACACGATCGTTGAGACGAAGACGCCCACCTTCGGGCAGCGTCAGCATCGGTGTTGCAAAAACTGATGGCGCAACGTGGTCGAACTCATCATCGTCAAAGCGGAAGCAATTGGGGCACGCACCATTTCCAAGGGAACATTTGGCAGCAATATCCACATGCCAGGCTTCCCATTTCGGTCCTAACCGTCCGGCATACTGCCCGGGGCGAAAACGGGCGGCTTCGTTAACACTCGGCTGCGGCAGAACAACTGACGATGGCAGGCCGGTGTTGTTTCGAAGTGCGTAAGTGACCTGGGACGGAATGGACGGCCACTCGTTCGGACTCGGAGAGTCTCGAGTGCTGAATCCGGGAGGTAAATCCAGCCGACCCGTCAACAGCATGTGGCATGCGATCTCGTGGCCACTGCTCTCGGTCGCGACGGAACGGACGAGTGCGTAATCGCTGGTCCGCTGTGCCAGCAAGGGCAGGTGCTCGCAAATCTGCAATCCGGAAGTTGCCGTCGAAACCGGGATAAACTCGCCTCGCACATCGTCCGGAGCGTTCGGCTTCATATCGAAGCTGTCCTGATGCGACAGTCCCCCAGTCAGAAAAACAAACAGAACTGACTTTGCTTTCCCGGTACTCGCTCCGGCCGTCGCCAATTGAGAAAGTGACGGTCCCAGCAGACCTATCGACCCCGCCTGCAGCATCGTGCGGCGGGAAAGCGGCGAATCCGACTGCTGTATTGCCATTGTCAGCCTCGAAATTCAGAACTGTTAAGGCGATCTTAGTAAGCAGTGCCCATTGTTGCGCACCACCGACAACGGAACAACATCGCATGGCGGATGTTGAATTGCAGGCAAGTCCTTATGCGGTTCACATCTCAAGTTTTACGGCCTGAGTATCCAGGTAAAAACCCCGGCAGTTACAAGTAACGACCGGGGTGAATTCATTCAGCTATCGAATAGATACGGGCAGCGTTAGCGAGGCTGCTCCACTTATTCCTGTCGCTTCCGCTCCTCTTCCTCAAAGAACAGCAAGCCACCAAACGCGTTTCCGCCACCGACTGCCTTGGCGTTATAGATGAACTGAGCATCGCGTCGTTTTTCGACCTGCTCCTTCAGTTCGGCAAGGTGTGACCGAGTGTAAGGATCCAGTTTGTTTCCGCCCTTAGCAAGCACGTTGTCGATCCTTTTAAGAATGCGATCGAGCTCGAATGACGCCAGGTTAGCGATTGGCTTGTAAGCTTCTGTACTAACGGAGCCCGGGATACTCAAATCGACAAGTCGTTCGAGATGTTCCTGCTGCAGGTTACGTCGGAGACTCGAGATCAGCGGTACTCGCGCGGTGTATTGCTTGTTGGGAGCCTTTTCGAGTTCCTGCCAGATTGCATCCGTCAAAGACTCCAGTACATCGGGAAGCGTGAGAGCTTCCTGGTCAGCCGGCATTCGAAGTTCGTTGTCGTAAATTCGACGCAGAGTCGTCGAATTCATGACCATCGTCAGCGTTGAAGCCTGGATGCCCATGATGGTGTCATGAACCGGGTAGGTTGCTTCGTTCGAGAACGCCCTGAAAGACGAACCGCCATCCAACCATTTGTCGACCGAAAGGTGAGCCAGTAATTCCGGCGAAAGACCGAACGCATCGTCGAAGAACGTATTTTCGATGACGAATTCCAACGCTGCTTTTTGCCGTTCGACAGACACGACTTCGACTGGTCTGCCCGATTTTTTGTCGCCTTTCAAAGCGCGAGTCGTCAACGCTCCACCTAGCCAGTTGGCCATCATGCTGACGGACCTAAGTTGCAACGAAAGTGACAATTCATATCCGTGCCGAGCACGTGCCCAGCTTTCTCCGTCTTTGACGAACTTGTCAATCAGTCCCTCACGTTGCTTCCGCACCAGTTGGATCTGATTGTTCGCGTAGTCCAGAGGCTCTTTCGTGAAGTCGTACCGCCTGGCACGTGGATCCGGACCACCAGTTTCTTCATCAGTACCGTAGACAAGCTCCGGTTCGTTGACTCGAGCAACGATTGATTTCAGATCGCTGGAAAGGGTGTAACCGTATTCGATGGCCCATTCGTCGTACGGGCCAATTCCGATCATCGTGTAGTCACCCTGTGGCTTACCATCGGCTCGCAAGTTGATCGGAATATAATCCATCACAGAGCCTGCCAGTGGCTTCTTGCCTTTGATGTCGTCGCTGTTCATCTCGTCAAAGGAATAAACGCTGCTCGCTTTGAAGTTGTGCCGCAGGCCGAGTGTGTGACCAACTTCGTGTGCGACGAGCTCGGCAATCAGTGGCCCGATAAACGACTCAGGCATACTATCAAGCATCGGTAATTTTTCAGCAGGCTTCTTCGCCTCTTTCTTCTTTTCAGAGTCGTCGTCGCTTTTCTTTTCTTCGTCCTTGGCCTCTTCTTTGTCATCGTCTTTCTTCTCGTCAGCGTCCTCATCCTTATCGTCGTCTTTTTTGTCTACGTCTTCCTTCTTCGCTTCCTTGTCGTCGGACTCTTTCTTCTTTTTCTTCTTGTCGTCGTCTTCACCAGCGTCATCAAGAAGGGCGAGATGCATTTGCATCAGAGCAAGATCGATCGATTTCCCCTGAGTCGCCATGCACAAACCATTGACCTGACTGGTCCGACCGATCAATCCGTCATATGGATTGTCACCAAGCATTGTCGCGTCAACGTTCCCGGCAGGGTGACCTGCCAACGGTTTAAAGGCGTCTCGCTGAATCTGACGAATGATGTCTCGACGTTTGTTTGGATTGGCGAGTCGTACTCGCGGATCCCAATTTGGATGATCCGCCAGCCATGCCATCGTTTCGGCATTAAATCCTTCCATGGCAACAGCCGGAAGGATTTCGCTGAACTGTCCGTGGTAATGGCGAATCCAGCCATCAGTCAGAATGATGTCCGCATCGAGGATTTCGCCGGTCAGTGGGTTCACTCGGCTGGGACCGATTGCCGTGCCGATGTTGTTGTTCAGCCATCTAATAAAGTTGTACCGAACATCCTCAGGATCGAGGTCCATGTTGCGGCCAGTTGGAGCATCCTGGAAATCCACTTCCAACGCGTTTAGAAACCCGATCTTTTCGTAAGCTTTGTTCCAATGCAAAACTCCCTCTGTCACCCAGCGTCGATATCGAACCGGCACGGTGTGCTCAAGGATGAACCGAATCGGCTTGACCGGCGGACTGAGCGATAGCGACGAATCGCGTTTGGTCAGGTGCCATCGGTTGATGTAGCGAGTTCGCGTTTCGGTGTCCTTGTACTTGCCAAGGTCTGTGTAACCTGTCGTAAAGTATCCGATTCGTGGATCGGCAACCCGTGGTTTGTAGCCTGGTGTTGGCGTGATCAAGCTGAGCGAATAGTGCAGCGTCTTCAACTGGCCGTTTGGAGTTCGGCCTCCGAAGAGGCTGACGCTGCCGGAAGTCGGCCCTTCAATCGCGACTTCGATGTTCTTCGGAAACGCCTTTGCCTTCTTGATCGTGACGAGGGACGAATTGTTGATTCGACCGGCACTGCCAAAGAACGCTGATGACTGCGAAACGAACAGATAGTTTAAATCGATGACCGGCCCGCCGGTTGGCCCGATCGTCAGGATCGGAGTGTCAAGCAGAACTCGGTCGGTGAAAAGGCGTTTGACCGAAGCTCGCGATTCACTGTCGCCTGTTGAACGGTGCTCAACGTTCGGCTGAATCATCGCCAGACGTTTGCCATACCGACGCCAGTAGAAGTAGAGATCGCCTTGCTGAAGCCCGGCAAATTCGTCACCAGCAGCAACCGTCAGCGCCAGGAAATACTTTTGCGACGTGAAGCTGGCCGGCAATTCCGCCAGCAGCTTCTGCTCTTTCTTGTGCTTGTACATCGTGTAAAGCGATCGCTTTCCGTCCGTCGTTGACACGATCTTCGTGTAATCAGCGAGGACGGTCGCGTGTGGAGGAAAGTCCGGCCGCGACTGAGCAACAGCTGTAGAAGCAGTCGTTCCGAAAAGAGCGAGTATCGCGGCAAAGCCGCCCAGCATGGAAATCCGCAATCGATTCATCTGTCAGTCCCTGCGCCTGGTGATTTGAGCCGACTCGCGATGTGCAATTCTTATCCTGATTATGCACAATCGACGAGATTTCGGATGTGTGACTTCTGTGATGCGCCGTCAGCTTTGCCGACTCCATCATCGCAGTAGGTGGCATTGATTCCTGTTCCGGCGCATCGACGGACCCACCCCACGAAATAACCACCGAGAATACGAAAGCCGCAGACTCAACGTAATCGTAGCAGTTTGCCGGAACTCTCCCATTCTACATCCGGGCGGCAAGAAAAAACCACGCTGCAAGCTTTAGAAAAGGCTCTTTCACCGCGCAGAAATTCAGGCTGGCTCCCATCGGCACACGGCTCCGAATCCGCCGGAGCGTTGCCTTCAGGCAACGTCAGCGTTGTTTTGAGTCAGAACCTGGCTTGCAAGACTTCGGACTTATCTACGAAATGTTGCCATTTCAACTTTGACCTGCCGCTACTGGGCAACGCTACTCAACGTAGACGATCACGCTGGTAACGTTGTCCTTCGACCCGCCGTCGAGAGCTGCCTGTACCATCGCCTCGGCACACTGCTGCGGTTCGTCGTTCGCGGCAAGGACGGATTTAATTTTCGAATCGTCGAGTCCGTCTGTGACACCATCTGAACAGATCAGGTAGCGATCACCCGACTGTGGGGCGTGCTCTTTAGATTCCGTGCCGGTGCCACCCTCTTTCGAGCCAAGATAGCGGTACAGGACGTTTCGGTAGCGATGCGTTGCCGCTTCTTCTTCAGAAATCGTACCAGCTTCGACCAGAGCACGTGTGAGCGAGTGGTCGGTCGTCATCTGGGTCAACTCGCCGTCACAGAGACGGTAGACGCGGCTGTCGCCAATCCCGCCAACATAGAAGTTTCCGCCGGAAACTACGATGAAGACGATCGTCGTTCCCATGTTGTGGTATGACGGGTCGACTTCGCTAAGTGCAAGAATCTCTGAGTTCGCTTCCCCAACGGCCTCGTCGATCTTCTTCGTCAGGGTCTCGCCGACATCCGACGTAAAATCAATCAACTGGTCGAACTTCCGTGGCACAATTTCGGTTGCCAGTTCGCTGGCTTTTTCGCCAGCAGCCTGACCGCCCATTCCATCGGCGACGATGAAAAACCGCCCGGATTCGTCAACCACGCAGGCATCTTCGTTGTTCTCACGAAAGTTGCCGGTGACGCACTGGTGACCGTATTTCAATTTCAGCATATTAGATTAGCCAGTGGAGTCTCAGAGTTTCTCGAAGTCCCGCCATCGAAAACTGCGGCCAGAATACCTCAGATGGCAGCTCGTTGATTTCACAATTCAGTCAAAAGCCGGCTTACATGCTCCGTTTACGGAAGAACGGTTTTGACAAGATCCGTGACGCCCAGAGTCGTGGAGCAAATCAACATCTCGCCAGCCTCAAAACCGGCACTCGTCCCGAACAACCTGTTCTGCCCCTCTACAAGTCGGAAGACCTGCTGTTTATGAGGCGGAAACTGAGTTTTGTAGGCCCTTACGGCATCCAATTTTACGTCGAACGTCTCAGAAATATCTACGACAAAATGGCCGGACCCGGACGGGGGCTCCAGCGTGCGAAATCCTAACGGATACCAGAGCTGCTTCGACACCGTATGGACCGGCAATCCGTCGAAATCGGCATCCCACTTTGTCAGACGCGAGTAAAAAACACCCGCATCTGTTATCTGAGCCGCCTGCCAGTGATCCGGCGACGCCATCGGAGTCTTTCCAGCGATCCCCAGAACAATCTTCGGACGGTATCGACGAAACACTTTGCCCAGTTCGACTCTCGCTTCAAAACAATCGAACAGTCGTCGGTTCGGGAGTGCAAGGGTTTCCCGGACCTGCACGCCCAGGATCTCAGCTGCCTGCTTAGCCTCAGCCAGACGAACTTCCGGACCGGGACTGCCGGGTGTCGGCTCGCCATCTGTCAGGTCAATGATGCCAACTCGATACCCTTGCCGAACCAGCGAAGCCAACGTTCCGCCAATGGCGATTTCAACGTCGTCCGGGTGTGCCCCCACGGCGATCACGTCCAGTGGTTCGGGAAGTTCGACACTCATAGCGCGTCACCTGTTTCCGATTTCGAGTCTGAGTTCTGAGGTTCCGCAAACTAACTACCGAGTCGCTTGAAGCCGAATTCGAGTCGTTCTGGCAAGATCATTGAACAGCGCGTCCATAGTCTTCGCTGGAGCAACGTTCCAACTGATATGGTCTTCGGCGAGAACACACCGGTCAAAAAGTTCCATCGCCAGTTCGAGACCTTTTGCCCCTCGTGATGCAAGCAGCATCGTAAATCGGCCTACGACCTCAGTTCCGGAGCCACTCGGAACGTTGTCTCCCGAAAGCTGCAGCACGACCTGCCGATAAACCTCCTGAGCAAACCTGATCAGCCAGCCGGCGTTTCTACGTTGTTCGTTGGTGCCACCGCCGAGTTCGTCGATGCCGGTTGTCATTGCCTTTGCGACGTCGATCGGTCGCGGAACTGCTGTAGCCAGAGCGTCGTACAATTTCAGTCGCAGAGATCTCAATGCCGGATTCAGCAATTGCGATGCAATATGCAGACTGCCTTCTGACATACCCGCAGCCGCAGACGCTTCTTCAGATGTTGACGCGATTTCGTTTTCAATCAGCAGGTCAGCAACGTCGCTTGCCGCCAGAGATGAAAATCGAACAAGCTGACATCTCGACCGAATCGTCGGTAACATCGCGTCGAGGTTCTCGGCGATCAGAATCAGCATCGAATCAGGCGGCGGCTCTTCGAGCGTTTTGAGCAGCGCATTCGCGCCTTCCTCATTCATGCGATTAGCGTCGTCAAGGACGGCGATCCGCCGCGTCCCAGCCATCGGACGCAATGACAGATCGTGAATGAGCCCTTCCTGACCGCGACGTTCCTTATCGCCAGAAAACAAACTGACGGGAATTTCGTTCTTTCCTTCCGGGCAACCAATCGCAAAAAAGTCGGGATGCGAGCCAGCGGTCATCTGCAGGCACGGCGAACAGTCCCCACACGCCAGCAGCTCTGTATCCACATGATTCTCGCAGAACAAACTCTGAGCGAAGATGCGGGCAAACCGTGATTTGCCGATCCCCGGTGATCCGGCAAACAAATACGCATGAGCCTGCCGCCCGCGCGCGATCGATCGCCGCAGCATCTCGATCTGATCGCGGTGTCCTCTCAGGTCGTCCCAATTCACTTGCTGGCAGCCTTGCTCGAATTTCAATTCTTGATCGACAGATCATTAAACTTCGTAAGCGACGTGTTGCTCCGGAATGATCGGCGGCTCATCGCAGAATTCTTCCAGCACCTGTGCCTGAGCACGTGCCTGCTCTTCCTCGCCGTGAACAATGAATGCCTGCCCGATGCTTGACGTCGCGTGCATTTTTTCGAACCACCATCGAAAGTCCTGAGCATCGGCATGTGCCGACAAGCCACTGAGCACCTCGACATTGGCACGTAGAGGATACTCTTTGTCGAAGAAATTCACATACGGCTGCCGTTCCGCAATTTTCCGGCCGACCGTGTGACGCCCCTGAAACCCAATTAGCACGATTGTATTTTCCGGATTCGAAACGGCATGCTTCAGGTGATGCACGACGCGGCCGCTCTCACACATACCGCTGGCCGAGATCACGACGAACGGCCCCTGCCGATGGTTCAGCTCCATACTCTCGCGTTGCGTCGCCACGTAAGTCATGCCCGGAAAGCCAAACGGATCCTGATCGTGCCGCAGCAACTCCTGAACCTCGGCATCCATAATGTCTTTGTGGTCGCGGTAGACTCGTGTGACTCGTCGAGCCAATGGGCTGTCGACAAAGATCGGAACGTTCGGCAGTGTACCTTCGTTGTGCAGTTCGTTCAGAAAGTAAACAAGGTGCTGAGTCCGTCCGAGACTAAACGCGGGAATGATCACTCGCCCGCCGACAATCGACGCTTCTGTGATAATGCGCAGAAGCTCGCCCTTGATATCGCTGGCTGAAGGGTGAACACGGTTTCCGTATGTCGATTCTGTAATGAGAACATCGCAGCCTTCGACGACTTCCGGATCGCGCAGCAGCGGCAGGCCACGGCGTCCAAGATCCCCCGTAAAAACAATTCGTCGACTCTCGTCGTTTTCGAGTATCTCGATTTCGACGATCGCTGAACCGAGAATGTGACCCGAATCTGAAAACCGAATCCGCACGTCCTCAGCCAGTTGGTGCCACTCATGAAAACTTAACGGCTGAAACTGTTTCAGCAGAGCCTCAACGTGCTCACGAGTATAAAGAGACTCGGTTCCCGGGTGACCATCCCCAAACTTCCCGGCTAGATACCGCGCATCTTCTTCCTGAATTTTTGCGCTGTCTTCCAGCATTAGCTGCGCGACATCCATTGTCGCGGCCGTGCAGAAAACGTCGCCTCGAAATCCGGCTTTGTAGAGTCCTGGCAGATTTCCGCTGTGGTCGATGTGAGCGTGAGAAAGAATCACTGCATCAAGTTCTGCCGGTTGGCAATGAAACTGCTCGTTCTTCGCCCGCGACTCGGCACGATGCCCCTGGAACAACCCACAGTCTAACAGGATGCGGCGATCGCCCACTTCGATCAGATGCTGACTTCCAGTGACCTCGCCCGCCGCGCCGTGAAATGTTAGCTTCATGTTGGCACTTCAATCTCTGGCAGATGGTTCATGTGCGAAGAGCGTATGCCGGAACAAACGCTACTTCGCTCCAGTAATCACAAATCCACCTTAAATCACAGATACAGGAACAGCGTCGCTTCACTCCTCGATCCGGCCTGCTCATTCTACAATGGACTGTTAGTGATCCGTGTGGGCCGATTTAAGAAATGCATCCAACTCGTCCTTAAACTCGACAACTGCCTCGCGAGGCCCCACCAGCTTCATCGTGAAGTCTCGCTGCATCGGGATAACGAGCCCAATTAAACGCCAGTCTTCCTGTGGTCCTTTGTTGTCACCGACGGTCGAATTGAACGAGCCTCGAACATCAACCATGCGTGATTTAATACCGGCGACTTCGATCGTTGAAAGGCTGGGCTCTTCGCCTGGGTCACGTCCGATCTGTCCAATCCACCGATTTATGTTCCCCTCAGCACCGCCGCCCATCGACGTCAGCGTCATCTCCATGTCACCTTGCTCGGACGGAATGATGTATTTCGAATCAATCATCTTCACGTTGGGAATCTCCTGCCACGAGTTTGGAATCGCGAATCCAATTCCTTCGTAATGACGATGCGTCGACTCGCCATCAGCACCACCGGACTCCGTCGCTGGCGTCTCGGCAGATGCGGACTCGGCAACAGGCACCGGCGGAACGGCCGATTCTTCGCTGCCAGACTGCGTACACCCGGAAATTACCAGCCCAATACAGACAATCACGAATGGCGATTTTCCTGGTTTCCAGCTGAAGGCACAGTTTGAGTAATCAATTGAGCTGTAAATAGTCGACATGGCACTCTGATCAAATTTTGAAACGAGGAATTACTAACGAACGCGACTTGGCGGACGCGACATGTAAGTTATGCCGTGAAGCTATCTGGATCGCCGCGAAAATTGAAGCGACTATTTTCTCAGCTCGGTTCGCTGAAACTGCTCGCCTTTGTTGAATGCTGAGCGTCAACGGCCGACAATTGCGTCAAGTCGCACTTTGACCCACAAAGATTCGATCGCTCGCCTTTGTTGAATGCTGAGCGTCAACGGCCGACAATTGCGTCAAG
Organism: uncultured Planctomyces sp.; assembly: GCA_937904325.1. Lineage (GTDB taxonomy): Bacteria > Planctomycetota > Planctomycetia > Planctomycetales > Planctomycetaceae > JABMPE01. The sequence continues at coordinate 17,569 of CALGTK010000195.1, forward strand.
TCGCAC
>CALGTK010000196.1 GCA_937904325.1 uncultured Planctomyces sp.
ACGTCGCTCTGCTTGCTCGTCTGACGGTCGTAGTAATCCGCCACGGCTTTCAACAGTTGCTTCCGCTCAGCCTGGGCAAGTGGATAATCACTTAATGCGTCGGCGAGTTGTGACAGTTCAGCGATCGTAGACTGTGACTCGCGGAAGCGATGTACGGCTTCCGTTTTTGCGATGGCTTCCTGCTCCTTTGCTGTCTTTTCTTTGTTGCGGGCCGAGTTAATCATCACCGCGGAAACGCTGACGGTCAGGAACACGACCGCTGCCAGACTGGTCGCTGTTTGTTTCAGTCGCCGTAGCCGTTTTGCCTGAGCATCCCGATCGGCTCGTGTTTCGTAAATCGATTTCAACAGCTCGGCATGGGCAGGATCGTTTTCGTCGAGCTGCAGTTCAGCAAGGTCGAGGTCGCCCTTTTGAAAAGCAGCCTGCCCGTATCGTAAGCGTGCAGTCTGCAACGTCTCGGCTGCTCGAACATTATCAGCCCACAGCTTGATTGCTTCTTCCAACCCTGCGATTGACCGTTCGAAGCTTCGATAACTGGAACTGGTTTCTGCGGTCGTCAGTTCGTTGATGGCAGATTCGGTCAGGCGACGGCTTTCGGAATGTGACCGATAGTCGCGCAGCGCCTGTTTGAATCCGGTCGCCGACGTGTAGCGGTCTTCCGGGCGAGTCGCCATCGCCATTCTCGCGACGTCGAGCAGTTCTTCGTCGTAGCTGTCGTCGCCAGCGTCAGGCCACTGAATGGTGTTGATGGCGGCAGCGCGCAACGCCGCGTGAGCAGTCTTTCCAGTATGAGGTGGTTTCTTTGTGACAGCCCGAAACAGCAACGCTCCCAGCAGGTAGATGTCAGCGGCCGGCCCGATTGGAGCGAGCGACAGGTCTGCCATTTCGGGAGCCATGTATGACGGCGTTCCCGCCAGCCCTTGAGTGACCGGCAGTCCCGGCTTTTCAAACTTGTCTGTTGGCAGTGCCAGACCCCAGTCCATCACGACGACTTCACCGAACTGGCCAATCATGATGTTGTCGGGTTTAAGGTCGCGATGGACGACACCTTTCTCGTGTGAAAACGCGATCGCGTCGGCGACTTTGACGATCACTTCCAGGTTTTCATTAAGATCGACTTTGTCGATCGAGTCGGTCCATGCGTGCCCCTGTACCTCTTTCATCGCATAGAAAAGTTCGTCGTCTGTGTTCACGCCGAGATCGTAGATCGGCACGATGTTGGGATGCTCCAGCGCACCGGTGACGACGGCTTCCGCCAGAAACCGGGACTGAGCATCCGCAGTCGCCTGATTCTTCTTAACCATTTTCAGAGCGACACCACGATCAACCGATCCCTGACGTGCTCGATAGACCGCGCCCATGCCGCCTTCGCCCAGCTTGTCTCCGATTTCGTACTCGGCATCATCCTTGCCGATGATTTTTCCATAAGTCACCTGACGTGGGGTCAGGACAACACTTCCGCTGGCCGAATAACTTCGTATGGCCGAACCCACACTCTGCTTGCCTGCAGAACTCGACGCTCCTTGTGGCTTGATGCTTTGCTCAGCGTGCGTTTCGTGCAGTTCCGGACCGTGCGGGATCAACGTCGCTTCGAAGGCCGAATCAGCGACAGCCGAATCATCAATTGCCTGGTTCAGGTGCGGAGTACGTGGATGATTGAGTTGTTCATTAAGAGCGGACAGCTTGGAACCGGCGACAAATTGCGTTAACCGGTCTACAACAGCCTGCGGTTCTGCTGGTCGATCTTTTGGCTTCTTGGCCATACATTCAGTGATCAGGTCTCGGATAGCTTCTGGTACGTCGCCTCGTTGAGTGGTGATGTCGGGAATGGGCGATTCAGAATGCGCCCTCATTTTAACAACTGGATCGAATTGACCTGATTCCGCGAAAGGGGCATGGCCGGTAAGCAGGCAATAGAGTGTGCAACCGAGGCTGTAGATATCGCCCCGAATGTCCACTTGACTGGAGTCGTGCCATTGCTCTGGAGCCATGTAATCCGGCGTGCCCATCACGTCGCCGATAGCCGTCAACCGCTCCTCCTGATCTTCAATGTCGGTCAGCCGTGCCATACCCAGATCGAGAATTTTGATTGTGCCATCAGACGTGACCATCAGGTTCGATGGTTTGAGATCACGGTGAGTGCGTTTTTTCTCGTGAATGTGCTGCAAACCAATTGCCGTCTGCCTGACGATCTCACACGCGTCAGCAATTGTCAGCCCTGACTTTCTCTGCACCAGACGGCTAACTGATGGACCGACGACTAACTCCAGAATGAGGTAAGGCACGCCTTTCCATTCACCGGAATCGGTGGCGCAAGCAATATTCGGATGAGACAACCCGGTGAGCGTGGCGATCTCCTGTTTGAAGCGTTCGGCAAGTTTCGGAGAAGCGACCCGGTCGGGCCTGATCAGCTTGATGGCACATTGCTGGTAGGGGCGATCGAGATTGACTGCTTCGAAGACAACTCCAAATCCACCTTTTCCAATTTGCCTCTGCAAGCTGTAGTGGGAAATCTGCATGCCTTTGCTGAGGCTGCTAAAAGATTTCTCGGCACTATTCATATCGCCACCCGTTCATATCGCCACCCATCTTTGATGTTGGAATGGCGCCATCTGCACCGGCGTTCTGGTCATGTGGAAAGTTCTGACTGGCCTGCACCGAAATGTTCGACGTCACTTTCTTAAATGCATCCTGCAACGCAGCTCTCTGTTTCGGCATAAACTGTCCGGTGAAGTCTTTGATTCCTGGGCCATCGCCCCAGAGATGTCGGACACGAAACTCAAATGCCAGCAGTTCGATCGGCACCTCTTCGGTGTCTCTGAATTCAGTGAGAGTCGTCACGTAGTCATTGACGTGAGGACGAGTGGGTAGGGGATCGCCGACCGGAGCATCTCCATCAGTCTTCCAGCGATGTGCCAGGTCAATCCGAATCAACTGGACCGTCACAGTTGTCCGGGATTCGCTGTCAGCCTGCACGCAATGTGTGCTGATGTAATTTCGCAGATCCGAGTAGGGTATTTTCATCCACGCAGGCTCAAATACTTCATGCATTGATTCCAGGTCTACACCGTGTAGCGACTGGCTTTGGTCCTCAGATGAGTTGTTCGGTATGACCTCGGACATTTTGCACTCGGATCAGAACGGTTAGATCGTCATGGTGATGATTCAGGGAATTCTGGTGACTCGATTATTTGACGAGCATACTCGACGGCGCTTGAAAAAACCTGAAACCGAATCATCTCTGGACAGGAAACCTGGAAGAGTTTTTCACAGTCCTGGAAAGATATCGCTCGATAAAGTCGCTCATGCAGCATCGTATAAAAACGCACGAGTACTCGCCAAACGCTTTGTTCCGTTCGCTCAACTTCATTCGCGACAGCAATCGGCTCGCCGCCGACCAGGATCCTCTATCACGATCCGGCACCTCACTCGCAGCCAGCCCGCGTTTGGACTGCGGCATCAGACCATACTGTTCCAGCAAGCGGAAATCGCGAATTTTCAAT